>JAIYAJ010000543.1 GCA_027489105.1 Zymomonas sp. | reverse complement strand
TGTGCGCCGGCAGCCATTCGATCAGCCGATCCATGTCGGGATCGCGGCCCGCGTCGACATCCTCGACATATTGCTTCGACCAGCGCCCGATCTGCCGCTCGAAATAATTGCCTGGCTTTCCGTAATCGGCCAGCCCGACCGCCGCATAATCGACATTGTGGAGCGCGGCCATCGTCGCGTTCATCGCGTCGAAATAGGCAGGCCGCTCCTCGCGCGAAACCTCGGGGATCGTGGCGTCCCAGAAGATGCGGCCCTCGACCAGGTCCATGATGTAGAACCAGGTGCCGATGACGCTGTCGTCGGTGCAGAGCGCGTGGACATGCGCGACGGGGAAGCCGGCCTTCTCCAGCCCTGTCAGCACCTTGGCCTCGCGCTCGACGGCATGCGCGCCCTTGAGCAGCTGCCCCGGCGGCTTGCGACGGAGCACATAGGACTTGCCCGGCGTCGCCAGCTTGTAGGTCGGGTTGGACTGCCCGCCCTTGAACTGCTCGACCGTCAGCGGCCCGGCAAAGCCGGGCACATGCTCCGCCATCCAGCGCGCCAGCGCCGCCTCGTCGAAGCGGAAGCCCTCGCGGACCGGCGTGGTGCCGCTGTTCTCGTCCTGCCCCGTCGCGCCCGTCATGCCTGGTTCGCCTTCGCATGGTCGCGCTTCAGCTTCTTCGCGAGCGACCATTTGTGGACTTCGGTCGGGCCGTCATAGATGCGGAAGGCGCGAAGCTCGCGGAAGATCTGTTCGACCACCGTGTCGCCCGAAACCCCGGTGCCGCCCATCACCTGAACGCAGCGGTCGGCGATACGGTAAAGCGCCTCGGACACGGCAACCTTCGCCATTGAGCTTTCGGCCGTGCCGAGCGAGCCACTATCGAGCACGCCGGCGCACCAGTCGATGATCAGCTCGCACTGGCGCAGCTCGATCATGTTCTCGGCCAGCATGAAACCGACGCCCTCATGGTCGATCAGTTTCTTGCCGAAGGCCTCGCGGCGACAGGCATAGTCGACCGCGATTTCCTGCGCACGGATCGTACCGCCCAGCCAGCGCATGCAGTGCGACAGCCGCGCGGGGCTCAGGCGGATCTGGGCATATTTGAAGCCCTCGCCGCTCGCCCCCAGCATCTGGTCGGCGGGCACGCGCAGATTGTCGATCGTCACGACGGCGTGGCCGCCCGGCATCGAATTGTCGATCGTGTCGAGGATGCGATCGAGCTTGATCGCCGGGTCGGGCAGATCGACGAGGAACATGCAGGCGCCATCCTCGGACTTCGCCATGACGATGCCGACCTTGGCGCCCTCGGCGCCGGTGATGAACGCCTTTCGGCCATTGATCACCCAATGATTGCCGTCGAGGTGGCAGGTCGTCCGCATCATCGACGGGTCCGATCCGGCGCCGCCCTCGGAAGCCGGCTCGGTCATGAAGAAGGCCGAGCGCCCTTCACCGGCAACGAGTTGTTCGAGGAAGCGCTTCTTGAGCTCCGGCGACCCGATCTTGCCGATCAGATACATATTGCCCTCGTCGGGGGCCATCGTGTTGACCGCGACGGGGCCGAGCGGTGACAGGCCCGACTTGATCAGCACGATCGCCGTCTCGCGCTGCGTCAGATGCGAACCGTCGGGCAGGATGTGCGGCGTCATCAGCCCGGCCGCGCGCGCCTTTTCGCGCATTTCGAGGACGAGGTCCTCGGTGGGCCCATGGGCGGTCGAGCGCGGATCCTTCTCATAGGGAATGATCTGCTCCCGAACGAAGGCCTCGACCTTCGCCGCTATTGCCTGCGCGCGTTCCGTCATTTCCTGATCTCCTTCAAAGGCCGCTGACGGTGTGACCGCCATCGGCGACGATGACCGAACCGGTCATGTAAGATGAGGCGTCCGATGCGAGCAGCAGCAGCGGCCCGTCGAGATCGGAGGCAAGCCCCAGCCGGCGCTGGGGAATCCGCCGGAGCATCGCCTGCCCGGCTTCGGTCGACCAGAGCGACCGGTTGATGTCGGTTTCGATATAGCCGGGGCAGATGCAGTTCACCCGGATGCCGAAGCGGGCAAGCTCGAGCGCGGCGGATTTGGTCATCTGGACCACCGCTGCCTTCGAGGCCGCATAGGCCGACAGGTGCATGCCCTGGCGCAGCCCGAGAATCGAGGCGATGTTGATGATCGACCCGCCGCTGCCCCGGGCACGCATCGCGCGCGCCGCTGCCTGAGTCAGCAGGAACATGCCCTTGCTGTTGGTGTCGAGCGTGCGGTCCCAATCTTCCTCGCTCTGGTCGAGAAAGGGCTTGTCGATCGCGATGCCGGCGTTGTTCACAAAAATGTCGACCTGAGCCAGCAGCGGATCGATGGCCGCGATGCTCGCGGCGTCGGCGACGTCCAGTGCCACCGTGTCGCATTCGCCGCCCGCACCTCGAATCCGCGCGGCGACGTCGGCCAGAGCGGCTTCACGCCGCGCACCGACGATCACCCTGGCGCCGGCCTCGGCCAGCGTCTGGGCGAAATGCGCGCCCAGGCCGCCAGACGCGCCGGTGACGAAGGCCGTCTTGCCGTTCAGCTGCAACAACTCGCTCGCGCCCATCGCCCGAATCCTCTCGATTTCGATCGACTATGGAACAGGATTGTGGAACAATCAATGGCGATGGCTGATCTCTCATCCAAATCGCCGGCGCGGCACTGGTCCGGACCCGAGCCCTCGGGTGCCGCCCGCAAGGTCTATCTCGGCATCATGCAGGAGCTGGAGCGTGGGCGGATGGTGCCGGGCCAGCGCCTCGTCGAAACCGAGCTGGCGCAGCGCTATGAGGTCGGCCGCAACGCGGTGCGCGAAGCGATGCAGCATCTCGCGGTGCGCGGTATCGTCGATCTCAGCCCGAACCGCTCCCCCGCGATCCGCCTGCTCGATCTCACCGAATGCCTGGAGGTGCTCGAAGTCGCGTCGGCGATGACGCGTCTCGCGGCGCGTTCGGCCGCCCAGGCCTATGACGCCGATGCCGCCGCCGCGCTGGAGGCAGCTGTCGAGGACGTCGCCGAAGCCGCTGCATCGGGCGAACCCGCCGCTTTCAGCCGCGCGCGGCGGGGCTTCTATCGCTGTCTCCTGACGATCGGCGGCAATCGCGAATTGCAGCGGCTGTTTCCGGCCATCGCGATGCACATCATTCACGCCCAATATCCGTCACCCCGGCTCCAGGGCATCCGCCTTGCCGACTATCGCGCGATTGCGGCAGCGGTCGCCGGCGGCAATCCCGAAGCGGCCGACCGCGCAGCGCTCGACCATGTCGAGACGGTGCGCGCGATCATCCTGGAACTCGCCCGTCAGGGTTGAGTGGGTTCAGGTGCGCTGGGCTCGGCCGTCCCGTTGAAGTCGTAGCGCGTCGTGGCGCCCCAATAGCCGAACTCGATCCAGTCGACGGCGACCGGCAGCCGATAGGCATCGGGCTCTCCGAAGGCGCCGATCCACGCCGGACGACCATAGCCCGGCGGCGGCTTCGCGTCGCTATGGCCAAAGACCACGCCATCGACAGCAAGGTCGACCCCCGCAGCGCCCGCACTCAGCCGCACGATATGCCATTGTCCATCCGCCACCTTCCGCGAAGTGGCGAGTTGCGGGAGTTCACCGCCGCTACGCAGCCGTCCATCCGCCTCGATATGGAGATAGCCGCGCCCTGGGGCCCCCACCAGCACGCCCCGTTCCGCTACAGCGCCCTTCCTGATCAGGAAGCGCGCGGTCCAGGACCATTCCCCGCCCGGCGGCTGGACGTCCGGCGAGACGAAGGCGGGACCACCTGCAAGAGCCCGGGCACCGGCCACATCTGCGAAAGTTGCCCCCGCCCCCATCCCAACAGGCTCGCCCGCCGCGCTGCCGGCTGCGCCGAGGCGCGCGGCATCCGCACTCTCGTCCACTCCGGCAAAGGCGCGCGAGAAATGCAGCGCCAATGTCCGCGCGCCGGCGTTGGATGGGTGGACGCCGTCGACCAGTTCCAGGTCATAGGGCTGGACATAGCGCGCGCCCATCGCCCGCGCCGCTTCGAAGCCGGCATGGCGTATCCTCTGCCAGTCGTCGGGCTTGCCCCAGATCGTCGCCGTGACGTTCGGAATGGTGGCGATAGCCAGCTCGAACCGGCCGCCTAACGCCGGGTTGTGGCGCGCCATGATCGATCGTGCCGCGCGTAGCGAGAGAGCGAAGCGCGCGCCCGACATCTGCGTCGCGGCGTCGGTATGGCCGATGATGCCGACCGCCCCCTCGAAGCCGCCCGCCTGGTCGAGCGCCGCGATCCAGCGAGAATATTCGCTCGCGTCCGGCGCGAGGAAGGCGGCGATCGATGTTGCCCCGGTCGCATGGCCGACGAGCGCCGTCGACACGCCAAGGCGCTTCGCCTGCTCTTCGAGAAAGACGGCGGCAAAGGCCGACCCATAGGGGCCATCGTCCGACGGGCGTGCCCAGCGCCCCGGCTGCGGCGCGAGCGCCCGATCGTTGCTCGTCGCCCAGACGAAGAGATCGGACGCGGGACGGATACCGAGATCGGCCAACGTCCTGTCGCCCGGGGCGCGGCGCGTCATGAGTACGCCCAGCGACTGGGATGGGGCCTGGACGAAGATCGCGCCCATGTAGAGGGGGATCTTTCCCTCGACCCAAGGTCCCTCCGGCGCGCTCGCCAGATCGAGATAGAAGCCACCACGCCGCGCGGCGACCCCGGCGATGCGGACCTTAGAGTGCCCGGCATCGACAATGGGCACTGCCTGCCAGCCGGGCTGCGAGATCGAACGGCCATCCAGCGCCCGCGTCCGGGCATAGAGCGGTCCGGCCATGGACAGGTCGACCTCGACCGGGATCGCGCCCTCCCCCTTGCCGAACGCCCCACCAGCCATCGAAAGGCGCTGGAAGACGCGACTTTCGGCCAGCGGCGTCACCGCCAGCGAAGCACCGGCCGCTTGCGCACAGAGAGACGGGACGGCCGATGCCACCAGGAGCGCAAGTCCATGTCTCCAGCGCATCGTTGCCATTCCTCGCATCGATCCCATACACCGCCTAGTTGACCGCTCCCGATGCCCGGTGCAAGTCCGGGGCATGGGGCGATTGCAGACGATCGACGCGCTTCGTGGGGTCGCCGCGCTGTTCGTCCTGCTCGGCCATGCGGCCACCTTCTTCGACCTCCAGCACATCCCGCGCTTCTGGCTCGCGGTCGACCTGTTCTTCCTGATCAGTGGCTATGTCCTGGCGGCCGTCTATGAACCGCGTTTTCGCGAGGGACTGACGGCGACAGCCTTCCTGAAGGCTCGCCTCCTGCGGCTTTACCCGCTCTACCTTGTCGGGCTGGTTGTGGGCATTATCAGCGCGATAGCGGCGCTGGCACTGAAGCGCGGCGATCTGTCGGCGGGGGAGTTCGTCGTCGCGGTGCTGTCCGGGCTGCTGATGCTCCCCTCGCCGACCTGGGCCGGCGACGACAGTCTCTTTCCACTGAACTTCCCCGCCTGGTCGCTCTTTTTCGAACTGGTCGCCAATCTGGCGCTGGCGCTGCTCTGGCGTCGCCTCACCACGCCCATGTTGCTTCTGATCGTCGCGACAAGCGCGGCGGGGATGCTCGCATATGGCGATCCTGGTGCCGGCGAGTCCTGGTCGAGCATCCTCGGCGGCATTCCCCGCGTCGGCTTTTCCTTCTTCCTGGGAGTCCTGATCCAGCGCTATCGACGCCCAAGCCGCAGCCCCGGATGGTCACCCTGGTTCGCGGTAGCAGGTCTGGCGACGGTGCTCTGGCTGAGAAACCTGCCAGGCGGCGCGCTGGCCGATTTCGCGACCGTCTTCCTGGTGTTCCCGGTAATCCTGTGGCTGGTGGCGGAGCGGGAACCGAAGCTGAGCGACATGGCGCAAGCCCTGGGTGCGATGTCCTACCCGCTCTACGTCATTCACGCACCGCTGATCTCGATCATCACGCGCGGGATCGTGTTCTTTGGGCACAAGCCCGAGCCCATGGCCCCATGGCTGGGTATCGCAACCGTCCTGTCGCTCTGCGGGCTCGCGCTGCTTCTGGACCGCTTTTACGATCGATGGGCGCGGATGAAGATAGGGCGATGGATCACGCGGCGCTGAGTATCGCGCTCAGCTGCGCACGCGCAGTGCGTCCTCGATCGCCAGCGCCTCGCGCTCAAGCATCGACGCTATGTCGAGCAGCCGCGCAGCCTCGTCCCGCTCGTCCGCATTATGGGCTAGCAAGCGGGCCTTCGCAGCCTCGCGCCGCAACCGTGCAGCCGATCCCTTGTCCTTCTCGGCCATTCCCTCAGGCCACTCCGCAATCTGTCGATGAGTCCAGCGCGGGACGTCGTCTAAGCATCTGTGGGGAGGCACCGCGCGCAAAGCGCCGGGCGCAAGCGCGCGAGCGGATGACATCCTCTCTTGTGCGCTCGCCGTTCGGTCCCCTCTTGCGCATGCGTCTCCCCTGATCGCACATCCCCTGACACATCTGTTAAGCATGTCCATCGTCCGACACAATCGGTGCTTTGGCCCGTTCTGGACCAAGCTGGCTCAAATAATGACAATTGTTGTAACTTGACGCCACCCTGCGGCTGGAGCCTGTTCACGATGGGCGAAGACGCTGCTTGTCGTTCGATGCCGCATTTTCCGAGCCGTTGACCGGATCCGGTCAACTTGAAGATGCTTCGGAATGGCTAGCGGCGCATGAAGCCCATCATGCGCAGTGCGACATAGGTCGCCCCCGCCGCACCGAAGGCGGTTACGGTGGCGAGAAGGGTACCGTGGCCCGATCCGGACCAGGGCAAGCCACCGGTGTTCATCCCGAACAATCCGGTCACGAAGGTTGCCGGCAGCAACAGAGCGGTCATGATCGACAGGATGTAAAGATTCTGGTTGGTGCGCTGATCGACCTGGGTGTCGATCTCCTCGCGCAATTGGCGCAGCTGGCGCTGGACGCCCAATGCGTCGGCGTCGAGCGATTGCAGCCGCTGCGACAGCTTCTCGACCGTCGGGCCCATAGCATCGGGCAATTCTTCGTCTTCCTCCAACCGGCGGAACACCCGGCCCATGCCTTCGACCGTGCGCTGAAGCCGCGCGAGCCGGCGGCGGATCGCGATCAGGCCGCGCGTATTGGGCGAGTTCAGATCGTCGAGAAAGGCGTCCTCGGCGCGCTGCACGTCATGGCTGAGGTCGCGCATCTCGGCGGCGACGCCTTCCATCACGGTGGCCGTCAGCAGATCGAGCGCGTCGGCCGGCTGGTCGATCCGCCGCCCCTGCGCCAGCCGGTTACGGACGATATCGGCCGAACGCATCGGATGCAGCCGCGCGGTGACGATCATCCGTCCGGTCAGCGCGAAGCGGATCGCGCCCACCTGCCCGCTGTCGCGGCCGTCAAAGTCTCGCTCCACATCATGGATGACGCAGCCGACCACGCCCTCGTCGATCAAGGCCCGCTGGTGATTGTCGCTGCCGAGCAGCAATTCCTTCACCTCGTCGGGCAGCTCGGCCTGCCGCTCGATCCACTTGGCACTGCCCTGATGTGCGAGGCTCAGATGGAACCAGCGAAACGCCTCGCTCGCCTCGTCACAGCTTTCGATCGCGCGGGCGCGGCCGGTGGTCCCGTCGAACGCATAGCCCCAGATCAATCCAGGGGTCGCGCCGAGCGGCAGCGGGGTCGGGCCTTTCGCCATGTCCGAAGTCATCCTGATTCCCGCGCTGATCTCGCACCCTTCATAATATGATTTGTTACGATTTCGACCGCTGGCTTCGGTCGATGGTTGCGATAGAAGCAGGCATGTCGCGCCCGCTTCCGCAGCTTGTTCCCAACTCCCCGCTGCCGTTCATCCTGCTGTTTCTCACCCTGTTGGGGCTGGGCGTCCGCATCGCGGCGGCGGCCGGGGATTATTGGCTGGACGAAGCCTGGTCGGCGATCTTCGCGCGCGATGCGGCGACCATCGGAGACGTGCTGTTCGCGATCAACCATGACAATAACCATCATCTGAACACGATGTGGCTGCGGACGGTCGGCTGGACCGCCTCGCCGATGCTCGGCCGCGCGCTTTCGATCCTGTGCGGGACGCTGGCGATCCCGGTCGCCGGCCTGATCGCGGCACAACGCGGGGTGGCGGCGGCGGGCTGCGCAGCGGCGCTGTTCGCCCTGTCGCCGATCCTTGTCACCTATGGGTCGGAGGCGCGCGGCTATGCACCGATGCTGCTCGCCCTGCTCGTCTCGATCCTGATCGTCGATCGCCAGATCGGCGGACGCCCCGTCCGCTATGGCGCCGAATGGTTCGGCCTGGCGGCGTTCATCGGCATGCTCGCGCATGTGTCGATGCTGTTCGGCGTCGCCGCGCTGGTCGGCTGGATGGTGATCGTCGAGGCCCGGAACATGCCACGGCGCGCGGCGCTGCGCATCACCCTGCTCTTCTCGGCCCGAGCGCTCGCGGCGGTCGCGGTCGTGCTGCTGATGATCTTCGCCGGGGCCGCCGCGAGTCCCGACGGGCTGCGCATGGGCAGCGTCACGCCCTTCTCGCTCGTCGCCTTCGTCGACGCGGTCGCACACATGCTCGCCTATACGGTCGGCTGGCCCTGGCTCGCCGGATCCTTGATGCTCGGGGTGCTGTTGCTGCCGCGCCTGGTGCGGCGCGAGCCGAGTCTGGCCGATCGCATGCCCTTCTTCCTGCTGGCGATCCTCGGCCTGCCGCTGCTCGTGCTGCTGTTCCAGCCCGACAACAGCGCCTATCCCCGCTATTATCTGCTGAGCGCGGTCGGGCTCCTGCTCCTCCTGCCCGAAATCCTCGTTCTGCGCCCGCGCTTCGGCACGATGCTGATCACGGTGGTGCTGGTCGGGTCGATCAGCGCCGACATCGTCATCGTAGAGAACCGCCGCGCCGATCCGGGCGCCGCGGTCGAGGCTATGATGCGCGAACAGCCGGGCGGCGGCTTCGTGCTACTCGAACATGGCCGCGATGCGGCGGTGCTGCAGACTGCCGCCGGGCGCCGGGGTTACCCGCTGATCCTGAGCGAATCCTGCGTCCATGCCGACTTCTACTTCGTGCAGGAGGCTCCGCGCGGCGCGGGCTTCCCGCTTGCCGCCCTGCGCTGCGGACGCGCCTTCCAGCCGCTGGCCAGCGCGACGACCAAGGGCCTGTCGGGCATGGACTGGCAGTTATACGCGCGGGCCCGATGACCGTGCGGGGCGACGACCGGCCATGGTGGATGCGCGGGGGACCGATGTTCGCGCTGGTCCTCCTGTCGCTCGTCCCCTTGCTTCAGCCGGGTCTGCCGCCGCTCACCGACCTGCCCGGCCATGTCGCCCGCTGGCACATCGCCACCGCCCCCGATGCGTCGCCGCTGCATCGCTATTTCTCGGTCGACTGGGTGTGGGTCGGCAATCTGGGCACCGACCTGCTGGCCTTGCCGCTGATCGGGCTTATCGGCCCGGTCGGTACCGGTCATGCCATCGCGATCCTGATCGTCGCGCTGAACGTCGGCGGTATGATCTGTCTCGCCCGCGCAGTGCACGGCCGGATGAACGAAGCAGGTCTGTTCGCCCTGCCCCTTGCCTTCGCCTGGCCCTTCCAGATGGGCTTCGTCAATTTCGAGTTGGCACAAGGTCTTGCGCTGCTCTCACTCTCGGCATGGATTATCCTCGGCGAGCGGGAGCATCACCGGATGCGGGCCGCCCTGTCCGTCCCGCTCTCGCTCATCCTGTGGACCTGCCACAGTGCGGGCTGGGGTCTGTTCGGGCTGATGGCGTTCGGCACCGAGATCGCCGCCCGCCGCGAGCAGGGCCACCGCCTGTCGACTGCCCTGCAGGGGGCGATCATCGCCTGCCTGCCTCTCGCCGCGCCCCTGCTGCCGATGCTGTTGGCAGCGCCGGCCGGAACCGTCCCCAGCCCATCCGCCGACTGGTTCAACCTGCCCAACAAGCTGTTGTGGATCGCCTCGACCTTCCGTGATCGCTGGCAGTGGGTCGATCTCGCATCGCTCGGCGTAATCCTCTTCCTGCTCTATGTCGCGTGGCGCGATCCGCGCTTGCGCTTCTCGGCGCGCCTGCTCCTGCCCGCCGCGCTCGTCGCCGGTGCTTTCCTGGTCCTGCCTCGCCTGATGATGGGCGGTGCCTATGTCGACATGCGGCTCGTGCCCGCGATCTGGACATTGCTGCTGCTGTCGGTTCGGCCGGCCGGCGATCCCCGCCTCGGCCGGGCGATCGCGCTCGCCGGACTCGCCTTCCTCGCAGCGCGGACGCTGGCGGTGACATGGTCCTATGCCGAGCAGCTTGCCGAGCGCCGCACCGACCTCAGCCTGCTCTCGCACATTCCGCGCGGATCGGCGGTGCTCGCGCTCAACTACCGCGCTTGCCTGCGCGAGTGGGCGGACGGGCGTGAGGACCACCTCCCCGCCTTCGCGATCATCGAGCGCGACGCCTTCGTCAACGAACAATGGGCGATAGCGGGGCAGCATATCCTGAAGGTGACCTATCCCGCAGCGGGGCCCTTTCAGGCGGACCCGAGCCAGCATGTCTATCCGTCCGCCTGCGCCGAGGAAGGCCGAAGCCTGACGCGCGCGCTCACGCTCTTCCCGCGCGGCGCCTTCGATCATGTCTGGCTGAGCGGAATCCGACTCAAGCAGCCAAGGCGTTTCGGCCTCGTAACCGTCTGGGGACAGGGAAGGTCGACGCTCTACGAAGTCGTTGGCAGCACGACGCTGCCGCGTGTAGAGCGCGGTCTCCCGGATACGGGGCTGAGTGGCGAGCGAGCGGGGACATGAGCGATACCGGCCTTGAGGCCGTCTTCCTGTCGAACCGGGAAAGGCTGCTCGGCTTCCTGCGCGCCCATGGCGCGGGGGATGCAGCCGAGGATCTCCTGCAGGAATTGTGGATCAAGATCACCGCAGCGCCGACCGGCCCGATCGCACAGCCCTTGTCCTATCTGTACCGCGCCGCCAACAACCTCATGCTCGACCGCTACCGCTCGCAACAGCAGGCGACCAAGCGCGACCATGACTGGACCGAAGCCGCAACCACCCTGCCCGGCATGTCCGATGAGCCGTCGACCGAGCGCAGACTGATCGCGCGTGAGCAGTTGTCGATCATGCAGCGGACGATCGACACGCTTGGCGAACGGGCAGCGGCAATCTTCAGAAGGCACCGGATCGATGGCGTCGGGCAGCGCGACATCGCCCAGGAATTCGGCGTCAGCATCAGCACGGTCGAGAGCGACTTGCGCCGCGCCTATCGCACGGTGATCGAAACACGGAGGCGCTTCGATGAGGAATGACGGAAACGACTCCGTCCTGTCTGTCGGAGGGCCGCGAGTTCATGGCTGAGGACAGGCACGATATGGAAGATGCGGCGCTCGACTGGGTGATCCGCCTGCGCGATCCCGGCTTCGAGGACTGGGACGCGTTCGAGGCGTGGCTGTCGTCGGATCCGGCCCATGCCGAGTTGTACCAGCGGTTTGCCGTCGCCGACCAGGATCTCGATGGCGTCCTGCTGCCCGTCGAAACGCCGCTCGGCGAACAGCCGGCCGCGGGCAATGTCGTGGCTTTTCCTGCGGAGCGGTCGCGCGGCATCGGCCGTCGCACATGGATCGGCGGGGCGATCGCAGCCTCGCTGGCGGTGCTCGTCGGCGTGGGCATGGTCGATCGCCAGCCGGCTCTCTATCCGGTCGAAACAGCACCGGGCACGCGCCGGGTGGTCAAGCTCGACGATGGCAGCAAAATCATTCTCAACGGCGGAACGCGCATGATGCTCGACCGCAAGGACCAGCGCTATGCTACGCTCGAACGCGGCGAGGCGCTGTTCGACGTCGTCCACGACGACGATGCCCCCTTCAAGGTCAAGGTCGGCGATGCGACGCTGGTCGATGTCGGCACGCGCTTCAACGTGCTGCGCGAAGGCGGCACCACCGCTGTCCAGGTCGCCGAGGGCGCGGTCGTGTACAATCCCGAGACGGAAGCCGTGCGCTTGGACGCGGGTCGCGCGCTCCGCGCGGTCGATGGCGAAACGCAACTCGCGCTCACCGCCGTCGCCCCCGATGCCGTCGCGGGATGGCGCGAGGGTCGCCTGATCTATGACGGCCAGACCATGGCCGAGGTCGCGGCCGATCTCGCCCGCTGGTCGGGCCAGACCGTCCGTGCCGATCCGCGCGTCGCCGAGCGGCGCTTCCGCGGCGTGCTCAGCCTCGCTGACGGGGAGGACATCGTCCGGCTGGCGCCGCTGCTCGACGTCGAGGTTCGCCGCAGCGGACAGATATGGATATTGGCACCGCGCACCCCGTGATCCGATCGTTCCCCCTCGCGCTTATCGCCCTCATGATCCCGGCCCAGATCGTGGCTGCGGAGGCGAAGCCGCTCGACCTGCCTGCGGGACAGCTGGGAGAGGTCATCGCGGTTCTGGCGAAGCAGACGGGCGCGTCGGTCAGCGTCTCGGACCGCACGATCTGGACGATGCGCGTAGCGGCGCTGCGCGGCCGGATGGACGCCGAAAAGGCGCTGCGGACGCTGCTGCGCGGCAGCCGGGCGCGCCTCGTCGCAATCGGCGGCAACGCGTTTCGCATCGTCCCGGCAGAGACGGGGCGCAGCGAGAGCCGCCCTGGCGCCGCAACGCCCCCGATCATCACCGAAGACGACCAGTCGATCGTCGTCACCGCGTCGAAGCGCGACACCCGTCTGCGCGACTTTGCGGGCTCGGTCAGCCTGCTCGACGGAGCCGACCTGGCCTTCGGCGGCGAACAAGGCATGGAATCGGTCCTCGCCCGCGTCGCCAGCCTGTCCTCGACCCATCTCGGCGCCGGCCGCAACAAGCTGTTCATCCGGGGCATTGCCGATTCGAGCTTCACCGGCCCGACCCAGGCAACCGTCGGCCAATATCTGGGCGACATGCGGCTGACCTACAATGCGCCCGATCCCGACCTGCGCCTCTACGACATCCAGTCGGTCGAGATTTTGGAGGGGCCGCAGGGTACGCTCTATGGCGCAGGGTCGCTCGGCGGCGTGATCCGTGTGATCCGCAACGCGCCGCGCATGGGCGAGACGAGCGCTGCGCTTTCAGCCGGCTTCGCCGCCACCCAGCATGGCGACCCGTCGGGCGACATCGGCGGGATGGTCAACATCCCCGTCGCGGGTGACCGCATCGCGCTCCGCGCGGTCGGCTATGGGCTGACCGAAGGCGGCTATATCGACGATGTCTGGCGGCGGAAGCGCGATATCAACCGCACCCGCGTCGCTGGTGGCCGGGCCACGCTCCGCTTCGACATGGGCGATGGATGGACGGTCGATCTGGGCGGCGTCTACCAGGACAATGAAGGGCGCGACGGCCAATATGCCGACCGCGCGCTGGGCGGCCTCAATCGCGCCAGCCGCGTCGCCGGCGGGTTCGACGCCGACTATGGGCTGGGCGAGGTCGTCGTCTCCAAACAGTGGGACGGGCTCTCCTTCCTGTCGTCGACCGGTTATGTCCGCCAGAACCTTCGCGAAAATTACGATGCGAGCGTGATCGGGCAGGACCGGCAGTTCCGCCAGACCAACAGCACCCGCATGTTCTCCTCCGAGAACCGGCTGTGGCGGGCGACCCGGGACGGTTTCGGCTGGGTCGTCGGCGCCAGCTATACGCATAACCGCACCGACCTCGATCGTGCGCTGGGGCCGGTCGGGCAACCTCTGCCCGTTACCGGAGTCACCAACCGGATCAGCGAATTCACCGCCTATGCCGAGGCGAGCGTCGAGCCGTTGCGCGGCATGACCGTCACCGGCGGCGCGCGCTACACGCGGTCGCGGCTCGGCGGTGGAGCCGAGCAGGCGAGCCCTGTTTTCCTGCCTTCGCTCGTAGCCCTTCGTGCCGCCATCGTAGCACGGCGCACCGAGGAGCGGATCCTGCCATCCGCCTCGATTTCCGCCGAGTTGCTCCCACGCCTGCTCCTGTTCGCGCGCTATCAGGAAGGCTTCCGCCCAGGCGGCCTCGCGGTCGAGGGCGGCTTCGTAAGGCGCTTCCTCAACGACCGGGTGTCGACGATGGAAACCGGGCTGCGCTACGGCCAGCGCGGACGCGATCCGATCGATCTGTCGCTCAGCCTGAGTTACACCCGCTGGCGCAACATCCAGGCCGATTTCATCGATGCAGGGGGCCTGCCAACCACCGACAATATTGGCGACGGGCGCATCTATTCGCTCAGCGGCGCAATCGGCTGGAGCCCGATCGACGATTTCGTGATCGACGCGGCGGCGACATATAATAACAGCCGCGTCACCGATCCCTCGACCGCGCTGCTGACCCTGCTCGCGCAATTGGCGCAGTCGGCAACCGCGCAGGTCGACACCGGCACCATAGAACTCGCCGAAGGACTGGGTCGTATCCCCAATGTCGCACGTTTCACGATGCGGGTCGGCGCCGACTACAAGGTCGCTCTGGACGATCGGTTCGACCTGCGAATCAATGGGTGGGTCCGCTATATCGGCAAGTCGCGGCTAGGCATCGGGCCAATCCTCGGCGACCTTCAGGGCGACTATGTCGACACCGCGCTGACCGCGCGCATCGGCCGCCCGGACTTCGGGGTCAGCATCGGCGTGACCAATCTCACCGACGCGATCGGCAACCGCTTTGCGCTGGGCACGCCCTTCGCCATGAACGGCGGTCGGCAGATCACCCCGCTGCGCCCGCGCACCATCCGCATCGGGCTCGACCGCAGCTTCTGATCCGTCGCGCACTGGCGTCGCAACGCAAGTTTCCGGCCTCCTTACATTTTTCTCCAAGGCTGCGCGCGCAGGTCCCCGTCTTGGGAGCATGCGGGACGAAGGACGCCGGTCGAGCGCCCCTTCCCCGATAGCCAAGAGGGATCTCACATCTGATGCGCCATTTGCTCGCCTCCACCTGCCTCGCCGCGCTCGTCGCTGTTCCGGCGCACGCCGAAACGACCGTTGCCGACAAGCGCACCGCGCCGATCCGGACCTCCACGATCAAGGCCGGTGCGCGCGACGATATCCGCATCACCTCCGCCGGATCGGTCGTTCCGACCACCGGCGGCGCAGCCGTCTTCCTCGACAGCGCGAACAAGGTCGTCAACGAGGGCACGATCCAGATCACCAATGTCGACAACACGATCGGCATTCGCGCCGAAGCAGGCCTGACGGGTTCGATCACCAACGCCGCCAACGCCAAGATCATCATCGACGAGACCTATGTCCCCGCCGATGACGACAAGGATGGCGATGTCGATGGCCCGGTCGCGGCCGGCACCGGCCGCTATGGCATCCGCACCATGGGCGCCTTCACTGGCGACATCATCAACAACGGGCAGATTTCGGTGGAGGGCAAGGATTCCGCCGCCGTCCAGACCGGGGGACGGCTCGACGGCAAGTTCGTCACCGATGGCACGATCAGCGTCGTCGGCGATCGTTCGGTCGGCGTCCGCCTGGGCGACGTGACCGGCGGGGTCCAGGCGGCCGTCGTCGGCCAGCCGACCACCGCCGTGCGCCTCGCCGGATCGATCGCGGTCGTCGGCAAGGACGCAGTCGGCGCATCGCTCGAGGGCAACATCAACGGCTCGCTGGTCGTGCAGGGCACGGTTACCGCGACCGGCTATCGCGCCACCACCCCGCCGACCGACACGTCCAAACTAGACGCCGACGATCTGCTGCAAGGCGGCCCCGCCGTCCGCATCGCGGGCGACGTCGCAGGTGGCGTCGTCTTTGCCGTCGCGCCCAAGGACAACAGCACCACCGACAATGACGAGGACAAGGACGGCATCGAGGACGCCAAGGAAGGCAATGCCGCCATCACCTCCTTCGGCTCCGCCGCCGCAGTACAGATCGGCGCGGCGAACCGCTCGGTCACGATCGGCGCGCTGCCCGGCAATGGCGACGGCCATGGCCTGGTGATCGAAGGCACCATCTCCGGCCAGGGCACTTATGCGGGCGTCGACGGCAACGGCCTGGTCATCGGGGGGCAAGGCGCTCCGGTGACGATCGCAGGCGGCGCAACGATCAGAGGTACGGTCAATGCGAGCGGCGCCAGCGCGACCGCGATGCGCATCGGCTCCGGCGCGCAGGTTCCGACCGTCAAGGTCTCGGGCATCGTCCAGGCCGCCGGTACCAATGCAGCGAACGCCCGCAGCGTCGCACTGCAGATCGACCAGGGCGGCAAGACCTTCACGATCAGCAACAGCGGCACCATCCGCGCCGCCGCCAGCGGGACCGCGTCGAACAATGGCGCGACCGCCATCGCCATCCTCGACATGTCTGGCGAGGTCGACAAGATCGACAACAGCGGCACGATCAGCGCCACCGGCGCATCCGCCGGACGCAATGTCGCGATCGACCTGTCGGCCAACAACCGCGGCGCGCGGGTCGGCCAGACCGTCGTCGCGAGCGGCGTCGCGGCCCCCGCCATTACCGGCGACGTCCGCTTCGGCGCGGGCAACGACGTCTTCGACATCGCCGACGGCACGATGACGGGCAACAGCAGCTTCGGCGCGGGCGCCAACCAGCTGCTGCTGTCGGGCGACGCTGCCTATGCAGGCAAGGCGAGCTTCGGCGCGGGCAACGACATCGTCTCGCTGTCGGGCACCTCGACCTATTCCGGCGACATCGACTTCGGTGGCGGCAGCGACCGGATGACCGTCAACAGCGGCGCAAAGTTTACCGGCGGCCTGCTCAATGGCCAAGGACTCGCCCTGAACGTCAACGGTGGGTCGATCGACATCGGCCGCACCACCGCTTCGCTGCGCACCCTGTCGGTCGGCGGGTCGGGCACGCTAGGCGTGTCGATCGACGTGGCGAGCCGTTCGAGCACGCTCTACCAGGTCGCCGGCGACGCCAGCTTCGCCTCGGGGTCGAAGGTACTCGTCAAGCTGTCGGGCGTGACCGGCGCCGAAGGCCGCTACACCTTCCTCAAGGCGGGCTCGGTGACGGGCGCGGGCAATCTCTCGGCCAATGGCACGCTCCTGCCCTTCATGTTCAAGGGCAATGTCGCCGCTGTCTCGACCACCGAACTGGCGATCGACATCAAGCGCAAGACGACGACCGAGCTGGGTCTCAATCGGTCGCAGGCGACAGCCTACAACGCAATCTTCGCCGCGCTTGCCAAGGACGACAAGATCGCGGGCTCCTATCTCGCTACCACCGATGGCGACAGCTTCCGCCGCAAGGTCAAGCAGATGCTGCCGGATCATGCCGGCGGCGCGTTCGAGACGGTGACGATGGGATCGCGCGCGACGGCCAGCTTCCTCGCCGATCCGAACGCACCCTTCGCCGATATGGGCAATTGGGGCTTCTGGCTGCAGCAGGTCGGCTGGGGCACGTCGAAGAGCCTGGGCGACACCGCATCCTACGACATCAGCGGTTGGGGCGCCTCGGGCGGCGCGGAGATCAAGACCGATCTCGGCAGCTTCGGCATCGGCCTCGCCTATCTTTACGGCAAGGACGCGGACGGCGGGACCGACAACAAGGTCGATGCCGGTCAATATGAGGTCTCGGGCTATTGGCGCGGCTATTGGGGTCCGTTCCAGGGCTGGACCCGCGCTTCCTATGGCCATGTCGACTTCAAGGGCACCCGCCGTTTCCAGGAGTCGACCGGCACCGACGCGGTCGAACGCGTCGCCAAGGGCGCGTGGAGCGGCCGCTTGCTTTCGGCCGCAGCCGGCGCCGCCTACACGCTGCACATGGGCTCGTTCAGCCTCCGCCCGAAAGCCGCGCTCGATTATTACAAGCTCAAGGAAAAGGCCTATTCCGAGACCGGTGGCGGCGACGGCTTCAACCTGATCGTCGACGGCCGCAGTTCGGACGAACTGGCGGCGACCGCCAGCCTCGCGGCGGGCTTCGACTTCGGCGGCCAGAATGAGGATGCCGGCTGGTTCCGCATCGAGGCCGAGGGCGGCCGCCGCGAGCTGGTCGGCGGGTCGCTCGGCAGCACCACCGCGCGCTTCAAGGGCGGCACCGCCTTCACGCTGGTGCCCGAGGACCGCACCAGCGGCTGGATCGGCAAGATCCGCGCCGTCGGTGGCGGTAACGGCTTCCAGATCGGTGGCGAAGCCGGCGCCGAGGAACAGCAGGGCCGCGCCGCCCTCTCGATCCGCGCAAGCCTCGTCGTCGGTCTCTGACCCACCCCATCCCTCCTTGCAGGAGGGTATCTCCGGGACGGGTGCTTTCCCAAGGAAGCCGGTCATCGAGCCCCCTGACCGCCAGCCCGTCCCACCCTGTACCCGCGTACCCACGCCCTCTCCCGCCAGCCGGGAGGGGGCGTGATGCTGTTTGAGTGCCGAGAAGAAGCGGAGCAGAACGCCTGACGAGATGGCCGATTTTCCATCTGGCCTGCGGACGACATAGCGTGCGATGTGGCGCCGGTTCCCTGGTGCGCGCACGATCAGCGGGAGCCGCCCATGCCTCGATGGCTCGGTATCGCTTACCTCTTCCTGGCCTTTCCCGCATGCGGCGTTGTCGCCGCCTCGCTCCTGGCTGGCCGGATGACCAGCCTCGCAGCGCTGCTGGCATTGGGCGTGCTGGCCCTGGTCGGGCTGCTGCATCTCTTCTCCCGTCAGCGCCGGTCGAAGGAAGTCCGCTCCGATGGCCGGGTTCAGATCGGGGCAGACGGAGGAACGAGTTGCGACGACGGTGTCGCAGGCGGGGACTGCGGCAGCGGAGGCGACGGCGGCGGCGACTGACGATCGTCAGCGTGCGCGTTGCGTCGCCCCCCGGCCTTCGCGCGCAAGCGCTGAGCGGGAGCCGCCATCAGAAATCCGCACCACATTATTTCATCCACAGATTCTTTTGTTGCGCCTTCGTTCCGCCGGCACGGGCAAATGGCTGATCCGACTCAGTATTCCATCGCGTCAAGGGGGCGGAGGTTCGGTTCGTCGAAGCGACGAAACGAGTCTCGTTAATGTCATTTTGACTCTTGCGTCCGGACTCAGATGAGGCACTATAGGTTGTGTAAGACAACAGGGGCAGCGCTAGTGGTGGTGGACGCGTCCGGGGACCATGTTCCCGGCGGGGAGAATCGCGCAGCGCTGTGAAAAGCGGGGATAAGGGGGGCGATTGCGCTGGTAACGGCGCGGGGATCCACTATCTTGAGCAGACAGCCTGAGTCGAACGCAAACGGAACAGGACTGGTACGAACCAGTTCATGGATAGTGTGGCGGAGACGGGCCGATGGACCTTTCTGGCAGCAGCGAAGCGAGCACGAACGACGTGGCGACCCTGATGGATTCGATGTTTAAGGACGCAAAGACCGGACCGGCGGAGAGCGAGGCGAAAGCCCAGGCCGCAGAGGCGAAGGCTGCGGCGAAACCGTCGAGCGGCAGCATGGAGATCCGTCCGCAGCTCTATCCGATCGAGGTCGATCACAGCCGCGACGCGCTGCTGACCGACTTCGGCAAGGAAACGCTGACCGATCGCTATCTCCTCCCCGGCGAGAGCTATCAGGACCTGTTCGTCCGCGTCGCCTCGGCCTATGCCGACGACCAGCCGCACGCCCAGCGTCTCTACGATTATATCTCCAAGCTGTGGTTCATGCCGGCGACCCCGGTCCTGTCGAACGGCGGCACCGGACGCGGCCTGCCGATCAGCTGCTATCTCAACTCGGTCGACGACAGCCTGGAGGGCATCGTCAACACCTGGAACGAGAATGTCTGGCTGGCGGCGCGCGGCGGCGGCATCGGC
>JAIYAJ010000260.1 GCA_027489105.1 Zymomonas sp. | reverse complement strand
GGCGGCCCACCACCGATACGGTCGAGCTGTCGAGGAGAAGATAGTCGCCATCAACAATCGTGCGACGGGCATCCTTGACGCGACCGAGCACGGGTATCCCCATCGCCCGGGCCACGATCGTGACGTGCGCAGTCAGCGAGCCTTCTTCGAGGACCACGCCCTTCAGCCGGCGCCGGTCATATTCGAGAAGCTCGGCCGGCCCCAGATTGCGGGCGATCAGGATCGAGTCCTGCCGCAGGCCGAGCTGCGCAGCCGTCCCCAACTGGCCAGAGACAATCCTGAGCAACCGGTTCGACAGGTCTTCCAGATCGTGCATGCGATCCGCGAGCAGCGGATCGCCGATCTCGCGCATCCGCATGCGGGTCCGCTGCTGGACGCGTTCGATCGCGGCCTCGGCGGTCAGGTCGTTTTCGATCGCTTCGGTGATCCGCCGGATCCAGCCTTCGTCAGAGGCGAACATCTTGTACATCGCGAGAATGTCCTGATGCTCGCCTGCCGCGCCGAAATCGGCTTCGCGCGTCATCCTGTCGATCTGGTCGCGCATCCGCGCAAAGGCGGAGATCACCCGATGTCGTTCCACCTCGACATCTTCGGCGACGGTATGTTCGATCTCGATCCGGGGCTGGTGATAGACGGCGCGGCCGCCCGCCATCCCCTCGACGAGCTTCAAGCCGAGCAGGCGCACGGCACTCGAGTCGCGCACACCCTTCGAGCCGGCGGCCTTCTCGTCGACCAGGCCCGCGCCCGCGATCAGTTCGGCGAGCACCATCGCGACCGTCTGCAGAGCCTCGACCTCGACCTCGTCGAAGCGGCGCTGGTCGCGGTGCTGGACCGAAAGGACGCCCACCGCCTGCTCGCGCCGGACGATCGGCACACCCGCAAAACTGTGGAACAGCTCTTCGCCCGTCTCGGGCTTGTAGGCGAAGTCCGGGTGGCTGGTCGCTTCGTCGAGGTTCAGCGTCTCGACATTCTTGGCGATCGTCCCGACAAGACCTTCGCCCAGCGCCATCTTGGTGACGTGGACGGCTTCCTGCTTCAGGCCACGCGTCGCGAACAGCTCGAGCACGCCATCGCGCAGCAGGTAGATCGAGCAGACCTCGGTCCCCAACTCCTCGCCGATGATCTGGACGACCTGGTTGAGCTTGGTCTGCGCGGCTGACCGCGACGCCATCACATCATGCAGGCGCGTCAGGATGGTGCGCGCGGCGGAGGTGGCGATCGACGGTGACATCAGGAGCCCGCTAACAGAAAGCGGCACCGGATTCCAACCTCGACGTACCGTTTCCGCAATCTCCCGTACATCCGGGGAGCGCTGGCCGGTGGCCGCGCCGGGGGGATTGCGGTCAGGCGGTACGCAATTCGAGTGCCGCTGCTGCTTCCTCGATCAGCTTTGCGACGATATCAGCAAGCGGTTCTTCGCGAGTCACCATGCCGACCGACTGGCCAGCCATCACCGAACCATGTTCGATATCGCCGTCGACGACCGCCCGGCGCAGCGCACCGGCCCAATAATGCTCCATCTGCAGCTGCGCCTCAGCCATCTCGACCTTGCCGTCGTCGAGCAATTGCGCGACTTCGCGCTGCTTGGCGGTGAACAGCTCGGACGAGGCATTGCGCAGCGCCCGCACCGGGATGACCGGCAGGCGCGGATCGATCTGAACGCTGGCCACTGCATCGCGCGCCGAGGCGCGGATGAAGGCCTTCTTGAAATTGGGGTGAGCGATCGATTCGGTCGCGCAGACGAAACGCGTGCCCAGCTGGACGCCGGCCGCGCCCATTTCGAGATAGGACGCGATCGCCTCGCCGCGGCCGATCCCCCCTGCCACGAACACCGGCAGGTCCTTGCCGACGACCGGCAGTATCTCCTGGGCCAGAACCGAGGTCGAGACCGGGCCGATATGGCCGCCCGCCTCCATGCCCTCGATCACCAGCGCATCGACGCCCGAGCGGATCAGCTTCTTGGCCAACGCCAGCGCCGGCGCGAAGCAGATCAGCTTGGCACCCGAGGCCTTGATCTTCTCGATCGCCCCGCCCGGCGGCAGGCCGCCGGCCAGCACGACATGGCCGACGCCATGCTTGGCGCACACGTCGATCAGCGCATCGAGCTGCGGGTGCATCGTGATCAGATTGACGCCGAAGGGCTTCGACGTCAGCGCCTTCGTGCCCGCGATCTCGGCATCGAGCAGTTCGGGCGTCATCGCACCGCAGGCGATTACGCCGAAGCAGCCGGCGTTGGACATCGCCGCGACGAGATTGCGCTCGGAGACCCAGCTCATCGCGCCGCCGAGGATCGCATAGTCGCTGCCCAGCAGCTCGACGCCGCGCGCCATCAGCGCCGTGAGGCGGGTCGCGCCGCTCATCAGGCAGCATCCTCCGCATCGAGGCCATAGGCCGTGTGCAGCACGCGCACCGCCAGTTCGGTATAATCCTCGTGGATCAGCACCGAGACCTTGATCTCCGAGGTGGTGATCGCGAGCACATTGATGCCGCGCTGGGCAAGCGCCTCGAACATCTTGGAGGCGACGCCCGCATGGCTGCGCATGCCGACGCCGACGACCGAGATCTTGGCAACATTGGTGTCGTGGACCAGCTTCTCATAGCCGATCTTGCCGCGCTCGCGCTCGAGCACGTCGAGCGAACGGGCGAGTTCGGCCGAGGGGACGGTGAAGGTGACGTCAGTCGATCCGGTGTCGTGCGCGACGTTCTGCACGATCATGTCGACGTTGATATTGGCCTCGGCGAGCGGCGCGAAGATCGATGCGACCGCGCCGGGGCGATCCGGCACCTGCGTCAGCGTGATCTTGGTCTCGTTCTTGTCATAGGCGATGCCGGTGATGAGTTGGCGTTCCATGGCGCTTCCTTCGAGTTCTTCCTCGCTGACGATCATCGTGCCAGGCGTCGGGTTGTCGGTGGGCTGATCGAAGGACGAGAGCACCTGCACCCGCACCTTCTCCTTCATGGCGAGGCCGACCGAGCGGGTCTGCAGAACCTTGGCGCCGACCGATGCCAGTTCCAGCATCTCCTCATAGGTGACCTTGGCCAGCTTGCGCGCCTTGGGCACGATGCGCGGATCGGTCGTATAGACGCCGTCGACGTCGGTATAGATGTCGCAGCGATCGGCCTTCATCGCCGCTGCGACAGCGACCGCCGAAGTGTCCGAGCCGCCACGACCGAGCGTCGTGATCCGCTGATCGCCGGTGAGCCCCTGGAAGCCGGGGATGACCGCGACCTCGCCCGAGCTCATCGCCTTGCCGATCGCGTCGGAATTGATCTCCTCGATCCGCGCCGAGGCATGGGCGTCGGAGGTCGTGATCGGCAGCTGCCAGCCGAGCCAGCTGCGCGCCTTCACGCCCATCGACTGGAGCACGATCGCCAGCAAGCCGCTCGTCACCTGCTCGCCCGAAGAGACGACGACGTCATATTCGCGCGGGTCGTAGAGCGGCGATGCCTCGCGGCAGAAATTCACCAGACGATCAGTCTCGCCCGACATGGCGGACACCACCACGGCGACCTCGTTGCCGAGTTCGACCTCATGCTTGACGCGGTTCGCCACGTTGCGAATTCGTTCGATCCCCGCCATCGAGGTGCCGCCGAATTTCATTACGATGCGCGCCATAGACCCACATAATCCCCAGAGGCGAAAAGCGCCGGAAATGCCCTCTGGACCGAGAGCGCGGCCCTGATAGAGAGGGGGCGTGATGAACGCAAGCGCACAACAGCACGGCTCCATCCTCCCGGAGGAGGCCGCACATTTCGGCAGCATGGCGGCGGAATGGTGGGATCCCAAGGGGTCGTCGGCCATGCTCCACAAGCTCAACCCCCCTCGCCTGCGCCATGTGCGCGAGACGATCGACCGGCACTGGGGCCTCGACCCGCAAAGCCTGCGCCCGCTCGCCGGGCGCCGTGTCGCCGACATCGGCTGCGGGGCGGGACTGCTCGCCGAACCGCTCGCGCGTCTCGGCGCGGAGATGATCGCGGTCGACGCCGCCGCCGAGAACATCGCCGTCGCCAAGGTCCATGCCCAGCGCCAGCAGCTGACCATCGACTATCGCCATGGCGGGTTCGAGGCCCTGGCCGGCGAAAAGTTCGACCTCGTCACCTCGATGGAGGTGATCGAGCATGTGGCCGAGCCCGCCGCCTTCGTCGCGGGTCTGGCCGATCTGCTGGCGCCCGATGGCATATTGATCCTGTCGACGCCCAATCGGAGCCCGCTGTCCCGGCTGGCGCTGATCGGCATCGCCGAAGGCTTCGGCATGATCCCGAAGGGCACGCACGACTGGAGCCGGTTCCTTACCCCCGACGAGCTGACCGCCCTTGTCGAGGCCGCCGGACTGCGGGTGATCGACCGCAAGGGGCTGTCCTTCTCGATCGCGTCGGGCTTTCAGCTGAGCGACGACATGACGCTGGACTATTTCCTGACGGCGGTCCGGTGAGCGGCTTCAAGGACCATTTCTCGTCCCATGCCTCGGCCTATTCGACCTATCGTCCGGGCTATCCGGAAGCCCTCGCAACCTGGCTCGCTGTCGCAGCGCCGGACCGGTCGCTCGCCGT
>JAIYAJ010000395.1 GCA_027489105.1 Zymomonas sp. | reverse complement strand
TGTGCCGTGTCAGGATCGAAAACACCATCATCGCGCCAGAGATAGACCCCGAACAACGCCAGCGCCGCGCTCTTGAGCAGCAGTTCATGCGTGGTGTTGAGCGTCTTGGCAGCTGGCAGTGCGAGCATGGTCGGACCACGGCCCATGACCTCACCCGGCATCTTCAGGAAACGCGGCGTGATCCAGCGCGTCTTGCGGTACGTCTTGACCCGGATCGGCTGGTCATCAAAATCGGTGTAGGCCACCATGACCCACAGACGCCGCTCGTCATCCCATTCGCAATCCTGCCTGACCTGGACCTCAACCATGGCCTGATTGGCATCGTCGATCATGCTGCGCAGCTTGGGCGGAAATGTCGCCTCCGGGAACAGGCGCGGCAGGAACCCCACGCGCCACTTGCGTTTCCAGTAGACCGCCTCGACATCGCCGAACGGGCCTTCCGCAAGCGCGATCTCCTGAATGGGAACCGTCATCCAGCCAAGGCGGCCATCCTTGCGGCGCAGGCCCAGCATGGCCGCCGTGCCTTGGCCCAGGGCCATGCACATCTCGCCGCTGGCGACCTCGAAATTCGAACCGCGCAGCTTCGCATGGGCCATGGCCGAGACCCGCTGCAGCGCCGCATTGTCTGCCGCCCGCTGCGCTTCGTTCTCGATCAGTGGCCCGGCACTCAGATCCCAGAAGCGCATGCCAGGCGGCAGCACATCGTTCTGCAGCCGGTTGCCGAAGCGGATGGCCGAATGCACTGCCGTGCTGTC
Source organism: Zymomonas sp. (assembly GCA_027489105.1). The sequence continues at coordinate 2,801 of JAIYAJ010000395.1, read as the reverse complement.
ATAGAGGTGATCGGTATGGCCCGGCAGCGAACCTTGCTTGAGCCAGGGCATGCAGTAGCGATGCACATCGTTGAGGACGACATCCCACAGCCGCCGCTTGACCCACGCATCGTCGGAGCGCTGGCGCAGCTGGCGGATATCGACAGGCGGCTGATCTGTCATAGGGTCTTGGAGCCCGGCAACAGATCGTTGATGAAGCCCAGAAGCGGCCTGCCCTGCCGGTCGCGTGTCTTTTTCAGCGCTTCTTCCTGCGCCTTGGCCTCGGTCTGCCGCGCGGTGACCTCAGCTTCCTGTGCTGCCAATCGCCGCTTCGAGGGTTTTCCCAGTATTCTGTCCAAGAACCCCACGGCCCCACACCTCCAGCTCGATATCGTGGAGCCGGATCATACGCAGGTAAGTCAGGTGGATAATCCGCGCCAACCGCGCACCGGACCGGGTGCGGACATGCACGATCAGGTCATGGTGACGGCTCACGCCAAGCACGGCAGCGCGGATACGGCGCGCGGCGAGGATCATCAGGCGCGGTGTCGGCGTCCAGTCGGGCCTGAGCACCAGAAAGCCCTCGACTGTGCCATTGTCCAACGGCACCACGCCGCCAAGCGCCACCACATGGCCGTTGACCTTGAGGGCGCGCAGATACCGTGACGCTGCCAGCTGCGGCGCTAGGCCGACCGATTGCGGCGAATACTTGCCGAACATGTCCGTGCAATGGTCGAGCGCCGACCCGCAGGTGAGAGGCACAAGCTGCACGCGATTGATCGTCATACCGTGAAATCCGTCCGCATGGTCTGGCCGCCGCCCTGCCCGCCCGAACTCTGGCCATTGCGCCGCGCCCTGAGATTGACATAGCGCGGCTGGGGCGTCCTGTCATGCAGCACGAACTCTGTCCCCAGCATTCCAAGCAGGCCATAGCCGCCCGCGTCCATTTCGTGCGACGCGTCGTTCTTCTCTGGCTTCGGGTCTTGGGTGAGGTTGCCTTGCATATCCTTTTTGAACCGATACTCGGAGTTGAAACCGCGCCTGAGATTGTGACACCCGGTGGACAGCTTGAGCATTGGCCTGCCGCCGATCATCCGCGTCAGTACCTTGCGCCAGACATCGAGGCGAGGCCCCAGTTCATTGGTCCAGCACGGCTGGACGGGCGCATTGATGGCGCGCCCGACCACATCGCAGAAGCCGACCTCGCCGCTTTCCTGGTCGATGCCGCGCATGGCAGACGGATCGACGAATGCGCCGACAATCGGCAGACCCTTGGCAACCCGTTTCAACACCGCGTTGAGGCTGTCGGCAAACCGCGACGTGCCGCAGCGCCCGATGAAATGGCTCAGCGGGATATCGATCCAGCCTTGTGGCGACCATTGCAGCAGCACCGCTGCCGGGTGTAGGCCCATGCCGCCATCGAGCCCAAGATAGATCGGAAGATCGTGGACATTGATTTCATGGGTGCAATGAAGATCATCTTTGTAGTCATCGGCATAGACAGGCTGACCAGCACGATTGAAACCATATTCATTGTCAACGAAACGTCTGATCCACCATGGCCGTGATGCATTGGCCATGATCTGATTGGCGTAGTAGTGCGGCGGCAGGTTGCGCACATTCTCGGCATTTGGCGAGCGCCCGCCCGGTTGCTTGTAGAGCTTTGCCGTTGATGGACAGTTTTCCTCGAAATACTTGTAGACGTCCGATCCGACCTCCGGCGCATTGAAGTCGGTCACCATCCGGGCCGGACGGCTTGCGATCTTCTCCGGATCGTCGCCGAGAAGTTTGGCGGACGGATAGCGGCCAAGGCGGCCCTGCATGTAGGTCAGCACGTCAATCGGCAGCGTGGTCAGCTCGTTCGGGAACCCCCAGTTGAACTCCGCGCCGAGCAGGGCATCCTCCACCTTGTTCTCGCCGATGGCCCGCATCTCGTGCCGAAAGCACAGTCGCGTGCCGTCCAGCAGGTCAAACTCCAGCTCATGCGTGGCAGGCCTGTCGCCCGAGCCACCCGTCCAGCTGCCTTCGTGCTTCGATGACCACGCATGCCAGCTCTTGATCGTGGTCTCCAAGTTTCGGTAGGTGTCGCGGACGGTGACCGCGCAGAACAGCCGCTTGCCGCGCCGCTCGCCAACACAGACCGGAGCCTGCACCGCCCACTGGAAGCAATCGTAGAAGGCAAGGTTGGTCTTGCCCGATCCCCACGGCCCCATCAGGGCGCGCAGCAGATGTGTCTTGTCAGCCAGGAACGCCGCACCGACCGGCCCTTGCGGCTTGAACTGGGTGATGTTGAACGAGCCTTCAGCCGCAATGTCATAGCCGCGCAGGTCATCGGGCGTAAAATCGAGATCAGGCAGCATGCGCCCACCCCCCCGCCCCGGTTCGCGCCTGCTTGTTTCGGCGTTTTGAACCTCCCGAGGGATTGACCTGCAACAGGCCAACCGTGATGGCTATCACCCTGAGTGAGAGAGGCGCGCGTGATTTCCGGGGGGCCTGCCGCGCGGGCGCGCTGGCAGCAAGGCCCCCCCCCTTCGGATCACGCCATGGCGCGCCATCGCCCCAGTGCAGGGCGCAGGGTTCAGGCAGTTGATTTTTGATCATGTGCCGCATCGCCTTATTCCTCTGCATTATCAATGGCTTGACCCTCAAGTGGGGACTGCTCAAGTGGGGACGGTGCTGCGCCATCGCCTCTAACCTCTTGATATTCCACATCATCCACGTCCGGACCTGCCAAGGCCTGCCGGAGGTCCAGCCCAAGCGATGAGGCGGCCTGCGCCATCTGGTCGGCGGTCGGCGTGCCGACGATCAGCACATTCCGCTGC
>JAIYAJ010000082.1 GCA_027489105.1 Zymomonas sp. | reverse complement strand
TCGACCGTCTCGGCACACGTCTTGCCGAACTGGGGATGGTCGCAAGCGATGACGATTGTGGTCGAGTAGTCGCCGTTCAACCAACCGTCGGCGCTCTGGTGCAGGCGGCGTGCGACATTGCCCCCTTCGCCGACCCGGATCTCGGCTCGATCCAGCGGCGTGGCCGGGCTCAGATGCATATAGGCGCCAGGAACCTGAAGGGCGGGCGCCGCAAGGAGCCCGGCGATCTCAGCCGGTGAGCCGATATAGAGCCGGGGCACGAAGATCAGTGGGACGATGATCCGCGTCTGAGGGGGCGCCGCGAAGGCCCCGAGCAGCGGTGGCGTGAACGCGGAATGTGGATAGTGCGCGGGCTGGCGCACAGGGGATTGCCCGACGCCGGGGGCGCCGTGATAGAAGGCTTTAGCCATGAAGTATCCCTCGAAGATACAGAGTGGTCAGGCCGTCGGAATCGTTACCAGCGATCCCGGCGGCCGCTTGATTTTGGCAGAATGCCAAAGCCAAGAGATGGATGCTGACCCGGGTTGCGGCTTCAGGCAATAGGTGATGATTATCGGGGTTAACTCGCCTCGAGGGTCGTCTATCACTTTCGATCGACGCGCAGTCCGAACGATATTGATGACGTAAGAAAGTCTTGTCATTTTCTCCCGAACGGCGCCATCTCTTGGCCGACCGGCCGTCGTTACACGCATCTGAACGCCCGGCGCATCGAGCGCACAATAATCGACATCCAGCCGGGACCCAAAGGGAATCAAACTCTGCAATCGGTATCCGGTACCCGCGAGGAGGCGCCTGCGGTGGCATCTCGGATCATCAGCGCTTACTCTAGCCCCCGTGACGCTACCCGACACTCGCAGATAGCGTACTTATGACTTTCGGCGGCATAAGCAGAGTTGCCCCTGCCCGCTCCGCAGCCCCCCGCATTTTAGCAGGTGAGAAGCTCGGGTCATCGCGGCCCCGTCGGGCCGCGTCAGCCCAGCCGGATCGAGCACGGTCATACCGCCGCACAATCTACGCTTGGCCGTAATCTCAATGCGCCCGCGACGCGGCGCTCCCAACAGGGTCAGGGGCGGATCGCGACACTTCTATCGCGAGCACAAAGGGCAGCGTCTATCCCAGTCGGTTCGGTATGCGCTGCCCGAAATTGCTGCAGCTCTCAGGCGACGCAGCGTACTTGAGTCGAGGAAGCGCGACAAAACGGACTCCTGCCTCCAAGATTGGAAAACGCAACGGCTGGATGATGCTTCTTCAGCGCCCGCAAAAATGCGGCACCCGTGCTTGTGACTTGCACTGCGCCACCCGATCCTCGCGTGACGACGAACGCAAAGGGATTCAGATGCAGGCTCAGAACATCTCAGTCAGGTCCGCGCGCGCCCGGGGATCCGCGGCTCGATCAAGGGCCTACCGCCAGCGCCGCAGCATGTACCTCGAGCCGCTCAGCCGAGACGTCGATGCCGCGATTGCAGAAGCCCTTGCCTTCGTCATGCACGCCCAGTCCATCGGTGAACATCGCGTCAGCGTCATCTTCTCCATGCCTTTACATAATCCCCGGCTAATCTTGTTCAAAGCAATCAATATCCTGCAGGCGCGCGAGGGCTTCGATCACCGTGCCAGCGTGAAGGCCGTCCGAGCACGGCTAGGCCTGCGCGATGCATGGCTTGACCGCGCGCATACGCCGGCCTTCGAGCCATCAGCGGAGCGATATCCTCCGAAGCTCCGCGGCATCGCCGCCGATGCACTCGATCGGCTGGCGCGCCTGACGCTGCCCGGGACCCGGCGCCCGTTGGGGCACGAGGAGGCTGAGCGTCGCATCCGAGCGGCCGACTTGGATGCGGCCAGAGCTCATGCTGACGAGCACGGCACATTGCTGGTGGATGCTCTTATCGAGCATTGCCTCGCCTTGAAAATCTAATACCTTCGGCCGCCGAGCCTTGTCTCACGGGGTCTTTTCGGTTGCTCGCTTTGCCCATTCCATGAGCGCGAAAAGGATTCGTGCCTTACTAGCTGCGGCAATGCTTCGAGCGGACTATTCGGCCATTGATCTGCGCCGGCTCGCGGTGTCCAGCGACATTCTTAACTGACCCCTGTTCGTCATTCAGAACTGACCCCATGCCGATTGCCGCTCAGATGGTTGCAGGTCGGGGCGTCGGAGCCGATAGCTGTCTCGGCATATGGTGATTACGTGGCGGTTGTCGCTGGGCGTTGAATTCTCCCTGAAAGTGAGCGCGGAAAAACTCCCTGGCTGGCGTCCTTGCCTGAAGCTGCGGGGCGCGCCCCGCAGCTTCAGGCTTTCCACCTGTTGTCGATGATGCCCGCCTTGAGAACGGCAGTGGGCGGCGGCGGTGGTCCAGCTTTGAGAATTAATGAAAATCTGGCCCGTAGCCGACGTCTGGAAGGTCTGCTTCAGGGCATCGACCAGACGGCATATCGTCTGCGGGCAGAAATTGAGCCTGGTGATTTGCTCCCCGAGTTCAGCGCGGCGCGCGTCCAATCGCGCCGATAGATCCGAAGCCTACGCAGTCAAGCACTGCAGGCCAGGACAGGGTTCTCGGGCTCCTGAACAGCCCTCCGGGGTACTCGACCACCCACAAAACGCAGTTGGGATAGCGATTGACTGATGCAGCTTTGACCGCAAGATCCAAGTCAAGGCGCGCGCCAAGCAGAGGCGTTCTCGTCAAAATTGCCGAGCCTAAGGCTCAGTGGCACGCCCTCTTCTTTGTACAAGTGTCCGCGCAGGGGTTGTCCTGAACGATCCTTTCAAGAACAGCGGCCTTGACAGAACGAGTTGGCTCAAACCGCCGAACGCGCGGCTGTTAGACCGCTGACGCCGTGACGAGCAATCAGGTCGGCGACACGGCCGGTCAGAATTTCGGCTTCGATGAAGCGGGTCATTTCATCCAATGCAGTCTCGTTGCGCCGCGGCGTGCCCATCGCCTGCTGCACCGCCATGTAGCGTCCTGGCAGCATTCGCGATCCCGGAATGGCCGCGACGTCGTCGATCAGCCGCGGCTTGAGTCCGGC
>JAIYAJ010000411.1 GCA_027489105.1 Zymomonas sp. | reverse complement strand
CCGCATCATTGGGATCGAGCCCGCTGGCGCGTTCGATATAGGTCTGCGCCTCGGCCAGATTTTCGCCCCGGTCGAGCATGCCATAGCCGAGATAGTTGAGGATCATCGCCTGGCCGGGGGCAATCGCATTGGCCTGTTGCAGCAGGGCCTTGGCACCGTCCCAGTCGCCGGACCGGTCAAGCGCGCCGGCCTTCAGGAACAGATGGACCCAGCTCTTGACCCCCTCGACCTGGTCCTTGTCGATCGCCTTCTGATAGGCCCTGGCAGCTTCCTCATGGCGTTCGAGGTCGGACAAGATGCCGCCGAGTTCGACGAAGGCGTTGCTCGGCGCATCGGGGCGGGCCGCCGCCTTTTCCGCATCACCAAGCGCGGCCTGACGGTCGCCCATCTGCATCAATATGCCGCTGCGCTGCTGGCGGGCGACTTCGTAGAGCGGATTGTCGGCCGGCACCTGAAGGGTCAGCTTCAGCGCGGACTCGTTATAGCCATTACCCGACAGCAGATCGGCGGTGGCGATGATCGCGGCGGCATTGCTGGGCGCCATATGGCAGGCCATGCGGGCGAGCTGGAGCGAGATGGGCGAGCGGCCATCGCCCTTCACGTCGATCGCCAGCTGCGCGAACAGATCGGACAGGCCGCGCTCGGCGGTGTCGACCGCGCCGGGAATAGGTCGGCCAGCGTCGAGCTGGGCGCGGGCGCGGGCCAGTTCGGGCGCGCGGCCCTCAAGCGCGGCCTGTGCCTTCTCGATCTCACCGCGCTTCGCGAACAGGGCCCCGGCCGCCAGCTGGAGGCGCAGCGACCGGCTGTCATTGGCAGCTGCCAGCTTGCGGATGTCGGCGAGCGCCTCGTTCCGCCCCATCGCCAGTTCGATCAGGATATGATGGTCGCGCGAATAGGCATTGGCCAGCTGCGACCCGCCGGCGGGCGCCGCCAGTCGTGCGGCGTCGGACGAGCCCCGGCCGAAGGCGACCCAGCCGCGCATCACCGGCACGAGGAAACCGAACACCTGTTCCCGGTCGATCCGGGTAACGATCTGGTCCGCCAGACGCCAGTCGCGCACGGCGACGGCTTCGGAAAAGAGCATGAGGCTGCCGTCGGTGGGCAGGGCGGCCAGGCTGTCCAGCTGGCGCGCGGCCTGTCCGGCCAGCTTGAAATTGCCCGCCGTCAGCGCCTGCCGATAGGTGCGCAGCGCGAGGCGCCGGTCGGTGGGGGAGGCCTGGAGCAGCTTGGCATAGCTGTTGGCTGCGGCTTCGGGCATGCCGTCCGCATCGGCCAGCCGGGCGCGGACATATTGCCGCATCTCGCCATCGGCGTCGGGGACCATGGCCGATGCCGTCCCCGGTGTCAGGATGAGCAGGGCGATGCCGAACAGGGCGCGCTTCGCGGTCATGAACTTACTCCAACGCTTCGTCGGACTGTCTATCGCAAGTCGATATGGTGAAGCCAGTATTAACCTCGGCGTTTACTCTCTTTCCGCGATGGACCCGATCACCCGACCCGTTAAGCTCAAAGCATGATTCGTCGATCGCTCCTCCAAGTCGCCGCCGTGCTGCTGTTCACCCCATTGCTGGCGTCGCCGCTGCAGGCCGCTCCCGGCATCGTCCGCGTCGCGGTCAAGACCACGGCGGGCAGCTTCGTCGTCGCGGTGGATACGAAGCGCGCGCCGATCACCGCGAAGAACTTCCTGGCCTATGTCGACAAGCATTTCTTCGACGGCACGACCTTCTATCGCGCGGCGCGCGCGGTGGGCAATCCGGGCCGGGGGTTCGTCCAGGGCGGGGTCCATCGCGACATGCGCCGCTCGCTGCCGCCGATCGCGCACGAACCGACCAGTAAGACCGGGTTGCGACATGTCGACGGCGCCATCTCGATGGCGCGGCGCGAACCGGGCAGCGCGATGGGCGAGTTCTTCATCCTGGTGGGCCCCGCTCCGGCGATGGACGCCAAGGCGGGCGATCCCGGCTATGCGGTGTTCGGGAAGGTGGTCAAAGGCATGCCCGTGTTGCGCAAGATCCTCGCGGAGAAGACCTGGCCGGGCGGCTCGGGTTCGATGAAGGGCCAGCTGATCAAGCAGCCGGTGAAGATCCTGGAGGCGAAGCGGCTGTGATAAGCGCTGCGCGGCTGGCCTAAGCGCCGCTTCGCATCTGAGGCATGCGGTCAGCGCGCGGCGCTGGCGAAGGTGCCGTCGACCCAGACCAGCGGGCTGATCTCGTCATGGTTCACCACCTCCTCGACCTCGCCGAGGAACAGGGTGTGGGTGCCGACGTCGATCCGCTGCGTCGTGCGGCAGACCAGGCTGGCGAGCGCGTCGCCGAGGACCGGAATGCCATCGGGCCCCGCGGTCCAGTCGCCGGTTTCGAAGCGGGCGAGGCCCTTCTTCTGGCCGCTGAAGATGCCGACCAGATCGCGGTGGCGATCGGCGAGCAGGTTGACGCAGAAACGCTCCGACTGGCTCAGCACCGGGTGGATGCTGGCGGTGCGGTTTACGGCGGTCAGCAGTGTGGGGGGCTCGGCACAGACCGACATGACGGCGGTCGCGGCCATGCCCGACCAGCTCTCGTCGCGACCGGTGGTGATCAGCGCGATCGTCGTGGCAAGGCGCCGCATCGCATGGCGGAAGCCGTCCTTGATCTCGTCCTCGGTCATGCGATTCTCCTCCCTTTGGTGTCTTCCCGATGCAGCCGCTAGAGAAATGGACCGGTCTGCGCAATTGCCGCTACCGCATCTCTCCTTTGAGGCAGTCAAGCCGCGCTTCAAGCCTGTCTTCAAGCGCCGCTTTCCTTTTGGCGGTCAAGCGCGTATGGCGACGCCCAAACTCCGATCATCTTTGTGAGGCACTGGTTTGGCGAAAGAAGAATTGCTGGAAATGCGCGGGCAGGTCGTGGAACTTCTGCCCAACGCCATGTTCCGTGTCCGGCTCGAAAACGACCATGAAATCCTGGGTCACACGGCCGGCAAGATGCGCAAGAACCGCATCCGCGTGCTCGTCGGCGACGAGGTGCTGGTCGAGCTGACCCCCTATGACCTGACCAAGGGTCGTATCACCTACCGCTTCAAATAAGGGCAGGGGCCTTGTCCCTGCTCATTCTCGCCTCGGCCAGTCCCCGACGGGCCGATCTGATCCGCAGGCTCGGAATCGAGCCATCCGCGATCGATCCCGCCGATATCGACGAAACGCCGCGCCGCGATGAGCAGCCGGCGCGCTACGCTGCGCGTATGGCGGCGGAGAAGGCGGCCGTGGTCGCTGTGCGGCACGCAGGCGCATGCGTCCTGGGCGCGGATACCGTCGTTGCGGCGGGGCGGCGAATCCTGCCCAAGACCGAGACCGCCGACGAGGCGCGCGCCTGCCTGCGCCTGCTGTCGGGGCGGCGGCACCGCGTCCATTCGGCGGTGACCCTCATCGACGGCAGCGGCAAGGCGCGGCATCGGATCTCGACCAGCGTCGTCAAGTTCAAGCGGCTGACCGAAGCCGAGATCGAGGCCTATCTGTCTGGCGGCGAGTGGCAGGGCAAGGCCGGCGGCTATGCGATCCAGGGCTATGCCGAAAGCTGGGTCGGGATGCTGTCGGGCAGCCATTCTGGGGTGATGGGCCTGCCGCTGTTCGAGACGCGCGCCTTGCTCGCCTCGGCCGGGCTGCTGCCGTCGACGGATGGCTGAGTGGATCTACGAGGACGGGATCGGTGAGGCGCGCGCCGCGCTGATCGAGGATGGCGTCATCCTGTCCGCCGAGATCGAAGCCGATGATGACGGACCCACCGCCGGCACCGTTGCCAGGGCCCGCCTGACTCGCATCACCGTTCCCGGACGTCGCGGGCTCGTGCGCCTCGACGATGGCACAGAGGCGCTGATCGAACCGCTCCCGCGTGGCGTTACCGAAGGCGGCACGCTGCTGGCCGAAATCCGCAGGGCGGCCCTGCCCGAACCGGGGCGGGCCAAGCTCGCGCTGGCGCGACAGGCATCGTCCGAGTCCGCGCCGACGATCGGCCCGAGCCTGCTCGAGCGGATCGAGGCGACGGGCATTCCGATCCGGCGGCCCGGCGCGCATGAGCCCGATGCGCTGGAAGCGGCGGGCTGGTCCGAACTGCTCGAAGAAGCGCGCAGCGGCGAGGTCGGCTTCGACGGCGGTGGCCTGCGCCTCTCGCTCACCCCGGCGATGAGCCTGATCGACGTGGACGGGTGGCTCGATCCGGCGGCGCTCGCCGTCGCCGGCGCCACGGCTGCGGCGGCGATGATCGTCCGCCATGGCATCGAAGGCTCGATCGGGATCGACCTTCCCACTGCCGGCAGCAAGGCGGCGCGCCAGGCGGCGGCCGACGCGGTCGATGCGATCCTGCCACAGCCTTTCGAGCGCACGGCGGTCAACGGCTTCGGTTTCCTGCAGATCGTTCGCCCACGCCGGCGCGCGTCGCTGCCAGAACGGCTTCAGGGGGACGGCGTTGGCGCCGCCGCGCGCGCACTGCTGCGCCGGGCCGAGCGGACGCCGGGTGCAGGCACACGCAGCATCAGCGCTCATCCGGCCGTGATCGAGCGCATTGCTGCCCGTGCCGACTGGCAGGCCGAACTCGCGCGGCGCATCGGCGCACCGATTGCCTTGCGCCCCGACGCGCGCCTCGTCATATCCGGCGGCCATGTCGACGCGGAAAATCCATGAATGCCCCGGCTGTAGCAAGCCGGCCCGGCCCGAATATGAGCCTTTCTGCAGCCAGGGATGCCGTGACCGGGACCTGCTGCGCTGGCTCGACGACGGCTATCGAATCCCCGGCCCGCCTGCCGATATCGACCCCGAATAAAAAAGGCGAAAAGCGGGCTGGACAGGACCTGTTACCCACCTCTATAGGCACGCCTCCAACGAGTGCCCAGGTAGCTCAGTTGGTAGAGCATGCGACTGAAAATCGCAGTGTCGGCGGTTCGATCCCGTCCCTGGGCACCATCTTCACACATCTGTGTTATTTCCGCGTCAGCTGCGGTTGGCGCCGCGGCGGCAATTGGCCCATGCGCCTTAGCGACGAGGTCCTGCAGGGCGGGCATCTTCCCGTCCGAGCGGTTTAGTGTCGATCGATCCCGTTCACCCCAACAGCATATACGCCGCCCCAAGGCCGGCCGAGCCGAGCAGCACCGGGATCATTCCAATCTTGAAGCGGAACACCGCAAGCGCCGCCAGCGTCGCGAGGATGAGGGCGGGCAGGTCGAGACTTGCCGGCACCGGAGCGTCGAAGGATAGGGGGCCGGCGGCGATGCGGCGGACCTGACCGAACAGCGTGTGGATCGCGAACCACAAGGCGAGGTTCAGGATCACGCCGACGACCGCGGCGGTGATCGCGCTGAGTGCCGCCGACAGGGCCTTGTTGCCGCGCAGCCGCTCGACGAAGGGCGCGCCCGCGAAAATCCACAGGAAGCAGGGGAGGAAGGTCACCCAGGTTGTCAGGATCGCTCCCAGCGTCGCCGCCGCCAGCGGAGGCAGGCCGGTCGATCCGCGATAGGCGGCGAGGAAGCCGACGAACTGGACCACCATGATCAACGGACCCGGCGTCGTTTCGGCAAGGCCCAGGCCGTTGAGCATCTCGCCCGGCTGCAACCAGCCATAGGTGCCGACCGCTTCCTGCGCGACATAAGCGAGCACGGCATAGGCGCCGCCGAAGGTTACCACCGCCATCTGGCTGAAGAAGGTCGCGATCTGGGTGAAGGGGTTGGCGGGGCCGGCGATCAGCAGCAGCGCGGCGACCGGGGCGAGCCACAGAAAGAGAAAGGCGGACGATATCTTCAGCGACCAGCCGAGGTTCGGCCGTGCATGATCGGGCAGCCCCTCGCCGAGCGCGGTGTCCGCGTCATGGATGATCGTGCCGCCGCCGCTGCCATGACCGCCGCCGCCCTTGAACGCCGGAAGCCCCACGCGGCCGCCCAGATAGCCGCTCAATCCCGCCAGCAGAACGATCAGCGGAAAGGGCGCGCCCAGGAAGAAGATCGCCACGAAGGCGGCGGCCGCGATCCCGCGCATGGCGCCATTGCGCAGTGCGCGCGATCCGACCCTGATGACGGCCTGGACGACGACTGCGAGCACAGCGGCCTTGAGGCCGAAAAACAAGCCGTCCACCATCGGCGTCTGGCCGAGCAGAACATAGACGAAGCTCAGCGCGAGGATGGCGAGGAAGCCCGGCAGCACGAACAGCGCGCCGGCGACGAGCCCGCCCTTGGTCCTGTGCAGCAGCCAGCCGATATAGGCGGCCAGCTGTTGCGCCTCGGGCCCCGGCAGCAGCATGCAATAGTTGAGCGCGTGGAGAAAACGCTCCTCGCCGATCCACTTCTTTTCCTCGACCAGGATGCGGTGCATCACCGCGAGCTGACCGGGGGGCCCGCCGAAGCTGAGCGCGGCGATGCGCGCCCAGACGCGAGCGGCTTCGCCGAAACCGATGCCATGGTCGCGGGCCGGGGGCGTCGGGGAGCCGGGCTCCTTCGGTGGTGGAGAGCCGATCATTCTGCGTGCCAGCCTTCGAGTGAAGACGGCGATGTAGCAGCGAATGCGCCGTACCGCGAACAGATGACCTGTTCGGCCCTCCGAAATCGGCGCTAGCGACCGGGCTATATATTGATGGAGGTTGTGGCGAACGGGGGGGGCGGCCATCGGGACAGATTGCGCTTCCGGCAAGGCGGAACGGGTATCTCTCCGGGGGCGGCCGTGCTAAGGCTGTGCCATCGCCGGGACGTTCTTCTGCACCCGGTGACTGAGAGACCCCGTGCTCCCGCTGTAATCAGGGAGGTACCGTGGATCTCAACTATCTTTTCGCTCGCCATCAGGTCTCGTTGATGAAGGCTTCGGCCACCCTGTGCGGGGAGGCGCGTGCCGCGCATCTGGGCATGGCGAGGCTCTATGCCCTGCGCATCGACGATGTCCGCAACGCCATGCGTGGCGTGAGTCGGAGCGTATTTCTCTGACCGCTGCTTCGACGGTGTACTGCGTTCTCGCTGCTCGCCCGCGTCTTGCGATGCCGCTTTGTCAGGACTCTTGCTTCAAGGTCGTTTATCTATGAGTGCCGTACAGGCTGAGCCAGCGAGCCTTTGGCGCACCGTCGGTGGCAACACGATGCGTGGAGGGCGCCGCGCGCCGCAGAAGATCGCGGAAGGATCGCTGCGCGAGATGCTGGCCCTGGTTGCCGATGAGGATCCGGAAGAAATCTGGCGCCTGGTGATCCAGACGGCAGACGGCCGTCATGTGCGCTCGTCCGAGCTCCGGGAGCTGCTGCGATCGTCGGAAGGCCCGTCGGCGCCCTGAGTGGGCCGCCCCTTTTCGGCCCGTCCCTTTCCAGAAGGCGCGGCAACCCTCTGAAATCAGGCGTGCGCCGGACCGTAGGTCGCGGAGACGCGGTGGCTGTGCTGGAGCACCGACCAGACGGCATGATAAAGATCCGCCCGGGCGATCTTGCCCAGGCGGGTCGCTTCCAGAAACTGGAAATGGGCTTGCCCTACCGAATCCAGTCCCCAACGATCGTGCAGCTGTCTTGCAAGCTGCACGGCGCGGGGCTCGACCCGATAGCGATCGCTGGTCGCGGTCAACCGTCGATGTCCGCGCTTTGCTTCACGCCCTCTGCCGCATTCTGAAGACGCCGCGTGGAGCGGGCCTCCTGGGCGGAATGGCGGACGGCCAGCCCGCGCCAGGCGCGTTCGGACCGGAGAAACTGTTCCTTGACCTCGGCCAGCACGCTCTGTTCGGCCTGCTGGGCGCATTCGTCGGCCCGGGTGGTGCACAGGTCGCTGTTGGACGGCATGATGGTTCTCCTGGTCAGGTCCTCAGTCGACCATGTCGGCGACGAGACGCTTCAAATCTGCTCGCGACAGGCTCGCTCCCGGCAGGGGGGACAGGCGCTGACGCTGGGGTTGGGTTCTGTAATTGGGGGTATTCACGTCTTTTTGAGTCTTGAAATACATTCTGCTTCCGCGGCGCTTTGCGCCAGTTCTTATGTAATTGGGGTAGAAGGGATGTGGCAGCCAATAGGTCCGCCTGGCCTTCGGGCCGTTGCGGGAGATATTGGACGCAGCCGATCCCTCCCGCGATCGTCGATCGATCAGGCCGCTTCGAGATTGACCGCCGACGCCCGGCCGCGCTGATCGGCTTCGATCGCGTAGCTGAGGCGCTGACCCTGCTTGAGGGTGATCATTCCGGCGCGCTCGACGGCGCTGATGTGGACGAAGCTGTCGCCGCTATTGTCCTCGGGCTCGATAAAGCCATAGCCCTTGGTCTCGTTGAAAAATTTTACGGTGCCGATCGGCATGATATTGTCCTTCACAGGCAAGATTATCGCCAGCCACATGGCTGTCGAGCTTGAAGCGCGTGAAAGGAAAATCTGCGTATCAGGCAGTAGATTCGTCGCAGGCGACGTTGAGCCTTTTCGAAAATAGCGATTATTATTAAAATGTCAATTGCCTGCACAGCTGTGCCTGGTTTGGCTGTGATCGATGATTACACGCCATATAGTGTCTGGGGCAGACCACTTTGTATCTATCCTCATTTGGAGAGCATGGCGCGCGCCACGGGACGCCGCCGAAATTGCACCCGACCTTGGATGAATTGATGGCGATGCGCGTCCGCCCCGCACGGATGTCGCCGAAGATGCGCGGTGGGATGACGGGGAGGATCGATGCTCCGCTCCAGCCTCAATAATCCTTCGAGTAGCGGATGCTGGCGTTCGACCCACCGAAGGAGCTGGTCTGGCTGAGCAGGCTGAGCGTCTTCGACAGCGAGATCTCCAGCTGGGTCGCGGTGAAGCCGCGCGCATCGGTGATCACCTCCACATAGATATCGTTGGAGATATATTGCCCGGCCGCGAGCGCTGTGCCCCGCCCGGCGGTCTTGTCCGCACCCAGCACGCGCAACCTATCGATGCCCGAGGCCGAGCGCAGCTTGCCCAGCGGATTGAGCCCGCCGCCCGATCCCCGCAGCGAGTTGAGCGCCGCCGCCAGCTGGATCGCCTGGGTCGGGGACAGAGAGGTGACGCTCTCGCCGAACAGCAGGCGCGAGAGCACCTCGTCCTGCGGCAAAGTGGGGGTGGAGGTGAAGCTGACCTGTGGCGCCATCGCCCGCCCGCCGATGACGATCCGGGCGGTGACGCCCTCGACCGACGTATCGGCCGACAGATCGAGTTCCGGATTGGTGAGCTGGCCGCCATCGAAGCGGACTTCGCCCTGCTCATCGAGGTCGAAGCGCCGCCCCGCGAAGGAATAGGTGCCGCGCACCACCGACAGGCGGCCGACCACGCGGGGATCGCCCGCCGTCCCCGTCACACGCATGTCGGTCGCCCATTCGGCTTCCAGACCCATGCCGCTGACGAAGATCTGGTTGTCGGCGCGGATGTGGATGTCGAGCTTCCAGTTGCTCGGCGCGGGGCCAGCGTCGCTTCCGCCCGGCTTGAGCGGTTCGTCGCCACGACGGCGCACGCCGGTCAGCTCCGCGACCTCGGCGGTGCCCTGCCGGATGATGCGGTAGCGCGCCTCGGGGATGCGCAGGTCGCCCTTGATCAGCCCGCCGCCGGGTCCATTGGTGATTTCGAGAGTGCCGGAGGCGACCGCGCCCAGCGCATCGCTCTTGGCCAGGCGCGCGCGGGCGAGCGTGGCCTTCAGCTGGATCGGGAAACCCTCGGTCGCGGCGAGGCCGACCCGGCCCGAAGCACTCACCGTGCCGTCGCCCGCACGACCGGTGAGCGTGTTGAGCAGAAACTCCGACTGGGTGAAGCGGCCGTCGAGTGCGATGTTGGAGATGACGGTGCCGTAGCTGCTATTCTCGTAGCGCAGCGTCTTCGCACGGGCGATGCCGGTGAGCGTCGGATTGTCGAGCCGCCCGCCGAAATCGGCGGCGATCGCGATCGGCCCGCTCAGTTCCTGCCCGGCGATGCCGGTCAGCGTCCAGGGCACGTCGGCAGGACCGTTGTAGCGAATGCCGCCCGACAGGGGCGCCTGCATCAGCCGGTCCTGCAAGGTCGCGCCGGCACCCAGCGGGGCGAGCCGCGTGACGAACCGGCCGACGATGCTACCTCCGCGCCGGACGATGCCACGCATGT
>JAIYAJ010000097.1 GCA_027489105.1 Zymomonas sp. | reverse complement strand
GGCTTTCTCGATCGCACCGGCGACGAGATGCACACCTCGATGCGTGCCGGCCCGATGATCCGCAAGGGCGACATGAAGACGAGCGACTGGATCGCCGCCTATGAGGATCGCAACGTCCAGATCGGCCTCGCCTGCGGCCTGTCGGGCAAGGCGCAGATCGGCAAGGGCATGTGGGCGGCGCCCGACCGGATGGGCGACATGCTCGCCCAGAAGATCGGCCACCCGCGCACCGGCGCCAACACCGCCTGGGTTCCCTCGCCGACGGCGGCGACGCTCCACGCGACCCATTATCACGAAGTCGATGTGTTCGCCCGGCAGGAGGAGCGCCGCGCGGAACCGGTCGCCAGCCTCGACCGGTTGCTGTCGGTCCCCGTTGCCCATGGCCACAACTGGACGCCTGAGGACATTCGGGCCGAGCTGGACAATAATGCGCAGGGCATTCTCGGCTATGTGGTGCGCTGGGTCGACCAGGGTGTGGGCTGCTCCAAGGTACCCGACATCCACGATGTCGGTCTGATGGAGGACCGCGCGACGCTGCGCATCTCGTCGCAGCACATGGCCAATTGGTTGCTGCACGGCGTCGCGTCCGCCGAGGAAATCGACGCGGCGCTGTCGCGCATGGCGGCCAAGGTCGATGCGCAGAATGCGGCCGACCCGCTCTACCAGCCGATGGCGGGTCGCGAGGCGGAAAGCCTGGCCTATCAGGCCGCGCGCGCTCTGGTGTTCGAGGGGGTCGCGCAGCCCAATGGCTATACCGAACCGCTGCTCCACGCCTTCCGCCTGAAGGTCAAGGCGGCCGGCTGAGCCCGGCTTCTCGCGACGGTCGGCTTTTGCCGGCCGTCGTTGCTCTCATCGGATGAAGATCGATGCGATCTGCTGTTCGGCGAGGCTGGCCGTCCCGTCACGATCCGTATCGGCCATGTCGAACAGGCCGAGCGGCCGGGCCTGCGCTTCGGACAGGCTGACGCGACCGTCGCCGTCGGTGTCGCATTTGTCGAACCAGCTGCGGCCGATATGGGTCAGGCCCCGGCCCTGATCGGGGCGGGCCTTCTGCTTTTCCCGGTAAGCTTCGAACTCGGTCGGGCTGACATAGCCGTCCTTGTTTGCGTCCATCTCGGCGAATTGCGCCTTGGCCACCTTTGCGACTTCGGCTCGCGTGATCGGACGCTCCCCCAACTGCAATTGGGCCATGGCGGGGGTGACGGCGGTAGCGGAAAGCAAAGCAACGAAGAACAACCTGGTCATAGCTATGGTCCCATTGGCTCTTTGGGTCATTGTCCCAGATCAACTGACCATGTGCTGAACGGTTGCCTCCGCCTATTTCATCACGCCATATTGGAAGTCGAAGAGGATCTTCACCCAGGCCCCAACCTGCGGCTTTCCGCCGATGCTGGGCGGCCGGACGCGGAATTGCCAAGACGCCTGGCGCAGAGCGTTGGCAAGGCCCGACCCGGTCGGGGATTCGCCGATCTCCTGACAATCCTCTACGCGGAATTGCGGCGCGGTCCGGCATGCGATCATGCCCCAGCCCGCCTGCCGCTTGCCCTTCAGGTAGAAAGCCATCTCCGCCGTCGTCGGCTCCCGGTACCAGTCGGCGGGATAGAGCTTTTGGCCTCCCGGCCCTTCTCCGGGGCCTTGGGCTTCCGCCGTCGCAGTGCCACCCGTGCCCGACGCATCCTTCGCCTCGCGCGGGGAGAATTTGGAGATGTCGGTGGCGCGAAACTGTTCGGACGTCATCCAGATGATGTTCGACGGCAGCTTGGGGATTTCTGGCGTGGTCGGCGGAGTGGGCGGGACGACCTTCTCCACCTGACGGCGTGGGGCACTCGACGTCGCTGCGACCTTGGGCGCCGGCTCCTCCGATATCGACAGCAGCGGAAAGCTCTTCAGCTCGGGTGCGACCCGGCGCAGTACATTGGGGGCAAGCGACAGCAGCAACAGGAAGCCGAGCAGGTGGATGATGGCGACGAGCAGCAGGCTGACGCTGCGCCGGCCGAGCAGATCCCGGTCGGCGAGCCGGCTCTCGATGGCCCGACGAACATTCATGAAGTGCCCTTGCGGCTGAAAGTCTGAACGGCGGCTGGCCGAATCAGTTTGCCGCGCGGCCCATGGCCAACTGGCTTTTCTGGCCTGGCGTCGCGTCGATCAGCTCGTCCCCGCCAAGCGTCTGATACAGGGCGACCAGATTCTGCGCCTTGAGCAGCCGCGTCTGCGCCAAGGTGCGGGCTGCGCCATAGGCGGTTCGCCGCGCGTCGAGCAGGGTGAGATAGGGATCGATCCCGTTGCGATAGCGGGCATCGGCCAGGGTCAGCGAGTCCTGCGCGGCTGCATCGAGCTTGCTGCTCGCGGCATATTGCTCGTCGATCGTCGCGCGCCGGGCGAGCGCATTGGAGACGTCGCGAAACGCCGTCTGGATCGCGGTCTGATATTGGGCGACCGCCTGATCGCGCTGGGCATTGCTGACGCGCAGATTGCCGACATTCGCGCCGCCGGTGAAGATCGGCAGCGTGGCAGAAGGCGCGACGCTCCAGGTGCGCGCGCCGCGTAAGAAGAGGTCTGTGAGCGCGGTGCTGGCAAAGCCGGTCAGCGCGGTAAGTGCGATGCGCGGCAGGAAAGCCGCCCGCGCTGCGCCGATGCGGGCATTGGCCGCCCGCAGCGTATATTCGGCCTGAACCACGTCTGGGCGGCGCAGCAGAATCGAGGAGTCGAGGCCCGCCGGGACCTCGGCGATCTGCGTATCGACCGCCTCGATCGACGTCGGCAGCAGCGCATCCGGCACCGGCGCTCCGACCAGCAGCTGTAGCGCGTTGCGATCCTGCTCGATCAGCGTTTCGAGATTGGCCTGATCGGACTGGGCCTGTGCGAGCACCGTCTCCGCCTGACGCAGATCGGTGCGCGCAGCAACGCCGCCTTCTAGCAGCGAGCGGGTGAGATCGACACTCTTGGCAGCCGCCGCGCTGGTTTCCTTGGCGACCTCGAGCAGGGAACGATCGGTCGCCAAAGTGAGATAGGCGTTCGCCACACCTGCGACCACGCTCAGCCGGACGCCACGCCGGGCGGCGTCGGTTGCCAGATATTCGTTGAGAGCGGCGTTCGACAGGCTCTGTATGCGGCCGAACAGGTCGAGTTCCCAGCTTGCCTGCGCGTCGGTGCGGAAGGTGGCGATAGCGCCGCCGGTGCTGCGACCGCGCGTGCCAACGCTCGCATTGCCACCCACCTGAATCTCGTTCGAGCTGTCCGCCTTAGTGACGTCAGTCGAGACGTCGATCTGCGGGAAGAGCGAGGAGCGCGTGACAGTTACCTGCGCACGCGCGGCGCGGGCATTGGCATAGGCGGCCTTCAGGTTCTGGTTGTTGGCCAGAGCCTGATCGATCAGCGCGACCAGCTTCTCGTCGCGGAACACGTCGCGATAGCTGAGCGCCGCCGGCCGTTCACCCTCGGCTGCTGCGGTCGGATCGGGCAGGGCCGCAGGAACGGCGGCAACCGGGCGCTTATAAGTCGGGGCCAGCGTGCAGGCGCTTGTCGTCGCCAACAGGATGATCGACGTCAGACTTTTTCGCATCAAGCGCTCGCCCCATGTCCCGCCTTGTCCGGGAAGATTCGCCGGATCAGCACATAGAAGAGTGGAACGTAGAAAACCGCAAGCAGAGTCGCGGTGAACATGCCGCCCAGCACTGCCGTACCGATGGCGATGCGCGCCTGCGCGCCGGCGCCGGTCGAGATGGCGAGCGGCACCACGCCGAACATGAAGGCGAAGCTCGTCATCAGGATCGGTCGCAGGCGGATGCGCGACGCCTCGATCGCCGCCTCCAGCGCGGTCTTTCCTTCCTTCTCGGCGGCGATCGCAAATTCGACGATCAGGATCGCGTTCTTGGCGCTCAATCCCATGGTGGTGACCAGGCCGACCTGGAAGAAGATATCGTTTTCCAGCCCGCGCAGCAGCACTGCGAGCGTAGCCCCGATCAGGCCAAGCGGAATCACGAGGATGACGGCGGTGGGGACCGACCAACTCTCGTATAGTGCGGCAAGGCAAAGGAAGACGACCAGCACCGACAGCGCATAGAGGAGCGGCGCCTGTCCGCCCGAGATGCGTTCCTGATAGCTGAGCCCGGACCAGTCGACCGACACGCCCGGGACTTTCGCCGCCAGTTCCTCGATCCGCTTCATGGCGTCACCCGAACTCTTGCCCGGTGCGCCCTGGCCTTGCAGCGTGAAGTTCGAAATGCCGTTGAACCGCGTCAGCACGTTCGGGGTCTGCGCCCAGCGGACCGTCGCGAAGGCCGAGAAGGGGACCATCTGCCCGGTGGCGGAGCGAACATGCCACGCGGCGAGATCCTCGGGCTTGCTGCGATATTGCGCATCGCCCTGGATAAAGACGCGCTTCACGCGGCCGCGATCAACGAAGTCGTTGACATATTGCCCGCCCCAGGCCGCCGAAAGCGTCTGGTTGACGCTGGCCTGGGTGATGCCGAGGGCACCGACCTTCTCGGAGTCTATGTCTACGGCCAGCGTCGCCGTGTCTTCGAGCGAATTCAGGCGGACATTGGCGAGGTCGGGATCGGCGGCGGCCGCCGCCAGCAGCTGGTCCTTGCGCGCCTTGAACTCCTCGCGGCTCAGATTGCCGCTGTTGAGCAATTCCATCGAAAAGCCCGACGTCTGCCCGAGGCCGGGAATGGCCGGTGGTGTGAGCACGAAGATCTGCGCGTCGCGGACGTCCGACAGGTTGCGCGTGACGCGGGTCGCGATCGACTGGGCGCTGTTCTCACTGCCCTTGCGCTCGTCCCACGGGGCAAGCGCGATGAAGCCGCGCCCGACATTCTGGCTCTGGCCGCTGTAGCTCGAGCCGCTGATCAGACCGTAATTGACGATCGTTTCAGGTTCGGTCTGGCTCAGTCGCTGCTCGATCTGCTTGGCGACTTCGACTGTGCGGTTGAGCGTCGCGCCGGGAGCGAGCGAGAATTGCAGCTGCGCATTGCCCTGGTCCTCGGTCGGTACGAAGCCGGTGGGCAGCTGGAAGAATACCACGCCCAGCGCGATCAGCAGCAGCACGAAGACGATCAGGGCGCGGCGGACATGGCCGAAAAGCCGTTTGACCAGGCCGACATAGCGCTCGGTGAAATCCCTGAACCAGCTATTGAACCGATCGCCATAGCCATAAGCGCGGCCGACGATGCCGGTGCGGCGCGCGCGATCCTCATGATTGGGCCGCTTGAGCAGGGTCGCCGCGAGGGCGGGCGAAAGGACGAGCGCGACCACGACCGACAGCACCATCGACGCGACGATCGTGACCGAGAACTGGCGGTAGATCACGCCGGTCGATCCGCCGAAGAAGGCCATGGGCAGGAACACGGCGGACAGCACCAGCGCGATCGCGATCAATGCGGTGTTGATCTCCGACATCGACTTGATCGTAGCTTCGCGCGGGCTGATGTCGGGGTCTTCCTCCATCACGCGCTCGACATTCTCGACGACGACGATCGCGTCGTCGACGAGCAGGCCGATCGCCAGCACCAGACCGAACAGTGTAAGCGTGTTCACCGAGAAGCCCGCCACAGCCAGCACGCCGAAGGTCCCGAGCAGGACGACCGGCACCGCGATCGCGGGGATCAGGGTCGCGCGCCAGCTCTGCAGGAAGACGAACATGACGATGACGACCAGAATGACCGCCTCGAGAAGGGTTTTCACCACCTCCTCGATCGACAATTTGATGAAGGCGGTCGCGTCGTTCAGGAAGGTGTGCTTGTAATAAGGCGGGAAGCTCTTCGACGCTGTATCGACATAGGCTCGCACCAGTTCGGACGTCTTCAGCGCGTCCGCGCCCGGCGCGAGCAGCACGGCCAGACCAACGCCCGGATGGCGATTGATGCGGCCCACCACGTTATAAAATTCGCTGCCGAGCTCGACGCGCGCCACATCCTTCAGCAGGACCTTCGATCCGTCGCCCTGGATCTTGACGATGATCGCCTTGAACTCGTCGACGGTGGTCAGGCGCGAGCGCGAGGTGACGATCGCGTTGAGCATCTGGTCGTCGGGCGAGGGAACGCCGCCGATCTGTCCGGCCGCGACCTGCGCATTCTGCCCCTCGATCGCCGTGGTCACGTCGGCCGTGGTCAGGCCCACCGAGGCGAGCTTATACGGGTCGAGCCAGATACGCATCGCATAGGAGGAACCGAACACATTGACGTCACCGACGCCCTGGATGCGGCCGATGCCGTCCTGCAGATTCGAGACGAGATAGTCGGCGACGTCGCGGTTGGTGCTGCGGTCGCTCTCGTCGAACACGCTGACGACCATCAGAAAGTCGCTGTTCGACTTGGTGACGACCAGGCCCTGCTGCTGCACCTGGGCCGGCAGGCGGGGCAGCGCCTGCTGGACGCGGTTCTGGACCTGGACTTGCGCAATGTCCGGGTCGACGCCCTTGTCGAAAGTGACGGTGATGTCGGCCCGGCCGGTCGAACTCGACGAGGACGAGAAATAAAGCAGACCGTCGATGCCCGACAGCTGCTGCTCGATGATCTGGGTGATGTTCGATTCGACCGTTTCGGCCGAGGCGCCCGGATAATTGGCGCGGATGTTGATCGAAGGCGGGGCGACGTTCGGATATTGCGAAATGGGCAGGCTCAGCAGCCCGCCCGCGCCGAGCAGCATGATGACGATCGCGACGACCCACGCGAAGATCGGGCGATCGATGAAGATGCGGGATATCATCGGCTGCGGCTCACCCGGCCTTCGCCGGCGGCGCCTTGCGCAACGGCGGCGATCCGGCGGGGACGGGGCGGATCGGTTGGCCGGGACGGATCTTGCCCAGGCCTTCGACCACCACCTTGTCGCCCGGCTTCAAGCCGGCCGTAACCAGCCATTTGTCGCCTACGGTACGATCCGCGCTGATCGTCTGCAGCACCGCCTTGCCGTCGGCGCCGACGAGGATGACCGTCGCCTCCCCCTTCGGGCTGCGGGCCACGCCGGCCTGTGGCACCAGGATGGCCTTGGTAGCGGTCAGCTGGGAGAAACGCGCGCGGACGAACATGCCCGGCAGCAGCAGCCCGTCCGGGTTGGGGAAGCGCGCGCGCAGCGTTACCGTTCCGGTCTGCGGATCGACCATCGCTTCGGCAAACTCGACCCGGCCCTTGCGGGCATATTGGCTACCATCCTCCAGCGTGAGCGACACATTCGCGGAGGAGGGTGCCGCGCCGCCGCTCGCCAGTTGGCGGCGCAGTGCGAGCAGGTCGGCGCTGGACTGCTGGATGTCGACAAACATCGGATCGAGCCGCTGGATCGTGGTCAGCGGGTCCGCCTGGCTGGCGGTCACCAGCGCGCCGGTCGTCGCCAGCGATCGGCCGATCCGGCCGCTGATGGGGGCGGGCACGTCGGTGAAGCGCAGATTGACCCGTGCCGTTTCCAGCTGGGCCGAATTTTGCGCGACGGACGCGGCTGCCTGTCGCGCCGCGGCGAGCGCATCGGCATAGTCCTGCTTGCTCACCGCTTCCATCCGCGCGAGCGGCTCGAACCGCTTGGCCTTGGCTTCGGCGGCTTCGCGCAGCGCACGCGCGCTGTCGAGATTGGCCGAGGCCTGGTTCACGGCAGCGCGATAGATGCTCGGATCGATCTGGTAGAGCGTCTGCCCCGCCCGGACGATCGAGCCTTCGGTGAACAGCCGCGCCTTGATGACGCCCGTCACCTGCGGGCGGACTTCGGACATCTCATAGGCGGACGTGCGGCCCGGCAGTTCGATGAACAGCGGCACCGACTCGGTCTTCATGACGACGTAGCCCGCCTCGGGGGGCGGGGGTGTCGGCTTCTCCTTGGAGCATCCGGTGACAAGAAACGCCCCGGTCAGGAGGAGCCAGCCCATGCTGGCCACCCGAGAAATCGTCATGGTGCAACCTTCGTGAAAAGCAGCCGGCACGGTCATCCTGCTAGCTGTGCCGGTCCTGCGACACAATTGGTATATGATTGCCAATACAACAGGAAACACGCGTTTCCGGACGCAAACTAGCTTCCCCTAGGGCCAGCTGTACAGGGCAATGTTGCGGCGCAACCCGATCCCAAGGCCGATTTGATCCTGAATTCTGCAGAGAAATCGCTTCTGTCCGAGTACCGGACAGGCGTCGGGATCGTTCCGGCAGTCGATCGGTCGAGCGGCTTGTTTCGATTGGTGCTGAAAACGGATTCTTGCCGAAGGGCTGTCGGCGGCATGTTTGAAGCCAGGGTTGGACAATGGCTGGATGCCCCTCCTCCTGAGAGAAGGGGCGCCATCATTTAACGGCAGACGCGGACGGGGCGGCCGCGATGCCATTCGTTCCAGCAGCGGGCGCGATAGCCGCGATCGCGGTACCAGCGGCGCTCGTTGACCCAGCGCCGGTCATGCTTCCACCGCCGATCCCGATCCCAGCGGCGATCATGGTCCCAGCGCCGGTCGCCGTCCCAGCGGCGGTCATGGCTCGCGCGCCGGTCATCCCAGCGGTCATGTGCTTGTGCCGGGGCACTGGCACCCAGCGCCGCGACGGCCAGACCAATCGCGGCAAAGATCGTTCCCATTCTCATCTCTGCTCTCCTCTCGCCCATCTCCTTCGGACAAGGGAAAGTTAGCGAGGAACAGCCTGAGCCACGCTGAACGGCTTCTTCATCTGCCGTACAGCTTCATATGATGGCTTTAGACGGAGAAAGCCGGGATCAGTCGACGTCCTCGACCTCGACGCTCTCGCCGGTCACCCGCTGCGACAGGGCTGCCGCCATGAATTTGTCGAGATCGCCGTCGAGCACGTCGGATGGTGCCGTGGAGGTGACGCCGGTGCGCAGGTCCTTCACCATCTGATAGGGCTGCAGCACATAAGAGCGGATCTGGTGGCCCCAGCCGATCTCGGTCTTGGCGGCATAGCCGGCCATCGCCTCGGCCTCGCGCTTCTGCAGCTCCTGTTCGTACAGGCGCGCCTTCAGCTGCTTCATCGCCTCGGCCTTGTTCTTGTGCTGCGAGCGCTGGTTCTGGCAGGCGACGATGATGCCGGTGGGGACGTGGGTGATGCGCACCGCCGAATCGGTCGTGTTGACGTGCTGGCCGCCCGCGCCCGACGAGCGATAGGTGTCGATCTTCAGGTCCTTTTCGAGAACCTCGATGTCGATATCGTCGTCGACCTCCGGATAGACCCAAACGCTGGCGAAGCTGGTGTGACGGCGCGCGGCCGAGTCATAGGGGCTGATCCGCACGAGCCGGTGTACGCCGCTCTCGGTCTTGGCATAGCCATAGGCATTCTCGCCGCGCACCAGCAGCGTCGCGGACTTGATGCCCGCCTGTTCGCCCGCGTGGAAGTCGACCAGTTCGACCTTGTAGCCATGGCGCTCGGCCCAGCGCGAATACATGCGCTGGAGCATCCCGGCCCAATCCTGGCTCTCGGTGCCGCCGGCGCCGGAATTGACCTCGATATAGGTGTTGTTGCCGTCGGCCTCGCCGGCAAGCAGCGCGCCGATCTTGTCCTTCTCCGCCCGCTCGGCCAGTGCGGCCAGTGCGGCGACGCCATCGTCGACCAGCGCCTGGTCGCCCTCGGCTTCGGCCATGTCCATAAGCTCGATCGTGTCGTCGCGCTCCAGTTCGATCGCCTTGACCGCAGAGATCGCCTCGTCGAGCCGGCGGCGTTCACGCATGACCTCCTGCGCGGCCTTGGCATCGTCCCACAGCTTAGGGTCCTCGACGCGGGCATTGAGCTCGTCGAGCCGGCGCAGCGCGCGGTCCCAGTCCAGGAAGCGGCGGACGAGCGCCATCGCCTGGTTGATCTGCTCGACACTGGCTTGCGCTTCGGCGCGCATAGGACACTCCAAATCTTGTGCGGACCCGATCGGCACCGTCGCCGGCGCGAAACGGAGCGGGAGTCGATTCTCCCGATGGCGGCGACCCGCCGGACGAACGGCCCTAGTAGATGCCGTCCTGACTTTGCAAGAACTCGCTGTCGGTGGTTGCCCGTGCCGGCTGCTGCGCGGCGCGGCTGGCGATCTCGTCGCGGCGTATCGTGCGGCGCGGTTCGCTTTCCGGCTTGAACGCTTCCCAGATGACCGAACTATAATAGCTGCCGTCGGGCCAGGCGCCGAAGATGCGGCGGCCGGTCTTGCGGTCGATCCGGATCATGCGGATGCCGGGGGGCGCCTGGAAGGGTACGACCGGCATGCCCGCCATCGCCTTGCCGGCGAAGCTGCGGAAGATCGGTGCGGCGATCGTTCCGCCCTGGGCATAGCTGCCCATCGAGCGCGGCGTGTCGTAGCCGAGGTAGAGCCCGCCGACCATGTCGGCCGAGCCGCCGACGAACCAGACATTGGTCGGGCCGGACGAGGTGCCGGTCTTGCCGAACATCGGGCGTCCCAGGTCGCGCAGCACCGTCGCGGTTCCGCGCTCGACGACGCCCTCCATGATGTGGAGCATCTGATAGGCGGTCATCGGGTCGATCACCTGCTTGGCGCGCAACGCCGGGCGGGGCATCGGCCGACCCTCATAGCGGGGCAGGTTGCAGCCCTCGCACGCGCGCTTGTCGGCGCGCCAGATGATCTTGCCGTTGCGGTCCTGGACATAGTCGATCAGCGTCGGGCTGAGCGCGCGGCCCTGATTGGCGAACATCGAATAGGCGTTGACCATCTTGAGCACGGTCGTCTCGCCCGCGCCGAGCGCATAAGCGAGATAGGGCGGATAATCGCCGACGCCCATCACCTTGGCGGTCTTGACGACCTTGTCCATGCCGATCTGGCTGGCAGTGCGGACGGTCATGAGGTTGCGCGACTGCTCGACGCCCCAGCGCATCGTCTGCTCGCCGGCATTCTGGCCCGAGAAATTACGGAAACACTTTTGCCCGAGCCGCGCCGACTGGAAGACGCAGAAGGGGCCGTCGATGATGATCGAGGCCGGCGTCATGCCATTGTCGAGCGCGGCGGCATAGACGAACGGCTTGAACGTGGAGCCCGGCTGCCGCATCGCCTGGGTCGCGCGATTGAACGAGGAGCCCCGCGCATCGAAGCCGCCCTGCATTGCCAATATCTGGCCGGTGTGGGGGTTCTGGATCACCATTCCGCCCGAGATCGAGGGGATGCTGCGCAGGGTCCAGCCGCTGCCTTCCTGGCGCGCTACGATCACGTCGCCGACCTTGAGGAAATCGAATGCCCGGCCGCCGACGCCTGCGCGCGGCATGGTGGCGCCCGAACTCGGTAAGATGCCCTTCGTCCCGTCCTCGAAACCAAGCTCCGCCTGCGAACCCTGTTTGGACAGGACGACGGCAGGGCGCCAATTGGCATAGCCCGCGCCGACATTGGCGTTCGAAAGAGCGCGCTGCCAGTCCTCGGTCACATCGATCTTGGCGATGCGTCCGCGCCAGCCCTGCGCGGCCTCGAAGCGGACCAGCCCGTCGCGCAGCGCATTCTCGGCCGCGTCCTGCACCTTGGCGTCATAGGAGGTGCGGACCCAGAGGCCGCCCGAATAGACCCCGTTCGGACCGTTATCGGCGTCCTCGCCATAGCGTTCGATCAGTGCGCGGCGGACCTCCTCCATGAAATAGCCGGTAACGCCGGCCTTGGGCGCGTAGCGGGGGACGATGCCGAGCGGGGCGGCCGATGCATCGGCGCGCTGCTGTGCGGTGATGAAGCCGTTGGTCTCCATCTGCCGCAGCACATAATTGCGCCGATCGAGCGCACGGTCGGCATGGCGTTCGACGGTGTAGTTGGACGGGGCCTTGGGCAGGATCGCGAGATAGGCGACCTCGGGCAAGGTCAGGTCGCCGACATCCTTGCGGAAATAGGCGCGGCTGGCCGACTGCACACCATAGGCGTTCCGCCCCAGGAAGATCTGGTTGAGGTAAAGTTCGAGGATCTGCTGCTTCGACAGCGCCGCCTCGATCCGGAAGGCGAGGATCGCCTCGCGCACCTTGCGTGCGATCGAATAATCGTCGCCGACGATCAGGTTCTTCGCGACCTGCTGGGTGATGGTCGAGCCGCCCCGCGCGCGTCGGCCGCTGCCGAGCTTCGACGTATAGTCCCAGACGGCCCCCGCGAGGCCGCCGAAATCGATGCCGGGGTGGCTGAAGAAGGTCTTGTCCTCGGCCGAGATGAAGGCATCGACCAGGATCGGCGGAAATTCCTGATAGGAAAGCTGCACCCGGCGCTCGCGCGCGAAGTCCGCGATCGGTTCACCGTCATAGCCGCGCACATTGGTCGGCAGCGGCGGCTGATAAGCCAGCAGCGCGTCCGCCGAGGGCAGGCCGCGCGCGAAGAAGAACCAGATCAGGAGCCAGGCGAGCGCGGCCGACCAAAGGAGATAGCCGGACCAGCGCCAGCTGCGATATCCGCGCAGGTGGCGGACCTGGTCACGCCATCCGGGAAAGGGATTGTGAAAGGCAGGAAGCTTCGGCACTGGCGCGCTCTAGCAGGTTTGTGGGGCTTTGGAAGCGGGCCACCGGGCGGCCGGGACCGGGGCGCGGGGCGTCATTCGCCGGTCAGCCGCTTGGCGAAATGGATCTCCACGGCCTTTCGGACACCGATCGCGATGTTCCGCCGATATTGCGGCGACAGCAGCAAAGCGAGGTCGCCATCGTTCGAGATATAGCCGGTCTCCAGCAGCACGGAGGGTACGTCCGGCGCCTTGAGCACGATCAGGCCGGCGAAGCGGTGTGCCTCATCCTTGAAATGGACGGTGGACGCCATTTCCCGCTGCAACAGCGTCGCGAATTGCGACGAGATGTTCATCGTCTCACGTTGAGCCAGGTCGAGCAGGATCGAGGACACCTCGTTATTCTCGCCGCCGAGATCGACGCCGTTGAGGATGTCGGCACGGTTTTCCTTGGCCGCGAGCTGGGCCGCCACCCGGTCCGACGCCACCTCGGACAGGGTATAGATGCTGGCGCCGCGAGCGGCCGCGTTGGCCGCGCTGTCGGCATGGACCGAGATGAACAGGTCGGCCTTCAGCCGCCGCGCGATCTCGCGTCGCTCGCCGAGCACGAGGAAGCGGTCGTCGCTGCGCGTCAGGGCGACGCGGACCCGGCCTGACGCGACCAGCTCGTCGCGGATGGCGCGCGCGATGCCGAGCGCCACGTCCTTTTCCTTGTACCGGCCGTCCGCCGATTGCGAGCCCGGATCATGTCCGCCATGGCCCGCATCGATCACCACCAGCGGCC
>JAIYAJ010000387.1 GCA_027489105.1 Zymomonas sp. | reverse complement strand
GTAGATCGGGGTTTTGGAACGTCCGTTTAGGAATTTATTTGTAGGCCCATCGCTGCTCCCATGGATATTATGATAAGTGGACGTTCGAAAGCTTTGCGTTCGGCTGACTTCTGAAAAGCAAGTCTAACCGAAACAGGGGATTAGCCCCTCCTTCCGCCGCTCTTTAGGATTAGTCGCTTTAGGCTCTCGACCCCGCCGCTCGCCCTTGCGAGGGCAACCTCAACAGCATGCGACCAGGAGGTCGCTCCGCCCAGTCAGCTCGAGGAGCAGTTCCATCACCCGGTCAGACCCGCGCGCGAAGTCAATCAGGGGCGCGCCGCTAGGAGCGCTTTCGCCATGCATCCATTTCCGGGCACTCTGATCAATTTTCGAAATGGATGCGCGTTCGCAGCACGAATCCCATGATAGACGCATCTTCTTCGAACTGTACCGGCGCCGGCGCCATCGTGATGTCGACAACATCCATAGCCCCGCTTATGCCTGATCGGCGTCACTGACTGCGAGACCGGCGACACCCATTCAGGGCGGATCAGGGCAGCACCTCCGGATAATAAGCGGATTTACCGGCGAGACGTGCCGCTTCGTTGGCATCGAGCTTCGCCGAGCGGGCGGCGTTCGCCGCCGTGAGCAGGTCGACCGCGGTCGCCGCCGCATCCTTGGTCAGATTATCATATTGGAGCTGTTTAAGTTCGGCCGCCTGATAGGCCTTGTCGGCGGCGATCGCGCGCTGCACCCCAGCAGTGGCCGCGGTCGCGCCCGCGGTCTTCTCGTCGTCGATCGCCTTGTTGACGGCCACGGCCTGCGCACCGACCTCGGTGAGCGCGCCGGCACCTTTGCTCTCGGACTTGAGCTGGACCTGCTGCAAAGTGTTGTCGACATTCATCTTGAAGTCGACCGTAGCGTTGGAGAGCGGCTGCGATTCGAAACCGAGCAGGAAGAGTCGATCGGGGTCGGCAATTGTTACAGGCTGGCTATGCACCAGCTTGTAACCGTTGTCGGTGCGCTCATAGACCTTCAGGGAGACCCGTTTGGGCACGCGAAAGGGGATACCGTCGACCGCGCTCCCTGCTGCGACACTGTTACCGATCTCGGTCACTTCCAGCTTGGAGGCGCAGCCGCTCAGGAGGATGGCGGCGACGGTCAGAATAGTCGGAATTCTCATCGATCCTACTCCAGCACGATGACAAAGTCGGGCGCGTCACGTTTGACCCCGTCCACGGTGATCTTTTTGTCCCAGACCGCCGCGGTACTCTGGGTGATCTGGGCGGCGTCCACGTGGACCAGCGATACGTCGGACAGAGCTTTGACGGGCACCACAGCTGGCTTCGCTGCATCGAGGATCGCCGTGCGTGCGGCATCGATCCGGCCGTTCACCAGATCCAGCTCAGCCCGCGCGGCGGCGATCTCGCTCGCCACCGGCTTAGCGACCTTCTGCCCCCGCAAGGTCACCGTGTTGATGAGCGCCTCTAGCGCGAGTGAACGCGCATAGAGCGGTGCCGCCCCGATCGTCTCAGCGCGTTTGAGGCGAAGATCCGCAAAATAGCGCTGGGTAGACTGGCGGGTGGCAGCGGAAACGGCAGGGTGACGCAACAGCGCGAGCTCGGCCTTGCGGATTTCACCTTCGAGATATTGCAGATGACGAGCGCGCCAGTTCGCATCGTCCATATCGACGATCTTGTTCATCAGCGCGAGGAAGGGATCAGCCATCGCTTGGAGATAAGTGCTGGCAAGGTCGAACAGCGCCTGGCGACTGGCCTTCAAACTTGCAGGAGCCGGAGGGGTTTGCGCCAGCATCAGCTGCGCCTCAGCGAGCTTCACCCGATCGACCTTGTCGACTGCCGCCCGCACGAGATCGCGAAACCCGTCATCACCATTATACAGCGTGTCCGCCGCTTTCCAGGCAAGCCGCTTCGCGTCATTGGCATCGCTGAGGCCCTTGCGAATGGCGGTCAGGCATTTGAGTTCGCCGCGGTCAGCATAGTGGAACTGCGCCGCCAACTTGACATCGGTATCGAACGTCCTGAGCCGGCGGGTCAGGACCGCGATGACGCTTTCCTGCTGGACCTTCAATGTCGTGGGATCGAGGTAGCGGTTTTCCGAGGTCCCGGTACAATCTGGCCCGGTGAGCAGGGTAATGATGTCGTCGCGCTGACTGCTGCCAATGTCGAACACGCCCAGCGCCGCGAGATTGGCCGCGAAGGAGCCGATCGCCTTCACCGTCGGCGTAAACTGTTCACTGATCACTGTCTTGACGCCGGTAATCGTGCTGCCCGCACCCAATGTTATCGTGAAGTCCGGATCGGCCAGAAAGCCCGTCCGCGGCCGCAGCGTATATTGCTGCTCGGGGTCGGGCTGATAGCTGACGGCGACTGTGTAAGTCGGCTTGTCGCCGGCCGTGGCCGGTACCACGCGGTTCAGGCTATATTCCGGTTTAACCAGCATATAGGGGATGCCGGTCGGTTTGATCGGAACGCCTGCGCCATCCTTGCCAAGCTTTTGGCCACCATAGGTAGAGCAGGCCGACAGGAGCGATGCCCCGCAGAGCAACGCGATCCCTTTGGTACTGCGATATCCTCGTTTCATGTCATCTCCTCGCAGATCCGGGCGGCGACAAGTGCGTCTCCCGCTTGGTTCAGATAGTCTCGGCAGAAGCTCTTCCGCTGCTTCACAGAGCAGCCACCGTTCGCGATCAGGCGCTTGACGCGCGCCATCGCGGCGAGATGACGGACTTCGTTGGGCGCGACCGGCGCCAATGCCATTTCCTCAAGCGCGGGTACCGCCGCCGCGTCGCGCTCATCCGCCAGCCGGGACAGAGCGAGATAGCCACGGGTGAGCGGACTCAAATCCGGCTGCCTGAGCAGATCCGCGATCGTCCGACGCGCCGCCTTGGCGAGGCGAAGTGGCGTTGAAGCGGTTGCCAGCGCACGCGGCAGGCGCGCCGAAGCCTGTGAACCGATAACCTCGAACGGCGCGGGTATCGAAGCGACGCCCAGCGCTGGCGCTATCACCTGCAATTCGTAAACACCGATCTGGTCGAGGGCCAGGCCGCCCGGGCCCCGGATGGTCGCGAATGGAGCGTAAAGCACTTCACCGGGAAGCAGCGGCCTCGTGGCTGTCGAACAAGCTAGGCCGCGAGGGCTGTGCTGATAATGAGATCCATCGGGTTTCCTGACCCGAATGATCAGGGTGTCGAATGTCGGTCCGAGATCGGCCGGCACGCTGATCACATCGCCGCCGCGATTGGTGAAGCGCGCAGTGAAGGCGAGCACGCCGCCGAGCTCGAAATGGGGCGCCTCGAAATCGATGGCGAGGGCACTGCCGGCGTGCCAACGGTCCTCGGCGCCCTGTGGTTGGCCATCATAGCGTCCGCGCCAGGGCAGGAGACGATCGTCACTCAACCGGTTGAGCTTGAACCGCGCAATCAGCGCGAAAGGATGGCAGGCCGGAAGCTGATTGGGCCGCGTCCAGTAGGCCGGCTGACCATGAGATTGCTCGGACTGCGCCTGTCGATCCGCGACCTGCCAGCAGGCGGTGGTCGGCTGATCCCGGTCGCGCGCCTGATTCATCGCGGAGTCATAGCTGCGATCTATATCGTCATGGGCGAGATTGAGCAGATGGCCTAGCTCATGAACGACGGTCTGAAGCAAAGCCGGCCGACCGCCCTGCGCGATATAGGTCGACCGGGTGTAGACGACCGAAAGCCCACGGCTCGCTAGGTCGGCGAGTTCGCCGGCAATAGCGGTGTTCCACGACGGATGAAGTCCCCCGAGCACGAGATGGCCGCTGCCGGGATCCTCGCGTCGGAAGCCCGCGATTAGGTCGCGATAGTGGAAATTGGGATTGAGCGCGGGATCGCTGGGCAAAGTCGCCCCTTGCGTGAACCGCACGTCGATGCCCGCCGCCTCGAAAGCGACGACAATGGCATCTCGATCAAGGGGCGGTCCGGCGACGCCGCTAATCTCATGGATCTTGATGTCGATCGAACGCATGTGCCCCCACAGCAATGATGGGCAATGCTCATCTCAATGAGATTGAACATCGCCTCTTCTGTCTTTGCTACGCTCGAACAACTTGCGGTTTAGCGCGACCGACCCGCCTCAAATCTTTGCCGAAAAGGCATGAGACACCATATCGCGATACCAAATCATCACATCGCGTACCGGGATAATCAACATATTCTGACGAAGTGCATCCAAAATGGCTTTATTTCATTTCTGACAATGCATACCTTCACGATCTCAAAATCCATATTTTTGCCCGGCGCATCCATATCGTAAGTATCATTACCGATGTTTTAGAGCGAAGCAGCTGTCCCCTAGCCGGGCGTTGATGTCGCTATGCGACCAGCCGGATCCAGGCATCGTCTACGCCTTCATTTTCGCATTAGCCATCGAGCGCATCGATAGGCATTGCGTGCCGCCTCCGGCCATCCCAGCGATGATCAGGTGACTCCGTCATAGCTGTCGGTCGCGACGCGATCCGTTGCGCAAGTCGCGCAACGTCTCACAGGCTAAGGGTCCATTACCCCAATGAATTCAGAAAACGCTTCTGATCGAGACAGCGCCGATTCACATCTCCACGGAATGACCAATTGCACCGGCGAGGCACCACGTCGCCGGGGACGCAAGCCTCGCCCCATCATTGAGCTTCCGGATCCGGTCGCGGGCCCTTGGATCGACCCACCCTCGTTCCAGGAAGCGCTCAAGCTGCACATGC
>JAIYAJ010000570.1 GCA_027489105.1 Zymomonas sp. | reverse complement strand
CGCGCCGATGCGGGCAAGCTGCCTCGTCACGCGCCAGTGGGAGGTTGCGTCATAGCCGTTGAGCAGTCCGGCAGCCGCAAGGGCCAGGCTGCCTGTGCAGACGCTCGTCACCCATTTCGCGCGGGCGCCCCGGTCCGCCAGGAAAGCCATCACCTCGGGATCGTTCATGCACACGACGGTCCCCATCAGGCCGCCGGGCACGAACAGGACATCCAGATCGCGCGGCACTTCCGCAAAGCTCTGCGTCGCGGCGATCGGAATGCCAATATCGGTCGAAACGGGGCTCCGGTCCTTCCAGACCAGGTTAACCCGGCCGCGCATGATGTTAAACACCGTCAACGGCCCGATCAGGTCGAGCGCGACCATGTTCGGATGCACGAGCATCGCGATCTTCGGGGCATCGGGCGGGATCGCCATCGGATCTGCCGCGGGCTTCTGCTGTGCCAGGGCAGGCACCGCGCTGGCCGCACCGGCCAAGGCCGTCAGCGCCAGCATTTGGCGGCGATCGAAACCGCTCATCGGCCTTCTCCGTACCGATAGGTAAGGCTGATCGTCGCGCGGCGCAGGTTGCCCGAATAGCACGTACCTGCGGCGGGACATGCAGCGACGAATGCCTTGTCGAACAGGTTGGACACATTGCCGGCGATGCGGAAAGCACCCGTGTCGTAATGCACTGCCGCATCAAACAGCGTTACTGCCGGCACTTTCAGGCGGTTCGATGTATCGGCCCAGCTGCGCCCTACATGACGCACGCCACCCCCGATCCCGAAGCCCGGCAGGAGGCTTCCTTCGGGTAAAGTATAGTCGATGAAAGCCGATGCCGTGAATTCGGGGGTTGCCGTTGGCGCCTTGCCAAGGGTCGCGGCAACTCCGGAGCGATTGCGGATCTCGAAGGCGGTCAGCGCGGCGGTCAGGTTTAGAGTCGGCAGAGGTCGCGCCTGAATCTCGATCTCCCCGCCACGTGATCGCACCAGCCCGAGCTGGCTCTGATTCGTCGGAAAGCCAGCAACGGGATTCGAGACCAGGATGCCGTCTCGATCGATCGAGAAAAGCGACGCTGTTGCCAGCAAGGGGAGAGATGTCGCCTGATATTTGAGGCCAACTTCCCATGACTTGCCGGTTTCCGGGCGATAGTAGCGGCCTGTCGCCGCCTCGATACCGATCACCGGCGTGAACGATGTCGCATAACTGACGAATGGGGCGAGACCGAAAGACGTCAGGTAGCTCAGTCCGGCGCGATACGTCGCCTTGCTCGGCTCGCCGCGCGCGATGCCCCCGGCGGCGTTGATCCCCGTGATCCCGACCCAGTCGTGGCGGGCGGACAGCAGCGCCGTCAGGCCACCGAGCGTGATCCGGTCCTGGACGTAAAGTCCCGTCTGATCGAGCTTCTGCCGCGTCGTCGTCGCGGCGCCAAGCGCCGGGATTGCCACACCATAGACAGGGGCGAAGATGTCGAGTGCCGGTGCTGTCCCCATCCGGTTCGTGTTTCGGGCACGCGAAAAGCTGTAGTCGATGCCGCCCAGCACCTGATGGGTCAGCGGACCGGTTGCGAAGGTCGCATCCAGATGATTGTCGACCGTGATGTTGTCGAGTTCGGCATCGAGCAGCGAATTGCCCCGGTTGAGGACGTAACGCCCCCCAACCAGCGCAGGGTTGCCTGCGAAGGATCCGAACAGCCCGGCATAATAAAGATCGATCTCTGCATAGCGACCGTTGGAGACGAAGCGCAGCTTGTCGGTCAGGCGCGTCTCGAGCGTGTAGCCAAGTTCCGTCTGATCGCGATCATAGGCATCGATCGAAGGGTCGCTGACGAACAGGTCGATCGGGATCTTCCGCCCATTTGCCAGCGGTGTTACGAAACCTGTGTAGGGGACGAAGCCCGTGG
Source organism: Zymomonas sp. (assembly GCA_027489105.1). The sequence goes on along the minus strand of JAIYAJ010000570.1, from coordinate 12,224 downwards.
GCCGCTTCGATCGATCGCGCGCGTGGCTGGCGCGAAGTGTCAGCGTCGTATCGCTGGTTGGCGTCCAGCCCAGTGCAAGCGCACCATAGGTTCGATTGTCATCGGCCAGTTCGACCTGGGTATCACCGCGCCGGACCAGCGCGTTGGCGCGCACGGCGAGCGTGTCCGAGATTGGTCCGCCCATATCGGCTGATCCGTACACCGTGCCATATTCATCCGCCCCGGCCTCGATCGAGAGGATATGGCGACGCACAGGTGCCTTGGATACTATGTTGACGAGGCCACCTGCGCTTCCTGCGCCGTACAGAACGGAAGACGGTCCCTTGAGAACCTCCAGCCGCTCGATACCCTCCGCGGGTGTCGTCCACGAAAGAAACGCACCGGAGTTGTAGAGAACCAGGCCATCCTTGTAGAAATTCGAACTCGCGAAGCCGCGCAGCTGGTAATATTCTATCTGCGTGCTGCTGCCGAACGTCTGGGCACGAATGCCCGACGTATAAGCGAGTGACTCGGCGACCGTCCGCAGGTTGAGCGCATCGATGAAATCCGCGTCGACGACAGAGATCGCCTGTGGCGTCGAAATGATCGGCGCGTCGGATTTTGTGGCTGACGACGAATCCGCGACGACGAAATTCTGGGCAATGACGACGATATCGGCCTTCTGTGAAGGTCGGCTATTGTCCGGCTCAGATTGCGCGAAGACTGGCGTCGCGAGACAGGTGGTGGCAAGAATGACACCCGAAGAAAAGCGCATTTAGAAGTTACCCTTTACACATGAATTGGCGATGTTGGCATTCACCGTGCCACTGCCATCGCGTAGCGCTTCGATACCTCGGCCCAGTTCACGACCTGCCACCAGCCATCGAGATAGTCGGCGCGGCGGTTCTGGTATTTGAGGTAGTAGGCGTGCTCCCACACGTCGTTGCCGAGAATCGGCGCGCCCTTTACCTCTGCCACGTCCATCAGCGGATTGTCCTGATTGGGGGTCGAGGTGATGGCGAGATTGCCGTCCTTGCCGACGATCAGCCACACCCAGCCCGATCCGAAGCGAGCCGTGCCCGCCGCCCTGAACTGAGCCTTGAACTGTTCGACCGATCCGAACTGCGTCGCAATCGCCTTGGCCAGTTCGGGGGACGGGTGACCAGCGTCGGCGGGCGGCGCCATCGTTGCCCAGAAGAAATTGTGGTTCCAATGCCCGCCGGCATTGTTGCGCACTGCGGCAGATAAGCGCCCCGCTTGCGCGACCAACTGTTCGAGCGACTGACCAGCCAGCGTCGTGTCTGCCGCAACCGCCTTATTCAGATTGTCGACATAGGCCTGGTGATGTTTGCTGTGATGAATGGTCATAGTCTGCGCATCGATCGCCGGCTCCAGCGCATTGACGGCATAGGGCAGCGGCGCCAGTGCAAATGCCGCCTTTGCAGGTGCAGCGGCGCTGGCTGTCCGCGCAGACACCGGGCTGGAGATCGATGCGGCGCCGAGCAGGAGAGGCAGAATGCGCCTGATGTTTCTCCCACGCATGGGGTGGGGCCGGGGTGGTGCGGCATTGGTCATGGCTGACGGGCTCGTGCGAGCAGTGCCTCGATCTGCGGGATCAGCGACCGTCGTGCTGCGGCAGAAATGCATCGCCCGACGGGGTATCGGTGTTGACGGAAAACGAGGTGGAGATCGCAATCGAGCTCAGTCCGGCCCGAAGCCTCGAGCCGCGTCCAGAAAGCTGGCAGTTCCAGCCGATCGCGTCGCCCGCTTCCGTCGATCCGGACGAATTCGATCCGCGCATCGACAAGCGAAATGCGCTCTTCCGGCACGGGGCGGCGGCCGAAGATGTAGAGCGCGACGGCCAGTGCGCCGATATCGAGCAAGGCGAAGACAAGGACCGGCCAAGCCCCGATCATGACGAAGCGGAGGGAAACCAGAACGGCGGCGACCGCCGCGCCGATCAGGACATATTTGCCAGATACCGGCAGCGTGGATCGCGGCGCGACCATCCTGATTTCGCAGTCAGGCAGCCGCGCCGGACTCCAGGGACCCTCCTTGGACCCCGGCCATTGGGTTGAAGGTACGTGCGTGTTCATGGCTGCACCTGCGCGATCATGATGCGGCTCTGGAGTGACGCGCTTATGTCGTCGATCATGAAGCCGCCGATCCGGTAGATCACGCAAAGGCCGATCAGCAGCCAGGCCGAGCGGCGGATCTCACGTAGCCACGCGATGGAGCCCGAATTCGTGGGCTTCATCGGCTCGCTCCTGCCACCTTGAACGCGTCGCGCACCCGGTCGGGGAAGCTGGCGTACATTGAGGTCATGATCGCCTTCACCTCTGCGGGGGCGGTCCGGGTCGAACCCGCATTGAACGGCGGTTGCGGATCATATTCACAGCCGAGTTGCACCCCTTGCGCATAGGTCGCGTCGCGCAATTCGGCGACCATGCTGAGACCGAAATCCAGCCCCGCCGTGACGCCTGCGCCGGTGACACGGTTGCGGTCGCGCACCACGCGCTCCGAAACCGGCGTGGCGCCGCAATCGGCCAGCGTTTCCAGCGCGGCCCAGTGGGTTGTCGCGCGATAGCCCTTGAGCAGGCCCGCCGCGCCGAGAACAAGAGCGCCGGTGCAGACCGATGTCACATATTGTGCCCGTGCGCCGCGATCCGCGATGAAGTTGCGCGTCGCATCGTCCTTGATCGCCGCCAGCGTTCCGACGGTGCCACCCGGCACGAACAGGACGGTCAGGTCTTTCGGGCACTGATCGAAGGTCGCGGTCGGGATGATCGTGACCCCGGTGTCGCTGGTCATCGGATCGCGCGTCTTGCCGACGAGATGCACGGTCGCGCCCATCAGCGCCGCGAACATATATTGCGGACCGATCAGGTCGAGGATCGTCATGCCCGGATAGCAGAGCATGGCGATCTGATCGGCCTTCACCCAGCCCGGCGGCATCCCGCTCATGTCATGGCCGCTTTGCGTCGAGCCCCCCGTTTGCGCTGCCGCCGATCCCGCCGCGAATGGCGCGAGGATCGCCATGAGCAAGGCCGTCCGCCGATCGAGCGCGTCCATCAGAAGCCTCCCTTCAGGGTGAGGAAGGCCGAGCGCGGCTGGGTCGGGATGACATAAGGACCGCCGAAATATTGATATGGCTCCAAGCCCTTGTTGCCCAGCAGATTGGTGACCGAGACAGCCAGCGACACCGGTCCGAGGTCGTAGGATGCCTGCGCGTCGACCAGCGCCAGCCCCTTGATCGACGCGCTGTTGGGCAGGGTCAGTTCCCGCCGCGAAACGGCGGTGACGCCAGCGCCTAGCGCGAAACCCTGAAGCGCGCCGTCCCTGAAACGATAGCGTGCGGCAAGCCTGCCGCTATGCGCCGGCACGGCCCGCAGCCGATCGCCCACGGGCAGGCTGTTGTCCTCGGTTACCTTCGCGTCGGTGTAGGCATAGTTGAACAGCAGCGAGAAGGACGGGGTCGGTTCGTAGATCAGGTCAAGCTCGGCGCCCTGCGCGCGCTGCTCGCCGGTCTGGATGCTGGCGAAGGGGATCGCGGGATCGGCGGTCACGACGTTCTGCCGGGTGATGCGGTAGAGCGAGGCGGTGCCGGTCAGCCCCTTGATCGGCGCGGCGAACTTGAAACCGCCCTCCCAGGCCTGCGACGTCTCGGGCTTGGGCACGATGGTGTAGAAGCCACCGCCGACGACGCCCTGGAACCCTTCGGCATAGCCGGCGAACAGCGAAAGTCCGTCGACGAGACGGTAGGTCGCGCCAATGCGGGGTGTGACCTTCTCGGCCTTGTCCTCGGTCGTGACGCCGACATTGCTGCGCACCTTGATCCGCGTCCAGCGCAGGCCGAGCGTCACATCCAGCCGGTCGCCGATCGCGATCTGGTCTTGCGCGAAAGCTGCGAAACTTCTCAGCCGGTCATTTTGATCGAAGAAGAATCCCGGATCGCCGCCAAAGCTGGGCGCGGGCAGAGGGTTGGCAAAGTCGATCAGCGCCCAGGCGGGATTGAAGTACATCGCGCCGAAATAGTTGGTGGCGTCATAGTCCACGCCGACCAGGATCGTCTGGCGGATCGGCCCTTCGCCCACGCGGGCGGTCAGGCTGGCGGTCGCGAAGGTCTTCTTGCTTTCGGAGGGCAGGAAGGCCGTTCCGAAGTTGTAGACGGTCCCGGCGATCTGACCGAACGGAAAACTCCCGCGCTCCTCGAATCCGGTGATGACCCGCGCCACCGTTAGGTTCGCCTCCACGCGGTCGGAGAAGCGATGCGTGAGCGATCCGGTCACGCCCTTATTCTCGATCCAGGTGCGTGGCATGTCGCGGGAGCCCGCGTAGACGTCGCGATCGATCAGGGCGACCGGTTCGAGCAGGGAAACAGGAAGGCCAGCATATTCCGTCTGCGCGATGCGGCTGTAGCGACCACGCACCATCAGTGTGGTGTCCGAGCCCAGGCCGACCGCGAGCGTGGGGAAAATCGCTTTGCGATCGCGGCTGACGAAATCGATGTAACTGTCCGCACTGTCGACCATGCCGGTGACGCGCACCGCGATGCCCGCAGCAAGCGGCAGGTTTACATCGGCCTCGCCACCGACGGTGCCGAAAGAGCCGCCGCGGCCGGTCAGCTTGATGCCGAGGCTCTCGTAAGGATCACGCGATACGAGATTGACGATCCCGGACAGCGGCGCACCGGCACCTCCGCCATAGAGCGTAGCGGTGGGGCCTTTGGCGACGTCGATCCGCTCGACATTGACCAGCGTGCCGGGGTCGCCGACGCTTGCCGGAAGCTGATAGGTTGGGACGCCGTCGATATAATAATTGACCGCAAAGCCGCGGACGAGTGTCGGCTGCAGCACGGATTGCTCGACGCCATTCGGCACGACGCCGGATACGTTGACGAGTGCGTCGGAGAGCGTCTGGAGATCCTGTTCGACGATCAGGGCGCGGGTGATCGTCTGGATCGACTGGGGCACCTTCTCGATCGGCGTCGCGGTGCGGGTGCCGGTGGTGGTCTCGGGAACGGCGTACCCCGGCTTTGAGCCGGTGACGACGATTGTGTCCGCAGTCCAGCCTTGCGGCGACTGGTCCTGAGCATGGACGGCGATGGGAGCGGTGGTAGCGGCGAGGGTCGCCAGCAGGCGGGTCTTGAACATGGTATCTCCGGCATGAAAGCAGACGCGCGGGACGCGCGACGAGCCGGAGCGGGATGAGGAACTGCGCCGATCAGCGCAGTCGAATCAGCAGTCTCCGGCGCTCAGGTGAGCGCCGGCGGTCCGCGCAAGGGAGGTGTGGCGAAATCGGTGCGGACAACATGATAGCCGACCGGCGGCGGCAGAGCGAATTCGCGTAGCAGCAATGCAGGCCTGAGGGAAAATTCCGGGGCATCGCCCGATAGTGCGGGCAAGGATGCCGACGCAAAGATGCAGGGCTTATGCTCGGATTGCTCATGGCCGGAGTGATCTGCATTGCCCGACTGGGGCAGGTCGATCACAACCGTCTGATTGACGCCCATGCCATTGCAGACGGTAACGACGAGGCCATGATCCGTCTGTGTCGGCATGAAGCCGGTCGGCACCGCCACGCGCAGCGCGAGGACACAGAAAAGCAGGGCGGCGAAGATACCGCGAAAATGCCGATCTGTACGCATGGTGCGAAACATGCGCGTTCCGATAGACCCCCCGGCTGCAAATGTCATCCCAAAGGACTCGGCCTCATCCGTCGGCTGGCAGCACGTCCGGGCATGGGGGGCGTTTTCCAAGTGATAGCTCAACCACATTCGTGCCGATCGTTGTCGTTTTGGATAGATCGTTGCGTTTAAGCCTCTCCCAACGAGCGGTACGTAACCGCTTTGCTACTCTTTAGTTAACGGAAGGACCCGTGCCTGGGGGGGGGGGGAGGGGGGAATCGGCTGAGTTTAGTTTGCTAAAGCTTTGCCGGATATGTCGACAGCTTCCACAATGCTTCCACATCGACGAACGGAATATGATGACGCCCCGGCGGTGACGGGTGAATCTAATGAAATCAAAAAGTTGATTGGCGCACCCGAAGGGATTCGAACCCCTGGCCTCTGCCTTCGGAGGGCAGCGCTCTATCCAGCTGAGCTACGGGTGCGTTGGGGGCCGCTTAGCAAAGCGATCGGGGCACCGCCAGAGCTAATTGGCGGGGACCCGTCGGGTCGGCCCTATTTCGGCGCGCCGCTGATCGGCTGGAACTTGCCGAGGCCGCAGGAGGCGCCGATCGGGATCGGCGGGGTGCGCAGCACGGTGATGATGTCGACCGAGCAGAGCTGCGGCAGCGAGGTCGCATAGCCGAAACGCTCCTCATAGCCGAGGCCCGAACAGGCATAGGGCAGCGTGTTGCGGTATACCTTGCCGTTGTTCATGTAGAAGTCGATCGTCCGGTCGTCGCGGACCCGCGTGTTGCGGATGGAGCGGAGCGGGATGCAGTCCTCGACCTTGCCGTCGGGTTTGATCTTCGCTTCCTGCTCGGGCTTCAGCGGCCGGCTCTGCCCCGCAGAGCCGGCGGCGCAGAGAAGGACGACGGCAAGGGCCAGTGCACGCTTCGTTCGATCACGCATCGGAACATCCTTTCCCAGATCATCGATCTTTCGGACCATGATCATAAGACGTTATCGCCCGCGACGCGCCTTGAAAATGCGGGACCGCCCCTTGGTTCACGCCTTGGGCGGTGGAGGGGCCGGAGTCTTCGGCTTGAAGCGGCACAGATCTTCGACCGGGCAGCGCCAGCATTCGGGCTTGCGTGCCTTGCAGATATAGCGGCCGTGCAGGATCAGCCAGTGATGGGCGCCCTGGAGGAAGGGCTTGGGCGTGACCTTCTCCAGCTTGAGTTCGACCTGCAGGACATTCTTGCCGGGCGCGAGGCCGGTGCGGTTGGAGACGCGGAAGATATGCGTGTCGACAGCGATCGTCTCCGCGCCGAAAGCGGTGTTCATCACGACATTCGCGGTCTTGCGGCCAACGCCGGGCAAGGCCTCCAGTGCGTCGCGGTCCTGCGGCACCTCGCCGCCATGCTGGTCCACGAGGATGCGGGCGGCGGCGATGACGTTTTTCGCCTTGGTGTTGAACAGGCCGATCGTCTTGATGTGCTGCTTGAGCCCCTCTTCGCCGAGTTCGAGCATCTGCTCGGGCGTGGTGACCTTGGCGAAGAGCGGGCCGGTCGCCTTGTTCACCCCGATATCGGTCGCCTGTGCCGACAAGGCGACAGCGACCAGCAGCGTATAGGGATTGACATAGTTGAGCTCGGTCACCGGCGCGGGGTCATTCTCCGCCAGCCGCCGATAGAATTCGAAGACGTCGGCCTTCTTCACAGGCCCAGCACATCGTTCATCGAGTAGCGGCCCGGTGCCTGGCCGACCATCCACAGGCAGGCCTTTACTGCCCCGCGCGCGAAGATGGCACGGTTTTCAGCCCGATGGCCCAGTTCGATCCGCTCATTGTCGCTGGCCAGCACCACCATATGGTCGCCCGCGACCGAGCCGCCGCGCAGCGAGGCATAGCCGATCGTGCCCTCTTCGCGCGGACGGTCATTTCGGTGGCCGATCCGGTCGAAGCGGTTGAGCGTCGCGCCATCGGACCCGCGCCCCGCCGCCGCCGCCTCGCCGAGCAGAAGCGCCGTGCCCGAGGGGGCGTCTACCTTGTGGCGGTGGTGCATTTCGACGATCTCGATGTCCCAGTCGGCGCCGAGCCTCGCCGTCGCCTCGCGCACCAGATGCGCGAGCAGGTTCACGCCGAGCGAGGTGTTGGCCGATTGCAGCACGGCAAGGCCGCCGGCGGCCGCCTCGTCGATCAGGACATGATGCTCGGGCTGGAGGCCGGTGGTGCCGATGACGATAGGAACGCGGGCCGCACGGGCGGCGGCGAGATGGCCGGCCAGCGCGACAGGGGCGGAGAAGTCGACCAGCACGTCGCATTGCGCGGCGAGCGCCGCGACGTCGCCATGGTCGCCGAACACCGCGCCGCCCAGGTCGACCCCGCCCGCGAGCGTCGCACCCATGGTCGGGGCGGCCGCAGCGATCGCCTGGCCCATCCGTCCCTGTGCGCCCAATATTCCGATTGCGGCCATGCCCTGTCCCTTTTCGATCCGCGCGCTTCATGGCGTCCGCCCGCGCGCGACGCAAGCGCCGGAACGAGGGGTGTGCAGGCGATAGCATCTGGCTTCGCTGCGCAGGACATGCTCAACTGCACAGCGGGGGCGCTAGCGAGGACCCGATCATGACCGCGCAGGACTGGCTATTCTCTCTCGATTCCGCGCTGGCGACGCTGCCCGATGAGCAGGGGCGGCGTTTCACCTATCCGATCCGCAACGGCAGCATGCGCATCGGTGTCTATGCCCCCAAATTCGAGGATGATCAGGCGCCGCATGAGCAGGACGAGCTCTACATCGTCGCTTCGGGCTCGGGCTGGTTCGTGAAGAATGGCGAGCGGCGGCCGGTGAAGGCGCAGGACGCGATCTTCGTCGAGGCGCACGCCTTCCACCGCTTCGAGGATTTCAGTGAGGATTTCGTCACCTGGGTGATCTTCTGGGGACCCAAGGGCGGCGAATGAGAGTTGCGCTGACGGCCAGTGCGGCCTTCGTCCTGGCGATGCTGGCTTGTTCCCCGCTGGCCGGTGCGCCGGTGACCTCGGCTTTCGCGGGCATCCCTAATATCAGCTACGAATATTATGACGTCGAAGGGCGAACGCCTGAGGAAATCTACCGCTCGATGCGCCGCCGGGCGCCGCAGACCGGCGACGCGGTGGCAAACACCGTCTGGCACATCCGCGTCGGCTGGCGCCAGACCCGGCGCGGCAACGACTGCATCGTCGCAGACCCGGTAACGCGGCTCTCGATCAAGGTCGTCCTGCCGCGCCTCGTGACGACCGAGGGCGTCACGGTCGAGGCTGCCTCCTTCTGGTACCGCACGATCAAGGGTCTCGAAGTCCACGAAGCCGGCCACGCCCGCATCGCCTTCGACCATCGCAACGACTTCGTTCTGGCCGCCGCCAAGGCGAGCTGTGGCAGCATCAAGGACGTCGCCAACCGGACCCAGAAGCGGATCGAAGCCCTGCAGGAGGCCTATGACCGCCGCACGCGGCATGGGCTCGACCAGATTCCGGTTGGGGAGTGAGGGGCCGAGATAAGTTTATTATATATCAGTATATTGTATATAGATTTTCAGGTGAAAAATTAGCAATTGCACGCAGGTTATGCTGATCGGCTTTGACCAAGGAATGTGCTTCGGATGGGGAAAATTTCAAATATCGTCCTATTGACGGGCGCTGGCATCTCCGCCGAGTCTGGCCTCAACACCTTCCGCGCCTCGGATGGGCTGTGGGAAAACCACAGGGTCGAGGACATCTGCACGCCCGAAGCGCTGGCCGCCAATCGGGAACTCGTGCTCGATTTCTACGATCAGCGGCGGGCGGCGTTGCGGACCGTCGAGCCCAATGCGGCGCATCTTGCTCTGGCGCGGCTCGATCAGGCGTGGCGGGGGGAGTTGCTGATCGTCACGCAGAATGTCGACGATCTGCACGAGCGGGCCGGGGCGCAGCGATTGCTGCACATGCACGGCGAACTGATGTCGGCGCTCTGCGAGGCATGCGGCCACCGGGCGTCTTATGGCGGGGCGATGCTCGACGGCACATTGTGCGGGCAGTGCGGCGCGCAGGACCAGTTGCGGCCCGACATCGTCTTCTTCGGGGAGATGCCTTACGGCATGGAGCGGATCGAGGCTGCGCTGTCCGAGGCCGATCTGTTCGTGTCGATCGGCACCTCGGGCGCGGTCTATCCGGCGGCGGGCTTCGTCCAGATGGCGCGCCATGCGGGGATCGAGACGCTGGAGCTCAACCTGGAGCGGTCGGCGGGCAGCGGCTGGTTCGACGAGACCCGACTTGGCAAGGCGAGCCTGCTCGTTCCCGAATGGGTCGAGCAGATTTTGGGCGGTTGAAAGTCGGCTCGAGACTATGCGTCCGGTGACGGCCGTCGGGCGAAACACTGCCCGGCGGCTCTCGCCCATTCGCCGTCACTACCGCTCGGAGACGTGGTCCCTGGTAGCGGGCGCCTGCTCAGCAGTGACTGCTGCGAGCTGCAGCAGCTTCTCCATGGTCACTTCCGCTTCTTCGCAGTTCGCCAGATGGATGACCGACAGCTTGCGCTGCGGAAGGCGTAAGATGAGAGTGCGGAACCCCCATAGTCCGCCACCGTGGAAAACATAGTTGCCTGCCGCGTGGTGGCCGAATTCCAGTCCAAACCGGTAGTTCGGTATACTCCCGTCGAGCAATGGCGAGGGTTGAAGCATATCGTGGAGCAGGCTCTCAGGGTCGGCCCATTGGCGATGCCACTCAAGCTCCCACAGCACAAGTTCGTCGGTACTTCCATATATACCGCCGTCACCAACCGTATTCGCGTTACCAAGGCACTGTTTCAATCCCTGCGGGCGCAGCGGATCGGCCTCATAGCTGGTTACGCGATTGGACAGGATGCTGAGCCGATCGTCGTCGAAAGTCAGCCGGTTCATACCCAGCGGGCTGAAAAGATGCTGTTGCGCAAACAGCCGAATGGGGATTCCGGCGACGCGCTCCACCAAGGTAGCGAGAAGAATATAATTGCTGTTGCTATAGCGATGCTCCGTAGAGGTCTGGAAATCGACTTCATCGAACAGCGATATGAGTCGGAGGATGTGCTCATTGCCGAAGTAGTCGGACTCATGGCGACCTAGCTGGTAGGTCATCAGATGCAGATACTCAGGAATGCCGCTGCTGTGGTTGAGCAGACTGCGCAACGGGAATGGTTGCGCTAGGCCCTTAAGCTCGGGAAGAACGGGTACGACATCATCATCCAGCGCGATCAGGCCCTGGCGAACCATCGTCATCACACAGGCGGCGGTGAATTGCTTGGACTCAGACGCAAGATAATAGGCGGAATTACCGCTCAGCGGGACACCAAGCTCCACCGACGCCAATCCGTGATGCATTTCGAGGGATAGGGCCCCGTCCTGTACGACGGCGGAGCTAAAACCCGGGCCGTTGGGGGCAAGCCGGGACTGAACCGCGTGCAGATATTCTCGAAAGGCTTGGATCATGTTTCCGCTTGCGATGTTGCCACGCGATCGGCTCTGGCCCGCGGCGCGCTTATCGTCAACTCAGCACGAAGTGGCCGCTTCGGCCCCGAACAACCCGAACCTGGATTGTCGCAAGTTCCCCAAGTCAAGACTCCGGCCCCATGGTTCGGACGGTTCGATGGGAACCCGACACAGATATCTCTGTGCAGGAAACCCGCAAGAACCTTGAGATACCCTTGCCGCCTTTCTGCTTTACGATCTGGGCTGTCGCGGCAGAGCGCCTCCGGCTTGTCGCTGGGGCGCCATCGCCGTCTTCCCGCTACCCGGCGACGGCACTGGTGCCGACGTAGCGGCGTGGAGTTTTGGGCTGGCCATGGCATGTTGCCATCGTCGAGGAGGCCGCGGCATTCGGCTCGGGTCGGACGCTTATGCCCAACCGCGGTCCGCTTGCGACAGGTCGCGAGAGACCCATGGACGATTTCGACGACGGTGACGAGGACGGTGTCCGCGAACCGCTGCCCGCAGATTATGGCCTTCCTGCCGATTACAGGCTGACGCCCGAGCGCCAGCGCTTCCTGACGATCATGGGGAAGATTGCAGACACGCTCGGCTGGATCTTGATGATCGGCCTCTGGCTGCTTCTGTTGCTGATCGCAGCAGGTTTCGCGGCGGCCTTCTTCCCCGGATTTGGCAGTGCGTCCGGCGCAGGAGTTGGCGTACTTATGGTCGTCAGCTTCTTCGCGCTGATGATAGCGGCTATTTTCGGTGCTGACTTCATCGGCGGCATCATAGGCCGTCTGACCGGCCAGCGCGGGCGGCGGCGCGAGCAGGCCTATGAGCGCGACTGGGGCCATTGGGAGTATCGCAATCTCGAAACCGGCGTGGACTATTGGGAACGCAAACGAGACCGCGCGCTGGGCGAGGAGGTGGCGCGTTTCTTCGCGGATCGCGGTTGTGAAGTCGAGCGGGGCGAGAGCGAGGATCCTTCGGTCGTAGATCTGCTGGTGACGCGGGGTGACACCCGCCTGTTCGTACGGTGCGATGGCCATAAGCGGCGCGCCGTGACCAAGAAGTCCGCGCGCGACGTCGTTGAGCGCGCACGGGCGCTGGGGCGCAGGGCGGTGATCGTCATGCACTTCGTCCGAGGGGACGCCTGGCACGGCGAACAGGCGCGCGCTGCGGGGTT
>JAIYAJ010000481.1 GCA_027489105.1 Zymomonas sp. | reverse complement strand
GTCGGCATTCTCGCCAACAACGGCGTGCTGTTCAACGACAGCTCGCTCAAGGGCGCCCATTTCATCCAGCTCTGCGACAAGAACCGGACGCCGTTGCTGTTCCTGCAGAACATCACCGGCTTCATGGTCGGCAAGGAATATGAGCGGCGCGGCATTTCCAAGGATGGCGCCAAGCTGATCATGGCGGTGTCGGGCGCCAGCGTCCCCAAGTTCACGATCAATTGCAACGGGGCCTTCGGCGCGGGCGTCTACGGCATGTCGGGCCGGGCGTTCGACCCGCGCTTCCTGTTCAGCTGGCCCGGCAGCGGTACGTCCGTGATGGGGGCGGAGCAGGCGGCCAATGTCCTGTCCGAGATAAAGATCCGCCAGCTGGAGCGCGAGGGGCAGGCATTGTCCGAAGAGGAGATCGCCGCGATCCGCGATCCCGTGCTCGAAGACTATAAGCGCGAGCAGAGCGCCTATTATGCGACGTCGGAGCTTTGGGACGACGGCATTCTCGATCCGGTCGACACGCGCAATGCGCTCGGCATGTGCATTTCGGCCTCGCTCAACGCCCCGATCGACCCGCCCCATTATGGCGTCTTCAGGCTTTAAAGGAGCGGCTTATGTCCGAGGATTTCCGACTGCTGCCGAGCGACGAGTTCGCCCATGAGCCGGACGCCGCGATCAATTATAACGAGAGCATCTACACCAACGCCTTCGATCGTGAGACCGGGGTCGGCGGCTGGATGCGCGTGGGTAACCGCGTCAACGAGGGCTATGCCGAAAAGTCGGTCGTTCTCTATCTGCCGGACGGACGCATCGCCTGTGCTTTCGGTCGACCGAGCATCACGACCAACGCCATGTTCGACGCCGACGGCCTGAAGGTCGATATCGTAGAGCCCTTCCGCCATTTGCGGCACAGCTATGTCGGCGAGATCATGGTGCTGAGCGATCGCAACATGCTTCGCGATCCGTCGACCCTGTTCGAGAAGGCCGATCGCGTGCAGGCCGACATCGTCTGGGACCATAAGTCCTCCTGGCCGCTCCATGGCGGCGAGCCGACGCGCGACGATGTGCGGACCATGTACGGGCGCGATTTTTCACGCGGGCATTTCAACCAGCACAGCGTCGTGACCGGCCATGTCGCGATTGGCGACGAGCGCTGGGAAATGGACGTCTTCGGATGGCGCGACCATAGCTGGGGGCCACGTTACTGGCAGAACCTGTTCATCCACCGGCTGTTCATGGCCACCTGGCCGAGCGGCAAGGGCGCGAGCCTGCTCAAGATATTCTCGCCCGACGGCATCGGGAGATCGGAAGGCGCGCTGCTGATCGACGGGGAATATCATGAAGTGATGGACCTGTCGGTCGTCACCGACTGGGACGACAATAAGGAACCCACCAGGATCGGCATCGCGGTGCGGACGGCGACCCGCTCCGAACGGATCGACATCGAGATCATCACGGCAGCGCCGCTGCGCAACCGGCGCAAGGACGGCGACGTCACCCTGATGTCGCGGATCGTCGAGGCCAATGCCCGCTATCGCTGGGATGGCGAGGAATGCTGGGGGATGGTCGAATATATCGAGCGGGTCGACGACGGCCGACTGGTCGGCTGGCCGATCTGATGAAGGCGCAAGGGACCGAGCCTCCTGGCGAACATGCCGATCTTCTGGCGGCGGTACGGCGCAGGCTTGGCAGCGGCGTCAGCGTGGCGAATGTCGCCATCCCCACGCTCGGCGGGATCAACCGGACGGTCCTGTTCGACGTGGTCGATGGGAGGCATGTCCGGCGCTATGTGTCGCGGCAGGAAACCTATGTCGATCCGGGTAGCCCCTTTCTGGCGACCGGCGACCAGTATCGGGCGATGCGGATCGCGTTCGACCATGGGCTGCCGGTGCCCGAACCGATTTTCGAATATGATGCGGCGGATGGCATGGGCAACGGCTTCGTCACCGCCTTCGCAGCGGGCGAAACCATGCCCAAGCGCATCCAGACCGGGGCAGCCTTCGATGCGGTGCGGCAAAGGCTCGTCGCGGAGGCGGCGGGCATATTGGCCCGGATCCACGCGCTGCCTTTGGACAGCTTCGGTTTTCTCAGCCGCCGGGCCGACAGCATCGACACACTCTCCGCGCACCGCGATCTGTACGACAGCTATCGCCAGCCGCGCCCCGCGATCGAGGCAGGCTTTCGCTGGCTCGAACGCAACCGGCGCACCACGGCCGACCGCGCCTTCCTGCACGGCGATTTCCGCCTCGGCAATCTGATGGTCGACGCAGCACGGGGCATCTCCGCCGTGCTCGATTGGGAATGCGCGCATCTCGGTTCTGCGGCGGAAGACCTTGGCTGGTTCTGCACGCGCTCCTGGCGCTTCGCGCGGCCCGATCGTCCCGCTGCCGGACTGGCATCGCGGCAGGACTTGCTCGATGCCTATGCTGCGGCCGGCGGTCGAGCCTATGATGCCGATGAAATCCGCTACTGGGAGATCTTCGGCCTCGTGCGCTTCGCGGTGCTCAACATGATGCAGAATCATGGGCATGTGACGGGACAGCGGCGCGGCCTCGTCTATGCGGCCTGCGGCCGCAACACCGCGCTGGTCGAATATGATCTGCTCATGACCCTGGCGGGCCATTATGACTGACGCATTGCGGCCCCAATCGCCGGACATGGGCGACATCCTGCGCACGGTGCAGGCCTTCCTCAAGGACTGCGAGCCGCAGCTGACGGCCGAGGATCGCTACAAGGCACAGGTCGCTTCCTATCTGCTCGGCATTTGCGAGCGCGAGATCGCGCATGGGCACGCGCGCCGGGACGGGGCAGCAGAGCTCTGTGCCGACATTCGCGCGGGGCGCCGCGACGGCGACTGGGATGCACTGCTCGATCAGCTGCTGGATGAGGCGCGCGCGGCCGTGCGGGTGACCAAACCCGGCCATATGGGAGAGACGGCATGAGCGGCGTTCACCTGACCCTCGACCGGGGGATTGCCCGAATCCGCTTCGAGGATGCGGCAGGCCGCAACGCCGTCACCCTCGACTTCTGTCGCGCCTTCGCGCGCGTCACGCGGCAGGCCGTCACCGATCCCGATGTGAAGGCGATCCTGCTGTCCGCCAAGGGCCGCTTCTTCTCGGTCGGCGGCGATCTCGCCGACATGCTGGCCCATGTCGATACGGTGCGGGATCATGTCCAGGAGATGACCGACCTGTTCCATGTCGGCATCCGCCATCTGCATCATGCGCCGGTTCCGGTCGTGGTCGCGTTGCACGGCATGGCGGCGGGTGGGGGCATGAGTATCGCGCTGGCCGGCGACCTGATCGTCGCGGGGCGGTCGGGCAAGTTCAACAGCGGCTATACGCGCTCGGGCCTTAGCCCCGATGGCGGGCTCAGCTGGCTCCTTCCCCGGCTGGTCGGCGCCACCCAGGCCTTCCGCATCATGGCGCTCAACCCGACGATCGGATCGGAGGAAGCCTTGCGGCTGGGTCTGGTCACCAAGGTCGTCGAGGATGCGGAGCTCGACGAAGAGGTCGAGGCGATGCTCGCGGTCCTGCGTGCCATGCCGGCGGGGGTGCTCGGGACGCTCAAGCGATTGATGCGCGAAGGGGCCGGACGGAGTTTCGAAGCGCAGCTCGATGTCGAGGGCGAGATGATCGCGCGGCGCGCCGAAAATCCGGAGACGCTTGCGATCCTGCGCTCGTTCCTGTCGGGCGGGTGATTGGCTAGCTTTCGTCTGTCCGGCCGATGTGCGCCGCGAAGCCCGCGCCGGTGACAATGTCCGGCCGCAGCAGCTGGCGGTCGTCATAGTCGCCGCCATTCTCGCTGCGATAGCCGATCGGGGGCGTGTCGAAGATCGACAGCAGCCGCGCGAGATAGTCGGTGGCGAGATCGTCGGCCGCCTCCGCCGTCAGCCGCGTCGTCTGATACGCCACCCACGGGGCTACCGCCTCGAGCCCGACATAATGCAGGATGCCGTGGTTGATCGGAAACAGCAGGTCGTCGATCGGCCCGTGAATGCCGCGCGCGCCGAATTGCGCTTCGCGGCCACCGGTGGTCACCGCCAGCATCGCGCGCCGGCCCGCGAGCAGGCCTTCGCCATAGCGCAGCCATTGGCCGGTGCCGTCCTTGGGCACCCCGATCGCGAAGCCGGTGGCGAACACCCGGTCGACCCAGCCTTTCAGGATCGCGGGCATCGAGAACCACCACAGCGGAAACTGCAATATGATCGCGTCGGCGGCGAGCAGCCGGGCCTGTTCGGTGGTGATATCGTCCCGCTGCTCCCCATGCGCCTGAGCCATGCCGGATTCGCGATGGTAGATCAGCCGCGCCGCGCTGAAGTCGCGCTCAGGAAAATCCTCCGCGTCCGCAGTCGCCTTGAACCGCATCGCATAGAGATCCGACTGTGTGACGACATGCCCGCGCTCGCGCAGGCCGGCGATCGCGCGATCCCGCAGAAAGCCGTTCAGCGACCTGGGCTCGGGATGGGCGAAGACGATGTGATAGCGCTTCGGCCCCGCTGGCCCCGGCAAGCGCTGATTGGTGGTGGTCGACACGGTTGGAGCCCCATTTTGCTGCGCAACGTGGCGCACAATGCGATGGTGCCGATTGTGCCCCACAGATCAAGTCGGGACTGGAGCCCAAGGGCGTGGTCAGGACTCGCTTGTCCTCGTTCGGGATTCCGGTCTGCGCGGCAGCACAAGTCTCATCTTTGCAAATCTTGCACAGCTGATGTTCCGAGTTTCGGCTTTTCGTGTGGCTGGCAACGCCGCATAGTCCCGGTGCGCCGGACAAGGCGTCGCCACCAAGGCGGGAGAGGAGGCGCGCGATGAAGCGGGACGATTATGCTGAATTCCTGCGTCCGGACGCCGGCAAGCGGCCTGTCAGCCGGGCCTATCTGGAAGAGCTGGGCGTCGACCTGGAAGCCGATTTTCCCGGATCCACGGCCGAGGATTTTCGCGAATATCCGGTGCTGGGCGAGGGCGGCTGGTTCATCGTCGTCAAGCATCAGCGCACGCTTGCCACGGTGAGCCGGAAACCCTGGCGCCTGCTGGGGCCCATTACATTGCTGTCCGACGGCCTGGACTTCGACTGACGACAGGAGGCGAGCCCGCAAGGGGCCGCTCTTCCGGGGGAGGATGCATATGTTGATCGGTGTTGATGTGGGCGGCACGTTCACGGACGTCGTGGCGATCAGGGATGGCGACATCCGGACCGTGAAGGTGTCGACCGACGTCCGCAACACGGAGCTGGGGGTGCTCGCCGGCGCGCGGGAAATGGGCGTCGAACATGCCGACATCTTCAGCCATGCGAGCACGCACGGGCTGAACGCCATCATCACCCGCCGCCTGCCGAAGATCGGCTTCCTTGCGACCGAAGGGCATCGCGACATATTGGACGCGGGACGCACCTGGCGGCCTACGGCCGACCTCACCAACCCGCATTGGCGCCGCCCGTTCGGCGATGCCGCCAAGCCGCTGGTGCCGCGCTATCTGCGTCGGGGGATCACCGAGCGCATCACCGCCGATGGTTCGGTGCTGATCCCGCTCGACGAAGCGCAGGCGCGCGAACAGCTGGCGGTGCTGCGCCAGTGCGAGGTCACGGCGGTCGCGATCTGCCTGCTCAATTCCTATGTGAATCCCCAGCATGAGCTGCGGCTCAAGGAGATCGTGCGCGAGGAGCTGGGCGACATTCCCTGTTCGGTGTCGAGCCAGGTTTCCCCGCTGGCCAAGGAATATGCGCGCGCGTCGACCACCGTGATCGACGTGTTCATGCAGCTGATCTACGGCGACTATACCGTCCGCCTGAACGACGGGCTGCGCGACCTCGGCTTCAAGGGCGAGCTCAACTATGCCAATTGCGCGGCGCAGCTGGTGGCGGCCGACGTCGCGATGCAGCGGCCGTTCGAGATCGTCTTCGCGGGCCCCGCCGCCGGCACCATCGCCAGCGCGCATTTCGGCAAGCTCATCGGCACCAGCAACCTGCTGTGCGCGGACATTGGCGGCACCTCATGCGACATCAGTCTGGTCAGCGATTTCCGGCCCTATGTGAACACCACCTTCGAGCTCGAACATGACCTGATCGTCAATGCGCTGTCGGTCGAGGTGTCGAGCATCGGCGCCGGCGGCGGCAGCCTGGTCACGATCAGCCCGGCCGGCGAGCTTCTGGTCGGGCCCGGCAGCGCGGGCGCCGATCCGGGGCCGGCCTGCTATGGCAAGGGCGGCCAGCAGCCGGCGGCGACCGATACCTGCCTGCTGATGGGGATCATCGATCCGGACAAGTTCGCGGGTGGGCGGATGCAGCTCGACAAGGCTCTGTCGCTCAAGGCGTTCGAGGCGCTCGACACGACCCTGTCGCTCAACGATCGCATCCGCTACGCCTTCTATGTCGGCATCAACAACATCGCCGAGGGGCTGACCAACGTCGCCATCCAGCACGGCATCGACCCCCGCGATTACAGCATCGTCGCCTTCGGCGCGGCCGGGCCGATGCTGCTGCCGGCGGTGCTCGACCGGGTCAACGCCGCCGAGGTGATCGTTCCGCCCCATCCGGGACTTTTCTCGGCGCTCGGCCTGGTCAGTTCGGAGCAGACCTATAGCGACAGCCGCAGCGCCTACACCGTGCTCACGCCCGACGCGGCCGAGGAGATCGAGCGGGTCTATGCCGAGATGGAGGCGCAGATGCGCGAGCGGTTCAAGGACCGGCATCCCGATCCCGTGTTCGTCCGCGCCTTCGACGGGCGTCTGCTCGGGCAGAGCTGGGAAACCCCGTTCATCCCGATTCCGCCCGGCGCGATCACCGCCGAGACGATCGAGACGATGATCTCCAATTTCCACGACACCTATGAGATGCGCTCGGGCAATCGCTTCCCCGGGCTGCCGGTGCAGGGCGTCACCTATCGGATCGAGACGCTCGTCCCCACCGCCAAGGTCGATTATCCGAAGCTCGCCCGGCGCGAGAGCGGGCAGCCGACCCCCGGCCGCACGATCGAGCTCCACTATCTGGACAGCCATCCGATCCCTGCCGGCGAATATCAGCGGGCGGAGCTCTGCTTCGGGGATGAGATCATCGGGCCGGCGATCATTCGCGAGGAATCGTCGACGACCTTCATGCTGCCCGGACAGAGACTGGTGGTCGGCGAATATGGCGAACTGCACATCAGCCGCATCGAGAGAGACTGAGCGAAGACCGATCATCCGCAGCGCTTCCATCGAAGGACAACAGCATGGCTTCTTCCATCACGGATACCCTCGCGGCGCCCAGGGATTTGGACCCGTCATCGGCGCAGACGCCGGCCGCGCTGTCGTTCGACGATCTGCCGCTGCGCGCGCTGACCGACGAGCAGTTCCTCGCGCGCTACAAGACCGACCGCTTCACCGCGTCGATCCTCGCCAGCCGCATGCGCTATGTGGTCAAGCATATGAGCACGGTGCTGCTCACCACCGCCTTCTCGATGATCCTGCGCGACTGGTATGATTTCGCCGCGACCATCTCCGGACCGCGCGACATGAACTATCCGATGAGCACCGGATCGGACAGCCTGTCGATCTTCATGTTCACCATGCCCGAGGGCATCCGCAACACGATCGAGGAATTCGGCCCCGAAAATCTCCGCGCGGGCGACGTGATCATCGCCAATGATCCCTATCGCACCGGGCTTCACGTCAACGACGTCAGCTTCATTCGCCCGGTCTTCTACCGGGGCAAGGCGGTGGCGTTCGTCACGATCCGCGCGCACCAGCTCGACATGGGCGGTGTCGTTGCGGGTGGGTTCAGCGGCAACAAGAAGAATGTCTATGAAAACGGGCTCGTGATCTCGCCGACGCTGCTCTACCGCGACGACAAGCCGGTGCGCTCGGCGTTCAACTTCATCTTCGACAATGCCCGCTATGGCGAGCTGCTGCTGCCCGACATCCGCTCGCTCTATCAGAGCCTGCTGCTCGGCGAACGGCTGCTGCTCGAAAGCATCGAGCGCTATGGGATCGACGCCTATCTCGGCGCGATCCGCTACAGCTGCGACGTGTCGGCGGATTCGATGCGTGAGGCGATCCGCACCAAGATTCCCGACGGTGTCTATGAGGCCGAGGACGGCATCGATGCCGACGGCGTCGACGACAGCCGCGATTATCGGCTGAAGCTCAAGCTGACCAAATATGGCGACACTATCGAGCTGGATTTCACCGGCACCTCGCCGCAGGCGCGCGCCAGCATCAATTGCGGTCCGCTCGACGTAAAGGCGGCCGCCGGCGTCGCGCTCAAGATGCTGATCGAGCAGCAGAGTCCGCTGTCGTCGGGCTGTTTCCGCAACATCGACGTCGTCATTCCGCCCGGCACTTTCTGCAGCGCGACCCCGCCCGGCGGGCCGATATTCATGTATTGGGAAGCCTCGATCACGGTGCTGCTCGCCATCTACAAGGCGCTCGCGCCGGTGCTGGGCGAGGATGCGATCGGCGGCGATTATGGCTCGCTGATGCTGCACAATGGCAGCGGGCTGACCAAGTCGGGCCAGCCCTGGCTGACGGTCGGCAATTGCGGCGGCGAACATGGTCCCTGGGGCGGGACCAAGGCGGGCGACGGCGACAGCTACACCGTCTTCCACGTCAGCAACAATCTTGACCCCGCGACCGAGGCGGTCGAGTCCGACGTGCCGGTCGTCGTGATGCGCAAGGAATCTGTCGCCGACACAGCCGGCCCCGGCGAGAATCGCGGCGGTGCTGCGGTCCG
>JAIYAJ010000494.1 GCA_027489105.1 Zymomonas sp. | reverse complement strand
GCGGATCGCATAATCATCCTGCGCCTCGCGCGTGAACTGGTAGTTGCGCGCCGAATCCTCGGCGAAGGCGCCCATCAGCTTGCCCGGCGTATAAGCGTCTTCGAGGCCGTCGAGATACATCGAGTCCTTGATCACGTCATGGCCGATGCGCGCGCCGCCGCGATGCTTCGCGAGCAGATAGGGGGCGTTGGTCATGCTCTCCATGCCGCCCGCGACGATGACGTCGGCGCTGCCGGCGGCGAGGGCGTCATGCGCCATGATCGCGGCCTGCATGCCCGACCCGCACATCTTGTTGACCGTGGTCGCCTCGACATTCTTGGGCAGGCCGGCGCCGAGCGCCGCCTGGCGGGCCGGGGCCTGACCGAGCCCGGCCGGGAGCACGCAGCCCATGAAGATCTGCTCGACCTGCTCGCCTTCGATGCCGGCGCGCTCGATCGCGGCCTTGACGGCGGCGGCGCCGAGTTCGGTGGCGGACGCGCCCGAAAGCGCACCCTGGAAGCCGCCCATGGGCGTGCGGGCGTAGGAGGCGATGACGACGGGATCGGTGCTCATGCTGCTATCCTCATGCGAAAAGAAGAAGAGGTAAGTCGGGATCAAAGGCCGCGGGCGATCACCATGCGCTGGATATCGGACGTGCCTTCGTAGATCTGGCAGACGCGAACGTCGCGGTAGATTTTGGCAAGGCCATATTCCTCGAGATAGCCATAGCCGCCCAGCGTTTGGATCGCCCCGGACACGATCGCCTCGGCCGCCTCGGAGGCGAACAGCTTGGCCATCGAGGCCTCCTGCAGGCAGGGCTTGCCGGCGTCCTTGCAGGCCGCCGCGTGGAGGACGAGGTGACGCGATGCTTCCAGCCGGGTTGCCAGATCGGCGAGGCGGAAGCCGACCGCCTGATGTTCGATGATCGGCTTGCCGAAGCTGCGCCGGTCGCGGGCATAGCCGACCGCGATTTCGAGTGCCGCCTGCGCCATGCCGACGCATTGGGCGGCGATGCCGATGCGGCCCGCTTCCAGATTGGCGAGCGCGATATTGTAGCCGCGCCCCTCGGCGCCGAACAGCAACTCGTCCTCGACGAACAGCTCGTCGAAGCGGATCGCACAGGTGTCCGATGCTGCCTGGCCCAGCTTGTGCTCGACCTTGTCGACGACATAGCCGGGCCGGTCGGTCGGCACGAGGAAGGCGGACATGCCCTTCTTGCCCGCGTCCGGATCGGTGACGGCGAACACCATCGTCAGGCCCGCGATCTTGCCCGAGGTGATGAACTGCTTGGCGCCGTTGAGCCGCCAGCCGCCGTCGACACGCTGCGCGCGGGTGCGGATCGCGGCGGCATCCGATCCCGCATCGCTCTCGGTCAGCGCAAAGGCGCCGATCATGCGGCCGCCGATCAGGTCGGGGAGGAAGCGCTGCTTCTGCGCCTCGCTGCCTTGCGCCAGCAGTCCGCCGACGAGCAGGCTGTTCTGGATCGATACGACCGTCGACAGCGCACCGTCGGCTGCCGCCAGCTCGATCAGTGAGAGGGCGTAGGACACATAATCGGCGTCCGCGCCGCCATAGGTTTCGGGGGCCACCATGCCGAGCAGGCCCAGGCTCGCAACCTCTTCGAACAGGCCGTCGGGATAGCCGCCTGCCCTTTCGTAGGCGGCGCTGTGCGGCTTGATCCGTTCCTGCGCGAAGCTCCGTACTGCCTCCTGGATCGCAAGCTGCGTCTCGTTGAGAATCATGAAACCCCTCGGAAAATTCTATACTCACAGGTATATTGATTGCTGGCAGGTTTTGTGTCAACTCGGACGCAGGATGAAGATAGCCGATCAGCGCGACGCGCCTGCGTCCCCGTTCAGAACGCGCGAGCAGCGGGAAGAGGAACGGTCGGCCAAGCGGCTGGCGCTGCTCGTCGCGGCGGTGCGGATGTTCAACGAGCGCGGCTTCCACGCGACCCTGCTCGAGGATGTTGCGGCCAGCCTCGGTGTGTCCAAGCCGACCATCTACCATTATCTCGGCAACAAGGAGCGGGTGCTGCTCGAATGCATCCGTCTAGGCATCGAACAGTTCCGCGAGGCGATCGACGCGGCGCGGGCGCTGCCCGGCAATGGGCTCGACCGGCTCCGCCATTTCCTGCGCGCCTATGCCTGCATCAACATGGACGATTTCGGCCGCTGCGTGATCCGGACAGGCGTCGAGCCGCTGTCAGCCGAAGGCGCGCAGGTGATGCGCGACCAGAAGCGTGGCATCGACGCTGCGCTGCGCTCGTTCATCGAGGAGGGCATGGCCGACGGCTCGATCGCGCCGAGCGATCCCAAGCTATTGGCCTTCACGCTGGCGGGGGCGCTCAACTGGCCGGCGCGCTGGCATGTGCCCGGCGGCCCGATGAGCGCGGAGGACATCGCCACGCAGATGGTGGATATACTGACCGCAGGTCTGGCGCCCAGATAAGGCGCACGACACCGATTGAGGCGCAACGCAAGCCGGTGTAGTGTCTGCTTTGATTGCGGGAGGCATCATGCCGATACGTCGCGCTCTGTCCGTCGGACTTCTTCTTGGCCTGGTGATGCAGGGACCCATAGCCATGGCCGAGCCGGTCGGTCGGATAACTGGCGTGGGCGGTGTCTTCTTTCGCAGCAAGGACCCCACGGCTCTGATGCATTGGTATCGCGACGTGCTGGGTATCCCGCTGGAAAGCTGGGGTGGAGCGGTGCTGCGTTATGACGCGCCAGGCCATCCTCCCGTGGTCGTCGTCAATGCGTTCGACGAGACCGGGGATTATATGGCGCCGTCGACCCGGCCCTATATGCTGAACTTCGCCGTTGACGACATGGACGCCTTTGTCCGCAGGCTCGAGGGCAAGGGCGTGAAGCTCCTGAAGCGCGACGATTCCGATCCGAGCGGGAAGTTCGCGTGGATCCTCGATCCCGAAGGTACGAAGATCGAACTGTGGCAGCCTGGACCCCAGAACTGAGCCGACGGCGTCAGCCGAACAGCCCCGCCAAGAAATAGAAGAGCGCACCGATCGCGGCAGCGGCGGGGAGGGTGATCACCCAGGCGATGACGATGCTGCCCGCCACGTTCCAGCGCACCGCGGACAGCCGGCGCGATGAACCGACGCCGACGATCGCGCCGGTGATGGTGTGCGTCGTCGACACCGGAATGCCGAGCCAGGTCGCGCCGAACAGGGTGATCGCGCCGCCGGTTTCCGCGCAGAAGCCCTGCGCCGGGGTGAGGCGGGTGATCTTCGATCCCATGGTGTGGACGATCTTCCAGCCGCCCATCAGCGTGCCGAGGCCCATCGCCGACTGGCAGGTTATGACCACCCAGAAGGGGACGTGGAATTCCCCGCCGAGCATGCCCTGCGAATAGAGCAGGACGGCGATGATCCCCATCGTCTTCTGCGCGTCGTTGCCGCCATGGCCGAGCGAATAGAGCGAGGCCGAGATCAGCTGAAGCCGGCGATATCGGCGGTCGGCCGCTGTCGGTGTCGAGCGGACGAACACCCAGCTGGTGATCAGGACGAGCAGGAGCGCGAGCACCAGGCCGATGGTCGGGGAAAGCACGATCGCGAAGCTGGTCTTGAGCACGCCCGACCAGACGATCGCGGCGCTCCCCGCCTTGGCAGTGCCGGCGCCCAGCAGTCCGCCGATCAGCGCGTGGCTGGACGAGGAGGGGATGCCGAGCAGCCAGGTGATGACGTTCCAGCTGATCGCCCCCATCAGCGCGCCGAAGATCACGCGCGCGTCGACGATCTCTGCACTGACGATGCCCTTGCCCACGGTCTCGGCCACATGGAGGCCGAAGAACAGGAAGGCGATGAAGTTGAAGAAGGCCGCCATCGCCACCGCATGGTGCGGCTTGAGCACGCGGGTCGAGACGACCGTCGCGATCGAGTTGGCGGCGTCGTGCAGTCCGTTCAGGAAATCGAACGCCAGCGCGATGCCGATCAGGCCGACCAGCAGCGGAAAGGAAATGATCGGGTCCATCGTCAGGCGTGGTCGAGCACGAGGCCCTGGATCTCGTTGGCGACATCCTCGAAGGCATCGGTGATCTTCTCAAGATGGCTGTAGATTTCGCGGCCGATGATGAAGGCCATCGGCGATTTCTCGCCCTTGGCCTTGAACAGCGCCTTCAGGCCGAGCGCATGGATTTCGTCGGCATGACCCTCCAGCCGCACGATGCGTTCGGTCAGGCTGTGCAGCCGGCCCGAATTGCGGCCGAGATCGCGCAGCAGCGGCATCGCGTCGGCAGTGATCCGCGCGGCTTCCACGATGATGCCTGCCATGTCGCGCATATGCGGCTCGAACTCCTTGACCTCGTAGAGCATGATCGCCTTCGCGGTCTGGTTCATCTGGTCGATCGCATCGTCCATCGAGCCGATCAGGCTGGTGATTGCGGTCCGGTCGAACGGGGTGATCAGCGTCTTGCGGACATCGACCAGCACGTCGCGGATGATGTCGTCCGCGTCATTTTCGCGGTCGAAGATTTCCTGGCTGTGGGCCGGCATGTCGGGGCCGCCCTGCAGCAGGCGCCCGAGGGCATCGGCAGCCGCGACGTTGCGCGCGGCATGCGCCTCG
>JAIYAJ010000164.1 GCA_027489105.1 Zymomonas sp. | reverse complement strand
GCTCGCCCGCTCACCGACGGCTGTTCGATCCCGCGCGCTACGATCTGCTGCTGTTCGACCAGCGCGGGTGCGGCCGGTCCACGCCGCATGCAAGCCTGGATGCCAACACGACCTGGCACCTGGTCGCCGACATCGAGCTCTTGCGAGCTTTGGTTGGCGTCGAACAGTGGATGGTGTTCGGTGGCAGCTGGGGTTCGACCCTCGGGCTCGCTTATGCCCAGAAATTCCCCAAGCGGGTCAGCGAGCTGATCTTGCGAGGCGTCTATACCGCAACGCCCGAGGAGATACGCTGGTATTATCAGTTCGGCGTGTCGCAGATGTTCCCCGACAAATGGGAGGGCTTCCTCGCGCCGATCCCGGAGCAGGAACGCGGCGACCTGATCGCGGCCTATAATCGCCGGCTGACGGGCGTCGATCCCGTCGAGCAGTTGCGGGCGGCGCGGGCGTGGAGCCTGTGGGAGGGCCAGACCATCACCCTGTTGCCCAGCCCGGCGCTCGACGCGCAGCATGGCGACGATCATTTCGCGATCGCCTTTGCGCGGATCGAAAATCACTATTTCCATAATGATTGCTGGCTGGAGCCGGGGCAGTTGCTGCGCGACGCGAGCCGGCTGCGCGGCATTCCTGGCCTGATCGTCCATGGCCGCTATGACATGCCCTGTCCTGCGCGCTACGCCTGGGCGTTGCACAAGATCTGGACCGATGCGGAGTTCCACCTGGTCGAGGGGGCGGGGCACGCTTATTCGGAGCCGGGCATATTGGACAAGCTGATCCGGGCGACCGATTGCTTTGCGAACAAGGAGAGGGAATGAGCGGTTTCATGCGGCGCAAGCCGATCGGCGGGGAAACACAGCGGGCGGATCGCCTGCCGCCGTCCTTGTCCTGGCCGCATCTCGTCGCGCTGGGCGTGGGGGCGATCGTCGGTACGGGCATCCTGACGCTGATCGGCGTCGGCGCGGATCGGGCAGGGCCATCGGTATTGCTGTCCTTCGGTATTGCAGGCGCGGTCTGCGCCTGCGCCGCTCTGGCCTATGCCGAGCTGGCGGCGATGCTTCCCGCGTCGGGCAGCGCCTATAGCTACAGCTATTCGGCCCTGGGCGAGATATTCGCCTGGGTGGTCGGGTGGAGCCTGATCCTCGAATATTCGCTGGTCGTGTCGACCGTGGCAGTCGGCTGGTCGGGCTATGCGTCTCCGCTGCTCGGCGGGCTGGGCTTCCCGATGGCATTGACGCAGGGGCCGGAGATGGGCGGGATCATCAATCTGCCGGCGATCTTCATCATCGCGGTCGTCACCGGGCTGCTGCTGCTCGGCACGCATGAGAGCGCGCGGATCAACACGATCCTGGTGGCCGTGAAGATCGCGACGCTTTCGCTGTTCGTGGCGGTCGCGCTGCCCCAGTTCGATGCCGCCAATCTAAGCCCCTTCATGCCGTACGGCTTCGGCGCTTCGCCGGGGCCCGACGGCATCCAGCGCGGCGTCATGGCCGCCGCCGCGATCATCTTCTTCGCCTTTTACGGCTTCGATGCGATTTCGACGGCGGCCGAGGAAACCAAGCGCCCCGAGCGCGACCTTGCCATCGGCATCGTCGGGTCGATGCTGATCTGCACGCTGATCTATGTGCTGGTGGCCGCCGCTGCCATCGGCGCGATTCCGTTCAAGGGTTTTGCCGACAGCCCCGAGCCGCTGGCCCTGATCCTGCGCGAACTCGGCCGTCCGGGCGTTGCCAAGATCGTTGCGACCGCAGCGGTGATTGCGCTGCCGACCGTCCTGCTCGCATTCCTCTATGGGCAGAGTCGGATCTTCCTGGCGATGGCACGCGACGGCTTCCTGCCGACGTCGCTGGCGAAGATATCGCGCCGGGGAACACCGGCCCGGATCACGACGGCGACGGCGATCCTGGTCGCTATCCTGGCCGGATTGCTGCCGATCGGCGAGATTGCAGCGCTGGCCAATGCGGGGACGCTGATCGCCTTCATGGCGGTCGGCGCCTGCCTGATCGTGCTGCGCCGCCGCCGCCCGGACCTGAAGCGCCCATTCCGGACGCCTGCCGGCCAACTGATCGGGCTGGGTGCGGTGCTCGGCTGCCTTTATCTGTTCATCAGCCTGCCGCTGCAGACCTTGCTGTGGTGCCTCGTATGGAATGCGATCGGGGTGCTGATCTATGTCGGCTATGCCCGCCGCCACAGCGTGCTGGGGCAGAGCGAGCAAGAAGCAGGAAGCGCCTGACAAGGTCGGTCTGCCAGCCGTGGCCGCATGGACAAGGTGAACAACGGTCAGGACTGGCAGGCGCACTGTAGGGCGCTGGACGATCGCGGGTGGGCCAGGCTGCCCGGATTACTGGACGCTGCGTGTTGCGAAGCGCTGGCGGCAGGATATGAAGAACCGGACCTCTTCCGGTCCACGGTTGTCATGCAGCGGCACGGCTTCGGCCAGGGGGCATATAGATATTTCGGCTATCCGCTGCCGGCGGTCGTCGCCGAGTTGCGGTCGGCGCTCTATCGTCAGCTGCTGCCCATTGCCAATCGCTGGGCGGAGATAGAAAGGCGGCCTTGCTCCCCCGACGATCACAGCGACTATCTGGCGCAATGCCATAGGCTCGGCCAGATGCGGCCGACCCCGCTGCTGCTGCGCTACCAGGCCGGGGATTATAACCGGCTGCACCAGGACATCTATGGCGCGGAGATCTTTCCGTTGCAGGTGGCGATCCTGCTGTCGCGGCCTGGCGAGGACTTTACCGGGGGGCAGTTCGTTCTGACCGAGCAGCGGCCCCGCATGCAGTCGCGTGTCGATGTGGTCGAGCTGAAGCAGGGCGACGCGGTCGTCTTCGCCGTATCGCGCCGCCCTGTTGCCGGGATGCGGGGCCACTATGGCGCGGTCATGCGGCACGGCGTGTCCACGATCGGAAGCGGCACGCGCTACTGCCTGGGCATCATATTCCACGACGCCGCCTGAGGCGCGATCAGCGAAACCCCATCGGCTCAGCCGATGCGAGGGCGCGGCGGCCTTCGGTCAGCAATATGTCGAGGCGCGCCGAGGGGATCCCGGAGTCGAACGCAAGACCGAAGCGGCTGCCCTTCACCCAGGCGGTGCGACCGAGCAACTCGTTGCCCTTGCAGACGACCCAGACGATCTCACCGGGATCGGGCGGATCGTCGGCGTGAACCAGCGCACCCTTGCGCGACAGGTCGAGGATGTGGATCGGCATCGGCCGGCCATTGGCCAGCAGGGTTGCCTTCAGATAGACTCTGGTGCGCGCATCCTGTCGCGCATCGGGCCGTCCTCGAAACCCCAGAGCGGTGGCTAGAGACATGGTACGCATTCCTTACGCGCCGCCGGGAGCAATGGCGGCATCTAAGGGCGTAGCGGTCTGCCGGTAGCAGGGCGTTAGTGTATCTGGTGAACGCCGCGCTAACGCTTTTTCAACCTATCGCCAGCAGCGTGAGGCCGATCAGGGCCACGATCAGCAGTCCGGACACCAGCATCCACCGCGTTCTTCGTCCGGCAACGGTTTCCTCGGACAGGGCGAGCCCATCCGATGATTCGTGCCGTTCGGCAAAGGTCGGCGCCGGGTCTTCGGCGTGAAGAATGTCGGCGATGGCCGAGACCAGAGCGGGGCATTCGGCGGCCAGCCGGTGGCTGCTGGCGGCCGCCATGCCCAATTCCTCGATGCTGAGCGGGCTCGTGAAACGGCATCCGGCCCGGTTGTCAGCGATCCACATGACCTCGGCCTCACGCCATCCTACCAGCGGCACTTCCAGAATGATCTGCGCGCCGGGAACAAGGTCTCCGGCGTTCGAGGCCATCAGGCCTTCCTGGGATATGTCGGTGAGGGTTACCCCCTCTATGCTGTCCCCGTCGGCCGAAGCACCGTCGAGGGTCATGCGTATCCGTGCTTGCTGCTGGATGGCGATGCGGCGCTTCTGGCGTCGTTCGGCCGGATAGGAGTCGAAGCGGTTCATAGGGCTCCCTGAGTCGATAACGCCTGCGCACCAGCCCCCGATGCCGCAGCGCAACACTAGTTCAGGCGCGGTTTTCCGCCGAGCCGGGGTTTTCCCCTAGTCGGGAGACTGGGCGGGCTATTGGCAGTGCGGCCCCGCTGCGGCATGGCTATGTCCATGAGTCCCGCTCCTCCCGCCGACGTCGAGACGCCATCGCCCGCCTCCTCGCCGCTGCGGATACCGATCTTCCGGGCGATCTGGATCTCCTCCATGGCATCGAACTTCGGGGGGTTGATCCAGTCGGTCGGGGCGGCGTGGATGATGACCTCTTTGTCGGGATCGGCGAAGATGATCGCGCTGGTGCAGACATCGACGGTGCTGCCCTTCATGCTGCTCTCGCTGCTGGCGGGCGCGGTCGCGGACAATCTCGACCGGCGCAAAGTCATGCTCGTGGCCCAAGCAGCGATGCTGGTGTTGTCGGCGCTGCTCGCGGTCTTCGCCTGGCAAGGCTGGCTCGATCCCTGGCTGCTGCTGGCTTTCACCTTCCTGATCGGGTGCGGGACGGCGATGGCCGGACCCGCCTGGCAGGCGACCGTCGGCGACATCGTTCCCCGGCCGCTGCTCCCCAAGGCGGTTGCCCTCAATTCGACGGCCTTCAACCTGGCGCGCACGGCCGGGCCGGCGCTGGGCGGAGCGATCGTCGCGGCGGCCGGCGCGGCTGCAACCTTCCTGATCAATGCCCTGTCCTATCTGGGCCTGATCGTCGTCCTGCTGCGCTGGCGGCGTCCGGTGGCAGAGCGGGTGTTGCCGCCGGAAGGCCTGTGGGTGGCGATGGGGGCAGGGCTTCGCTACGTCGCCATGTCGCCGAACCTGCGTGTCGTGGTGATGCGCGCCACATTGTTCGGATTGTCGGCCAACGCAGTCTCGGCGCTGATGCCTCTGATCGCCCGCGATCTCGTCCAGGGCGGCGCGTTGATCTTCGGATCGCTGCTCGGCGCCTTCGGCGTCGGAGCGGTCTTCGGCGGGCTGGGATCGGGCTATCTGCGCAGCCATGCCTCGACCGAGAGCATTGCGAGAATCGCTTCGGTGGGGCTCGCCGTCGGGACCGCCATCACGGCGGTGAGCGGGCTTCTGCCGCTGACCTTCGCGGCGCTGATGCTCAGCGGGGCGAGCTGGGTTCTGGCGCTCTCCACCTTCAATATCTCGGTCCAGCTCGCCTCGCCGCGCTGGGTCGTGGCACGGGCGCTGTCGGTCTATCAGATGATGGCGTTCGGGGGCATGGCGGTCGGGGCATGGCTGCTGGGGATGCTCGCGGAGCAGCATGGCGTCGCCATCAGCCTGCTCGTCGCCGCAGCGGGACAGGGGATCGTGCTGCTCTTCGGTGTCCTGTCGCCCCTGCCGCAGGTAGAGAATGTCAATCTCGACCCGCTGAGCCAGTGGCGCGAGCCCGAGGTCGCGCTGCCGATCGAGCCGCGCAGCGGGCCGGTCGTGGTGACGATCGAATATCGCATCGCCGACAGCGATATCGCGCCGTTCCTTGCGGCGATGACCGAAAGGCGGCGGATCAGGCGGCGTGACGGTGCGCGGGGCTGGTCCCTGCTACGCGACCTCAACGAACCGCAGCTGTGGGTCGAGCGCTACCATGTCGCGACCTGGTACGATTATGTCCGCCACAATCAGCGGCGTACCCAGGCCGATGCCGAGAACAGCGCGGTGCTGGGCGGGTTGCAGCAGGAGGGCGTACCGATAAGGGTGCATCGGATGATCGAACGTCAGACGGGCTCGCTTCCGCATGCCCGGCGCCATGATCCGGTTACCATGGACGCGCGGATGAACGATCCGGCCGGTTGAGGCCGGTCAGCTTTTCGAGCGCAAAAGGGCAGCCTCGCGTTCGTACATCTCCAATATCTTCAAATGGAGTTGTCGCGCGGTCTCGCTCTGTGCTTGCTCAGCGGCAAGACGAGCGCGCTCGATGCGCTGCGCATAGTGCGTCAGTTTTGAGTCGTTTATTTCGATCATCGCCCTGGAACCGTTGGAGGTCCTTCGACGATCGCAATAACAGCATTGACGGGCGACGGCGGTAAACAAAGGTAAACTCACGACTTTAGTCACATGCCATTCAGATTGCCTAGTGTAAGCATCGGACATCAGGGCGTTTTCGGTAACGGGTAGCAGAGATTCCAAAGTGCCCCACAGCAATGTCCATCAGCTCCGCCGCGAAGCGGAAAAGGCCCGCACCCTGGCGAATAATGCCTTCACCGAGGGCGAGCGGCAGCATCTGCAGCAGGTCGCCTCAAGCCTCGAGCGCGAAGCGATGCTGGCCGAACTGGAAGCCAGGCGGCGAACGGCGCAGTGGCAGGGTGACGAACGCCGCGCATGATGGGGCGGCCATGGGCATTCAAGCTCAATCTGTAAAATGGTATCCAAAACAGCACGAAGTGGTTGCTTGGAGCGCCTATTTCCAAGCAGGTTACGGTTTTCCGTGTACAGAGTAAGCGCCATCTCTTAGCCTCTCCCGCATTCACGAGGGAGCATCGCATGAAGATAGAGGGTCAGGCGGTTCTGGTAACGGGTGCCCAGCAGGGCATCGGACGGGCAGTGGCCATAGCCTTTGCTGAAGCTGGGGCGGATGTGGCGATCAACTATTTCGATGACCTCGATGCAGCCGAAGAGGTCGCCGCCGCTGTGCGATCGGCCGGACGGAAGGCAGTGCTGATCCAGGGGGACGTAGCCGACAGTTCCAGCCATGGTGCGATGGTCGCCGCTGCGGTCGAGGGGCTGGGGCGGCTGGACCATCTGGTCAACAATGCCGGCATCTACCCGCGCGCGTCGTTGCTCGACATGTCGTCCGACCTCTGGGACCGGACCCTCGACACCAATCTCAAGGCCAGCTGTTTCATGGCCCAGGCCTTCGCCCGCTACATGATCGAAGCGAAGCGTCCGGGCTCGATCGTCAACATGGCCTCGCTGGCTGCGCAGGGCTGGCCCAATTCTTCGGCCTATACGAGCTCGAAGGGCGGGATCATCGCGCTGACGCGGACCCTGGCGATGGAGCTGGCCGATCATAAGGTGCGGGTCAACTGCATCTCGCCGGGCGTGATCGACACGGCCCAGCCGCGCGGAGGCTATAGCGAGGAGCAACTGGCCGAACTGGTCAAGGGAACGCTGGCGAAGCGCATGGGGACAGCCGAGGAGGTCGCGAGCGTGGCGCTGTTCCTGGCGAGCGATGCGGCCAGCTTCGTCAACGGCCAGAACATCCACGTCAATGGCGGCGTGTTCATGGCATGAGGGATGCGGGGTGGCTGTAGCCACCCCGTCCCGAAGGTCAGGCGGCTTCGGACGTTACCAGCTCGACCGCCGCTTCATAGCTTTCGGCCAGCTTGCCTGCCTCGAGCGCAAGTTCCTCGCGCTCCTGGTGGACAATCCGCAGGACATTGGCGAGGAAGGTCTGCCGCCAGGCATCACGTTCCTCGCGCACCTCCAGATCGGGAATGTAGGAGGCGACGTCGGCGCGCGTCACCGTGCCGCCTTTTTCCATGAGCCGCTGCATCGTGTCGAGCTGGTCGTGCAGAACCGCGACCTCTCCGGCGAGCGCCATGGTGATGGCGAGGACCTTGTCGATCGCCGGATCCTGGAAATATTGCGGCCGCTCGCCCTTGGCCTTCTTCCGCAGTTCGATGGTGGTGTCGGTCATCTTATGCTCCGTGTACGCTGGGAGGAGGAGGATCAGGCGGCCTTCTGCACGCCCCAGACCCACCAGGCCCCGCCACCGCCAAAATCGCCACCCTGGAAAACGCGCGTGCGACGGGCTTCCTCCGCCTCGAAGGCGCTCGGCTGATAGGCTTCGAAGGCGAGCGCCGGATCGAAGCCGGTTTCGGCGGCGACCTCGGCAGCCTTCAACTCGTGGCTGGCGCCCCAATAGGGCTCGTTGTTGTTACGCGTATCCCAGTCGAGCATGAAGGCGTCGTAGAGCGGGAGATCGCGATAGGGCGGGGTTTCCGCATGGACGACGAGCCCGCCCGGCGCGAGCAGTCGATTGGCCTCGCGCATGATCCGCCGGATCGCGACATGGCTGGTCTCGTGGACGAGGATGTGGCTGACGATCAGGTCGAAATGGCCGTCGGGGAAATCGGTCGCCTCGGCATTCTGCTGGCTGAAGTGGACCGCCTTGCCGAGCGCGCGGGCGCGGGCATGGGCATAGCGGAGCATCGGCGCACCGACGTCGATGCCGTAAACCTCCGCCTCGGGAAAGGCATCGCAATAGGGCAGGGTCGAGTGACCGACCGAGCAGCCCATGTCGAGGATGCGGCGTGGACGAAAATCGGGGTGATTAGCCTTGATCCAGGCGATGGTGGTGTCGCCGATGTCCGAATTGAACGGTCCCATGCGCCCCATGGCGTAGATGTACACCGCCCGGTCGTAGGTCGCGCCATTGGCGACATCGTCGGTGGTGAACTCCGAATGATAGCCGCCGGGCATGCAGTGGATGTCGACCGCCTTGTGATAGCGCGGGGTTTCCAGATCGGGATCGAGGCGCAGCGTGCCACCGGTTTCGGGAAGGTCGGCCCTGCTGGCGTCGATAAGGTCGGGCAACTGCCGCTCGACCGAAAGCTGGACCGACTTCCACATCATTTCCTGGCTGTTGCGCTGAAGGGCGCTCCAGAAATTGAAGAAGGGCTCTTCCGCCATGGCCTTGCGGACATCGTGGATCGTCTCGGGCGGGCGTTTGGCGGAGCGCTCGAAGCGCGGCTTGGCGCGGGCCTCGAAAGCGTCCTTGTTGCCGGGCGACACCTGACTCGCGAGATGGAATTTGAGGCTTTTCACGAACTCCTGGCGCGCGAACTCGTCGGCGCTCGTTTCGGGCAGCATCGCATGGGGGTACTGCGTCTTCAGGTCGATGT
Organism: Zymomonas sp.; assembly: GCA_027489105.1. The sequence continues at coordinate 16,507 of JAIYAJ010000164.1, read as the reverse complement.
CTTCGGTCATGGCAGGGCCTCCGCAGGGGGTGACATGGTGAGAAAAGGGCGACTCGCTCTCCCCGATTTTGCATGCAAAATACATGGCATTTCCGCGAGATGGTCAAGCTCAGGCTGAGATTGGCAGAAGTTTGTCACGGCTCGCAGGCCGAGAAGAAGCTGCGCAACTCCCGCGCGACGTTGTCGGTGTCGAGGTCGGGTTCGAAATTGGCGCCCTCAAGCGCCATGACCCGCGCATCAGGACGGAGCGAGATCGCCCGGTCCAGATAGGCGGCGAGCACGTCGGTCGGTGCGGCGCCGATCATGACCGGGCAGGACAAAGCAACATAAGCCGCGGTGAAGTCATAGTCCCACACGGCCCGGTAGGACTGGACCCGGCCCCACCAGGCGCGCAGCTGGTCGGCCATTTCGCGGTGGATCAGCAGCGGATCGGCATGCGCGCCGAGATTGCGCAGATATTCCCAGTTATCGAGCAGATAGGCGCCACTGACGACCGGTTTGAAAGGCGTTCCGAAATGATGGGAGAATTCGACGCGCTCCTCGGCTGTGAGCGGCACGGGGCCGATAAGGCTGATGCTGGCGACCCGGTCCGGAACGAGGCTGGCCAGTTCCACCGCGATACAGGCGCCGGTGTGATGGCCGGCCAGGTGAAGGCGGTCTATCCCGAGTGCGTCGATAGCCTCGACGAACCAGCGGGCATAGTCGCCGATCGCAGGCGAGGTATCCTGCGGCGGATCGAAGGAGCCGCCGAAGCCCGGCGTGTCGAGGGCGTAAAGCGCGCGCGAACCGGCGAGCGCGCGCATGACCTTGTGCCACATCTTGCCCGAGCTGGCGGTCTGGTGGAGGAACACGGCCGGCGTGCCCGCGCCCTCGACATGCGAGAGGTGAATCTGCCCAGCGGAGCAGTCGACATAGGCTTTGCGGATGATGTCGGTCATGGCGTTCCCCTCACAGGCCCAGGCAGCCGGGGTTCATGAGATTGTCGGGGTCGATCGCGGCCTTGATCCGGCCGGCGAGCCGGGCGAGGCCGGGGTCCTCCATCATCGGCTCATAGGGGTAATATTTGGCGATCTGCAGGTGCAGGCCGCCCAGCCGATCGAACAGGTCGCGCAGTTCGTCGCGCAGTTGCAGAGCCACGGCGCGGCGCGCTTCGTTCGGCGGGATGTCCTTCCACTTGTCGGCGAATTCGGGCTCGATCAGCGAAAGGCGGAAGGGGCCGAGTTCGTCATGCCAGTAGAAGCTCGGCTCGATGACGAATTCCGGGCCGGAAAAGCAGGTCAGATAGCTGGTCTTGATGCCCCACTGCTTCATCAGCGGGGCGCGCTCGGCGAGGAAGACCTCGGTGGCGCGCGCCGCATCGACTGCGCGGGACAGCGGGAAATAGCCGTGGACCGGGATCCAGATCTCGCCTTCCGACCCGAGCAATATGGTGCGGACGCCGCCGAAGGGGGCGTTGCGGAATACGGTGGGGATGGCGTTGGTCATCTCCGTCCCGCCTTCCTCGGCGCAGATCTCGGCGGCCAGATCGGTATGTTCGGCGGCGACGCCCTCGGTAAGTCCGTCGAGCGTCATGTGGAGCGAGTAGGGTACGTCGCGCAGGATGCGCTTGCCCCCGAGCGCGACGCGCGCGGCCTGCTTCAATCCCCTGATCCCGCCCTTGCGCGCGATCTTGCCGACGAGCGACAGGCCCTCTTCGAAGGTGATGCCCTGCTTCTCGAAGCCCGCATTATAATAGGGATCGAAGCCATAGCATTCCGACGCGATGCCGAGCCGGGCGATGCGGACCTGGGCCGACAGCATCGCGTCGAGCGTGCCGAAACGGTAGGACAGGAAGCCGGTATGGCGCGGGGCGGGGACGAGGCGCAGCGCCGCGACCGCCTTGACCCCCATGGCGCCATTGTCGGCGGTGAAGATGCCGGTGATGTCCGGGCCGAAATGGCGCCAGAAGGGGTTGGAATGGCGGTGCGCCCAGGAACCCGTCGTGACCACCGAGCCGTCGGCGAGCACGACCTTGAGGCCGAGCACGCTCTCGGCCGCAGTCCCGCCGACACCCGAGCCATGGAACAGGCTGTTTTGCGAAAGCGCCCCGCCGACCGTGGCATAGGCACCCGATAGCGGCCCCCAATAAGGTGTGCTGAGACCGAGCGGCGACAGAGCCTCGTGGAGCTTCTTCCAGGTGCAGCCAGCCTGGACGAGGACGTACATGTCGTCGGCGTTGATCTCGACGATCTCGTCCATGCCGCGCATGTCGACGAGGATCGAACGATCGCGCGCGGGGACATAGCCCCCGGTATAGGACATGCCGCCGCCGCGCGGGACGATGGCGCAGCCGGCCTCGGCCGCGCGGGCCACGCAGGCGGACAGCTGTTCGAGCGAGCGGGGACGAACCACGCACATCGCTGTCTCGCCCGGCCGCCAGCTGAGATCGGTCGAGAAAAAGCGACGGTCGGCGTCGCCGACCAGCAGGTCGTCAGGGCCGAGCAATTGCCGGAGTGCGTCCAGCAGCTGCGCATTCGTGCGATCGATCCGTTCCGCGACGTCGTCCATCCCAACACCCTCTCCGATGAGTCGACAAAAGTGTATGCAAAAATAGAGGATCAAACAAGCGGTCATGCTTGGCGCGATGAAGGTGTTGGGATAAGGGCAGCGCATGGCCAGCAAAGCATCCGACCGCGACGAGGAAAACGGCGCGTCCCTCGTCTCCCATGTGGTTGATTCGATTGTCGATGGCGTGATGGCCGGACGCTATGCGCCGGGTCAGCGCCTGATCGCGGCGGATCTGGCGGAGGAATATAATGTCAGCCGGGCGCCCGTTCGCGAGGCGTTGCATATGCTCGCGGGCGAAGGGGTGGTCGAGCTGATCGCCAACCGGGGTGCGCGGATCCGGCGCTTGTCTGTGAAGGACCGGATCGACTTTCTGGAGTTCACCGAGGCGCTGTGCGTGCTGGGCGTGCGGCTGACCGCCGGCAAGGTGGGCGATCCGGAGGTACGAGATGCGGTGATCGCGGCGTTCCAGCCGATCGAGGACAATGCGGTGCGCCGCAGTGCGCGCGACTTCGTCGATTCGCTGTACCGCTATCATATCGAGCTCAACCGGCTGTCGGGGAACCGCTATGTCGAGTTCTTCTACAGCCGGCCCTATATGCGCTTCTTCACGACGCTGTTGTCGGAGCTCGCGCCGGGCGATCATTGGGACCAGTATCTGATCAACTACCGGCTGATCCACGAGACGATCCTGACGGGCGATGCCCATTCGGCGGTGGTCACCTTCTCCAGCCACATCCGCTGGGTGCTCCGCAACATGCGCGAGGCGCTGGCCACCGACGAGGCCTGATCAGCCGCCGATCAATCGCCCGTCGTGCAGGACGAGGGTCGTAGAAGCCAGCCGCCCGGCTTCGGCCTCGTCATGGGTGACATAGATGACCGGCAGGGCAAGCTGGGGGAGGAGGTCGCCGAGCCAGTCGACCATCGCCGCGCGCGCGGAAGCATCGAGCGCGGACAGAGGCTCGTCCATCAGCAACAGGCGGGGCTGGCCGAGCAGCGCCCGTGCGATCGAGGCGCGCTGCATTTCGCCCCCGGACAGGTCGCGCGGCATCGCGTCGAGCAGAGGGGCGATGCCGGTCCGGGCGATGATCTCGTCACGGTCGAACGGCCCCGCCGGCGCGCGGCGTTCGGCAAAATCGAGATTGCGGCGAACCGAGAGATGGGGGAGCAGGCCTTCGCCCTGGACGACATAGCCGATGCGGCGCCGCTCGGTGCGCACGAAGAGCTGTTCGTCCTGCCAGATGTCCGACCCGAAGCTTATGGCGCCGGCATGGCAATCGAGGCCCGCCAGCGCGCGCAGCAGACTGGTCTTGCCCGAGCCCGAGGGACCGAGCAGCGCGGTGACGCCGGTCGAGGGGATGTCGATATCGACATCGAGCAGGAAGCGCGGGCCGCGCCGTCCCTGCAATCGGATCGCGATGGTCATGGCCGGGGCGTTCCGATCCGCCGGTCGACCAGCAGCAGGGCCAGAAGAGCGGCGAAGGAGAAGGCGACCAGCCAGACGGCAATGCGGTGCGCTTCGCCGAATTGCAGGCTTTCGACGAGTTGGAAGATGCGGGTCGAGAGCACTTCGGTGCGGCCCGGTATGTTGCCGCCGATCATGAGGACGACGCCGAACTCACCGATCGTATGGGCAAAGACGAGGATCGAAGCCGACAGGAAGCCGCGCCGGGCGAGCGGGAGCGCGACATGGATGAAGCGGTCCCAGCGACCGGCGCCCATGGTGGCGGCCAGTTCCAGTGGCCGGTCGCCGATCGCCTCGAAGGCGGTGCGGAGCGGCTGCACGGCGAAGGGGAGCGAATAGAAGATCGAGCCGATGACGAGGCCGGTGAAGGTGAAGGCGAGCGTCCTGACCCCGAAAGGCTGGAGTAATGCCATCAGCGGACTGTCCGGACCGAGCGCGATCAGCAGGTAGAAGCCGATCACCGTGGGCGGGAGGACCAGCGGCAGGGCGGTGACGGCGCCGACAATCTCCTTCGCCCAATGGCGCGAGCGGGCGAGCCACCAGGCGAGCGGGGTGGCCAGAAGCAGCAGCCAGAGGGTGGTGACGAGCGCCAGTTCGAGGGTCGTCAGCAGGACAAGCGTCATCGATCAGCGCAGCGCATAGCCATAGCGGCGGATGATGCGCAGCGCGGTGCCGCTGCGCATGAACTTCAGGAAGGCGCGGGCGGCGGGATTGTGTGCGCCGGTCTTCAGCAGGATCGCCTGTTGCTCGATCGGCTGGTGGAGGCGGGCGGGGACGATCCAGCGCGAGCCGCCCTTCACGTCGACGATCTGCGACAACGCCACGAAGCCCAGTTCGGCCGCGCCGGTGGAGGTGAACTGATAGGCCTGTGCGATCGACGCGCCGGTGACGATGCGCGGCTTCAGCCTGGCCTCGACGCCGAGTTTCCGCATCACCTCCAGTGCGGCCTGCCCATAAGGCGCGCTGGCGGGATCGGCGATGGCGATCCGTTCGAAGCGACCGGTCCGGAGGATCGCGCCGGCCCCGTCGACGAGGCGGGGCGTTGTGGAATAGAGCGCCAGCCTGCCCACGGCATAGGTGAAGCGGGTACCGACAACGCCAAGTCCCTCCTGCTCGATCTTCGCTGGGCGCTCGGCATCGGCGGACAGGAACAGCTCGAACGGCGCGCCATGGCTGATCTGGGTATAGAAGGCGCCCGACGGGCCGAAAGCGAGTTGCGCCTTGTGGCCGGTGGCCTTGGCGAAAGCGTCGGCGATCTCTTTCGCCGGTTCGGTGAAATTGGCGGCGACGGCGACGGTGGTTTCGGCGGCCAGAGCGGGGGAGGCGGTGCAGCCGAGAAGCAGCAGGAGCCCCAGGCAGAGGCGATGGCGCAAGGTCATGCTGGAACTCCCGGACGATCGCTCTCCGGATGCTATATCAGTGCGTATATGGCAAGCCTTCAGTGTGCAGGCGGCAGGGGCTCGTTCCGCATCATTGCTGCCAGCTGCCGGAAGTCATCGCCTTCCGCCGCATCGAGCAGACTGCGTTCGAGCCTGCGATAGGCGCTCAAAATGCGATGACCGAAGTCGGTCACCCGAGCGCCCTTCTCACGCCCGCCGCCGGGTGTGGTGTCGACCACCCGCTCCTGCCAGCAGCGGTTGAGGCTGTCGACGAGCAGCCAGGTGCGGCGATAGCTCATGCCCAGCGCACGCCCTGCCGCAGAGATCGAACCCTCGCGGTCGATGGCTTCGAGAAGCGCGGCCTTGCCGGGGCCGATGGCGGGCTCATCGCCGGCATAAAGCTGGGCCTTGAGCTTGAGGGGACCGAGACGGGGAACCATGGAAGGAGTCTAACATCGCGTCAGAACCTCGTCACGCGCGACGGCGATCGGGGGCGGGCGATATATTTCCTATCAAAACAGTAGAGAAAAATTGCTTTCCCTCCCAAGGCGGGCGGCTATCCCTGCGTCGAGCAAGAGAGGCCCTGATGACGAACGCTATCGACGACGGTCTGGACATACCGCCCGGCCATTATTGGGACATCGACCTGATCGCGTCCGAGCTGCGCGACGCACGCGACGATTGGCGCAATGCGCATCGCCGGCACGCGGAACTCGGCGCGGTCGGCTTCCCGTCGCGCCATGTGCTCGACAAGATCATGTCGGCGCTGTGCGGCGCGCTGTTTCCGCTGCGGCTCGGCCCGAGCTTCGTTCGCTTGCAGAATGAGGAGGCCTATGTCGCCGAGACTCTGCAGACCGCGCTCAGCCGGCTCTATGGGCAAATCAGGCTCGAACTGGGCTATTCGCGGGACGGGGAGGGGACGCACCGTGTCGACGACGAGGCCGGGCGCATCATCGCCCATTTTGCCCGGTCGCTGCCGTCGCTGCGGCGGCTTTTGGACAAGGATATAGAGGCTGCCTATGCGGGCGACCCGGCGGCGCGCAGCGTCGACGAGGTCTTGATCTGCTACCCCTGCGTGATCGCCATCGTCCACCATCGGCTAGCGCATCTTTTGCACCGGCTCGGGGCCCCGCTGGTGGCGCGAATCATTTCCGAGATCGCCAATTCGCGGACGGGGATCGACATTCATCCGGGCGCGACGATCGGCGAGTCTTTCTTTATCGATCATGGTACCGGGGTGGTGATCGGCGAGACGGCAGTGATCGGCGATCGCGTCCGCCTCTATCAGGCGGTGACGCTCGGTGCGCGGAGCTTTCCCGCAGATGAGGACGGCGCGATCAAGCGCGGACAGCCGCGCCACCCGGTCGTCGAGGACGACGTCGTGATCTATGCGGGCGCGACGATCCTGGGTCGGGTGACGATCGGCGCGGGTTCGACGATCGGCGGCAATGTGTGGCTGACGTCGAGCGTGCCGCCCGGCAGCGTGGTGCACCAGGCGCGCGCGGACCGGGATGCGGGCGAGCGTACGGCACTTCTGGCGGGAGCGGGCGATGAGCAGTGAGCGTCCGCTGTGCCTGATCGTGCCGGGGCTCGACAATTCGGGACCTGATCATTGGCAGACATTGTGGCAGGCGCGCCGCGACGACTGTCGCCGCGTCGATCTCGGCTGCTGGTCGGAGCCGGACCGGCGCATCTGGACCGAGCGGCTGGACGCGGCCGTGGCGATGACCGACGGCCCGCTGGTGCTGGTCGCGCATAGCCTGGGCTGCCTGACGATCGCCTGGTGGGCTCAGGCGTTCGAGACGGCGAACCTCGGCCGGGTGAAAGGCGCGCTGCTGGTTGCGCCTCCCGATGTCGATGCGGCGGATGCCCATGCGCTGGTCCGTCGTTTTTCGCCGTCGCCGGGGCGGCAACTGCCCTTTCCCTCGATCCTCGTCGCGAGCCGCAACGACCGTTATGCGACCTTCGACCGGCTCGAGCGGCTGGCCGGGGCGTGGGGCAGCCGGTTCGTCGATGCGGGCCATTGCGGGCACATCAACGCGCAGTCCGATCTTGGATATTGGCCGGACGGCGAGGTGTTGCTCGAAGAGCTGATTGCGGGCGAGCGGCGCATCGCGGATGTCGGAACCGGCAGGCCGCAGGCGGCGACGGATCGCAATGACCGGACGCGGACTTGGCAATGACAAGGTCGAACAACCGGGCTAGCGTTCGGTGATGGAGAGTTTCAATCGCATCGTCGACGCGCTGACCGGCGCGGTCTTCTTCAAGATTCCGCTGCTGGGCACGCAGATCGAGCTGGTCGTGCTCTATCTGGCCGTGCCGATGCTCTTCTTCACGGTCTGGCTGGGCTTTCCGAACGTCCGCTGCATCGGGCATGCGTTCCGCATCCTGCGCAACCAGCCGCGCGAAGGCGAGGCGAAGGGCGACGTCAGCCAGTTCGCCGCGCTGACGACGGCTCTGTCGGGTACGATCGGGCTCGGCAATATCGCCGGCGTGGCGGTCGCGCTGACGATGGGCGGGCCGGGTGCGATCTTCTGGATGTTCGCGATCGGCTGGTTCGCGATGACGGTGAAGATGGCCGAGGTCACGCTGGGGCTGAAATACCGCGTCACCGACGAATATGGCCATGTCCATGGCGGACCGATGTATGTGCTGAAGGCGGTGCTGGGGCGGCGTGGGCTGCCGCGCCTGGGCGTCGTCCTCGGCGGCTTCTATGCCTTCTTCGCGCTGTTCGGTGCCATTCCGATGGTGCAGGTTAACCAGAGCTTTGCGCAGGTCAGCGTCGTCACCGGCTTCACCAATGGCTGGATCTACGGCATCGGCCTGGCCTTCGCGGTTTCGCTGGTGACGCTCGGCGGTGCGCATTGGCTGGGCGAGGTATCGAAGCGGCTGACGCCGTTGAAGGTCGGCGTCTATCTGGCGGGTATCGTCGCCATCCTCGTGCTGCATGCCGATGCCATCCCGGCGGCGCTCGCGGCGATCTGGCGCGGAGCCTGGGGCCTCGACGCGGCGGCCGGTGGCGCGGTGGGCGCCTTCGTGGCGGGCATGCGCCGGGCGGTGTTCGCGAGCGAAGCGGGCGTGGGATCGGCGGTGATGGCGCACAGCCTCGCGCGGACCGAGCATCCGGTGTCGGAGGGCATGGTGGCGTTGCTGGAGCCGCTGCTGGGCACGATGATCGTGTGCGGCATCGGCGGGCTGGCGATGGTCGTGGCGGGGACATGGACCGATCCGAGCCTCAAGGGGATCGAAATCACGAGCGCTGCCTTCGCGCATGTGTCGAGCTGGTTCCCGCTTCTGCTCGCGATCGTCGTGGTGCTGTTCGCCTATTCGACGCTGGTCGCCTGGGGCTTCTATGGTCTGCAGGCCTGGGGCTATCTGTTCGGGCATGGGCCGAAAGCGCAGTGGAGCTACAAGATCCTCTACATCGTGGCGCTGCCGCCGGCGGCGGTGATCGACCTTGGGCGCGTGATCGACATCATCGACAGCAGCTTCTTCCTGATGGCGATACCCAATGTCCTTGCGCTGTTCCTGTGCGCGGGCGAATTGCGCCGCGACGTCAGGGCCTATCGCGAACAGGCTCGCATCTGATCGACCGGGCGGCCGGAGCCGCCCGATCCGTCAATAGGCGAGCGCGCATCCGTCGGCGCGCATTTCGCTCGCTGCGGCATAGACGCGTTCCTGCCCGTCCATGCGGTGTTCGACCGCCTGATAGCGGCCGAAGGCGGCGTCGGATTCGCCGAGCGTCCAGCCCCGCGACGTGAGCCCCTCGCGCGTTGCGGCCGGGACGCCATTTTCGAGGCGAAGCAGGCCGGTCGCGGGGAGGCCTGGCGAATCCTCACCCATCGACTGCGACGAGCCTTCATGGTGCCAGCGCGGGCTGTCGCCGGCGGCCTGGACGTCGAGGCCATAGTCGCGGCTGTTGACGATGATCTGGGTCTGGCCCTGCGGCTGCATGTCGCCGCCCATGACGCCGAAGCTCATCCAGGGGCTGTCGCCGTGCGTCGCGAAGCCGGGAATGATCGTCTGGAAGGGGCGCTTGCCCGGCGCATAGATGTTGGGATGGCCATCCTTCAGCGAGAAGAGCTGGCCCCGGTCCTGGAACATGAAGCCGAGCCCGTCGGCGACGAGGCCGGATCCCATCCCCCGGAAATTGGACTGGATCATCGACACCATCATCCCGTCCTTGTCGGCGCAGGTGAAATAGGTGGTGTCGCCCCGCGAGGGCGCCTGGCCCGGCCGAACGTCCGGGTTGATGCGGTCGGGGCGGATCAGGCGGGCGCGCTGGGCGGCATAGTCCTTCGAGATCAACCACTCGACCGGGATCTTCGAGAAGTTCGGATCGGCGTAATAGCGGGCGCGATCCTCATAGGCGAGGCGCTTGGCCTCGGCCTGGAGGTGGATCGACAGGGCCGACTGGAAGCCGGCGCCCTCCATGTCGAAATTCTCGAGGATGTTGAGCATCTGCAGCGTCGCGATACCCTGCGTGTTGGCGCCCAGAGCATGAACGCCGACGCCGCGATAGTCGGTCTTGTGCGGCGTGATCCATTCGCCCTTGTGCGCGGCGAGGTCCTCAGCGCGCAGCCAGCCGCCGATCCGCCGGAAATAGGCGTCGATCGTCTTCGCGATATCGCCTTTGTAAAAGGCGTCGCGCCCGCCCTCGGCGATCATCCTGTAGGTGCGAGCAAGATCGGGGTTGCGGAAGATGCTGCCGGTCTGCGGGCCGGTGCCGCCCATCGACCAGGTCCGCAAGGCGTTGTCGGTCTCCTCGATACCATTGCCCGGCCTGCGGAAGTTCACGAGGGCGCGGCGGATATAATAAGCGATGATGTCGGGGACGGGGGCTCCGTTGGTTGCCAGATCGATCGCAGGCTCGAACAGCTCCGCCCATTTCAGGCGGCCATAGCGCTGGTGCATCATGGCCCAGGCGTCGACCGTGCCCGGCACCGACACGGTGACTGCGCCGAGCGGCGGCAGGGCGCCGTTCACCGCGCGGGCGCGGGCCGTTTCCAAAGAGAGCGCGCGCGGCGAGGCGCCCGAGCCCGCCAGTCCCATGACGGCCTTGGCCTTCGGGTCCCAGAGCATGGCATAGCAATCGCCGCCAATGCCGCAGGCGGTCGGTTCGAGAAAGCCGAGACAGGCATTGATCGCGATGGCCGCGTCGACCGCCGAACCGCCCCTGCGCAGAATGGCGATGCCGGCCTGGGTCGCCAGCGGATGGGCGGTGCCGGCCGCGCCCGACATGCCATAAGCGGCGGTGCGGCTGGCAAAGCTGGCACCCACCGGGCGATCGCCCGCATGGACGTCGTTCCGGTCGAAGCGATCCTCACCGTCGCGCCAGCGGGGCGCAGGGGGCAGGGGACCGGTCGCCTGTGCAGCGAGAGCCGGTGCCGCAAGAGCCGCGGCCGGGAGGGAGGCGAGGAAGAGGCGGCGGTCCATGGCTGCGGTCCTTTTCAGAGCGAGTCGAAGTCGATGGTCTTGGTGCGATCCAATGTCCGGGGCGCTGGCGGCATGGGATATTTCAGTCCCGTCGAGCAGTTGAACAGGACGGTACGGTCGCTCTCGGACACCCAGCCCCGAGCCAGCGCGAGGCGATAGGCGGCGAGCGTGGCGCCGCCCTCGGGGCACAACAACAGTCCATCCTTGCGGGCGGCGTCCTCGACCGCCTGGAGGGTGGCGTCGTCCTCGACCGCAATGGCCCGGCCTCCGCTGGCGCGCACGGCGCGGAGGATCAGGAAGTCGCCGACCGCACGCGGCACGCGGATTCCGGCAGCGACCGTGTGGGCACCTTCCCAACGCTCGGCATGTTCGACGCCGTCATCGAAGGCCTTCACGATCGGCGCGCAACCGGCCGCCTGCACGGCAAACATCTTCGGGCGCGTGGACCCGATCCAGCCGAGCGCTTCGAGCTCGTCGAATGCCTTCCACATGCCGATCAGACCGGTGCCGCCGCCGGTCGGATAGAAGATGGCATCGGGCAGTTCCCAGCCGAGCTGCGCGGCGAGTTCGAGCCCCATCGTCTTCTTGCCTTCGATCCGATAGGGCTCCTTGAGGGTGGAGAAGTCGAACCAGCGACCCTGCCGCGCGCCTTCGCCGACGATCGCGCCGCAATCGTCGATCAGACCGTTGACCCGCCAGACGCGGGCACCCTGCATGGCGATCTCGCGGACGTTGATCTCTGGCGTGTCCTCCGGGCAGAAGACGATCGTCTCGATCCCACATCGTGTCGCATAGGCGGCGAGCGCGGCGCCCGCATTGCCATTGGTCGGCATGGCGATGCGCGTGACGCCGAGGGCCTTCGCCATCGACACGGCCATGACCAGGCCGCGCGCCTTGAACGAGCCGGTGGGGAGTCTGCCCTCGTCCTTTACGACCACCGCCCGTCCGGTCGAGCGAGGCAGCGGAATGAGGGGCGTTTCGATCTCGCCAAGGCTGACGATGTCCTCACTCCGGCGAACGGGCAGCAATTCGCGCCAGCGCCACATGTCGGTCGGCCGGCGCTCGACATCGGTGCGGGACAGTCGCCTGCCGATGGCGGGCAGGTCGTAGCGGACGAGAAGGGGCCGGCCCGCTGCCGAGAGACCATGGAGTTGATCGGCGGGATAAAGCTCGCCGGTGAGCGAGCATTCGAGATGGGTGACGAAGCTGGGCCGCGCTTCGATCAGGTTGGCATTTCTCTCCATCCATCTGTCTTATCGATAGAATTTCAACGCGCAAAGCCTTGAGGCCGTGGACGGACAGCCCTTTGGGTCATTCATGGGTCGATTGCGCATTTAAAATTTCTACAATATAGTTGCGCACAATATAATTGTTCCTACATGGTTATCGCCACAGGAAGAAGGACGGTGAAATGAGCCAACTTTACACGACCCGGGTGCATGCGCATGGCGGCCGCAGCGGCGCGATCAAGAGCGAGGACGGGATCCTCGATCTGCCGCTCGCTCTGCCCAAGGAGCTTGGCGGCAAGGGCGGTGCCACGAACCCCGAACAGCTGTTCGCTGCCGGTTATGCAGCCTGTTTCGAGAATGCGGTCATCCATGTCACCCGCAGTCAGGCCGATAAGGTGACGGATGACGACATCGAGGTTTCATGCGAAGTCGGTCTGTTGCCGAACGGGCAGGGCGGCTTTACCCTGACCGTCGCGCTCGATGTCGAAATCGCCGGTGTCGACCAGGCAAAGGCCGAAGAGATCGTCGCGGCTGCACACGGCGTGTGCCCCTATTCCAACGCGATCCGTGGCAATGTCGACGTCAAGTTCAAGGTTTTCACGCAATGACGAATGAGGTGGCAGCGATCGACGGAGAACAGGATCCCCTGCTGCTCGACCGGCAGGTCTGTTTTCCGCTCTACGCTGCCACCAATTTGCTCAACCGCCTCTATGGACCGGTCCTGCGCGAACTGGGGCTGACCTATCCCCAATATCTGGTCATGCTGGTGCTGTGGGAGAAGGCGCCGCAGACGGTCGGCACGCTGGGTGCGCGCCTCTATCTCGACAGCGGGACGCTAACGCCGCTGTTGAAGCGAATGGAGGCGTCGGGGCTGGTGACCCGAGCGCGCGATCCGGCGGACGAGCGTCGCGTTGTCATCAGCCTGACCGAACAAGGCAGGATATTGCGGGATCGCGCGGTGCATGTGCCCGCCACGATCGCCGGTGGGCGCACGCCCGAGGGTCTCGAGGAGTTGCGCGAGAGCGTGCGGGGCCTGGTCGCGATGCTTGCGGAACACCGCCCGCAAGGTTGACCGCGACCATGGACCTTTATGCCTTGCCCTTAGTGCGCTGCCAGCCAGGTGCGGGCGCGGCGCTGTGCCTCCGCGATTTCCTGTCGGCTCATCTGGTGGGCGATGTCCGCGCGGCAGTGCTGCGCCTCTGCCGAACCGGATAGCGCCGCCAGATTGAACCACTGGTGGGCCGTGACGAGGTCGAGCGGGAAGCCGTCGGCGCCGGTCGAATAGGCGAAGCCGAGGTCCAGCATATTTTCCGTGTCCGTGGCGGTCAGTACCGCCGCACTAGCGATATTGGTTCCCATGGCCAAACTCCTTCTGGGAGCAACATCGCCAATGTGCGGCAAACAAATGGTTAACGAGCCAATATACGATGGTCTAACTACAGTTGCGGAAAGCGGTGCATGGTATCAGCATCATCAATGCCGGCGTTCCCGCCATCTCCTTGAAAAGACGACGTCTGAAATATCGACGTGTCGAGATCCTCACACGCTGGACCCGAACTGCCGATTTACCCTAGGTATTAATACGAGCAACTGGTCGAGGCGTGCCGGCGCTCGTCATTTCCACAATATGGCGCGATAGCGGTCGAAGCAGCGAGCTCCGCAGCGAAGGCGTATCAGCGCACCTTCCGCCATGGCGGTGGCGCGCGACGGGTCTTCCTCAAGCAGGGGCCGGACGGCTTCGCTGTTCCAGTCGGCGCTGTGCTTGACGTCGAGAACGGCGTGCAGGTCGAAATATCGTCGCTCGCGGTCGCTTAGACCGATCCGGCGCAGGCCCCTGGCGACCAGCGCGGAGCGGACGGGCGCGGTCAACTCGATCACGCCGAGGGCGCCAACGGAGTGCCATGCATAATCGCGGTGGGTTGCCATGGCCGTCATCGCATTGGCCAAGGCAAGACTTTCCCAGACGGTGCCGTCGATCGTCGGTTCGACTTCAAGTACGTCGACCAGCACGTCGAGCATCGGACCGTGCATGCCGGCCGGATTGCCGCGGCCCATTTCGTCCCAATAGTTGCGTGCCAGCTCGAGCTTTGCACGGGCAGGCATCTTTATCTGGGTCAGGGCGACGAGATCGTCGAAACCGGCTTCGCCGGCAGCCTCCTGTTCGAAGAACCAGCGCAACTGGTCGCGGTCAGCCTGTTCGGCCAGCCAAGGGAAGAGCGGATCGCCCTGGCCGGGGCCGACGGCCTTCAAATCTTCGAACCAAGTGATAAAGCCGTTGGCGTCATGCGGCACCCGGCTCGCTTCGACCATTACATTCGCGCGCAGATGGGCCAGGAAGGCGCGTTCCAGACGCAGCATGCGAACGGTGCGCTCGAACATCTCGCTGCCACCGTCGGGATGACGCGGAGACAAGCGCTCTCGGTTCCAGTGCGCCAGGCCCCTCTGAAAGGTCTCGGTCAGGAATTGGGATCCATGATCTTCCCGCATGCTCTTGTGAGGGGTAGCCATCTATCTGCCTTCAAAAGAAATATGCCCGATGAACGAAGGCCGGAGAGGGGAGTTCCTATTGTGACGGGCCCGGCTCGCAGACAGGTCGAGACAGGTCTCGGCTCGTCGGCGAGCGATGACGCGGTACGATTGACGGTGGGGCGGCAGTTGGGGGATGCAGCGAGAACGAGATCGCCGTGGCGGTCCGCAGTGGGAGGAAGGATGCGTCAGGTTCAGTACCCGCTGATCGTCGACAGCCCCCGGCAGGGTCTGATCGAGATAAGCGCCGAGGTGATCGGTTGGGTGGAGGCGCAGGGCATGCGAGCCGGACTTATCACGCTGTTCTGCGCGCACAGTTCGGCTTCGCTGCTGATACAGGAAAATGCCGCGCCCGAGGCGCGTGCCGACATCGAGCGATACTTCGCACGGATCGCTCCCGAAGATTCTTCCGCTTATGCCCATGACGACGAAGGCCCGGACGATATGCCGGCCCATTTGCGGGCCGCGCTGACGCAGACGCATCTGTCCATTCCCTTGATAGATGGGCGGCTGGCGCTGGGGCGGTGGCAGGGGATATTCCTGTTCGAACATCGGCGGCACCCGCAGCGGCGGACGCTGATCCTGCACATGGTCGGGGAATGATGCGCCCACGAAGCGCTGGCGTGCTGCCCTATCGCCGCGCTGGCGGGCGGATCGAGATTCTGCTCGTACTGCCGGGCGGCCCTTATTGGCGCAGCCGGGGCGCCGGCGCCTGGCAGATCGCCAAAGGGGCCATAGAGAAAGGCGAGACCCCCGAAATAGCCGCCCGTCGCGAAGCGCAGGAAGAGCTTGGCGTGGAGGTGCCTGCTACGCTTCTGCCGCTGGGCTCGGTCCGTCAGAAGGCGGGCAAGGAGGTCGAGGCGTTCGGGGTGGAAATGGACATCGATCCGGCAGACATCCGCAGCAATTTGTTCGAGCTCGAATGGCCGCGCCATAGCGGGCGTCTGCAGAGCTTTCCGGAAGTGGCGGAAGGACGATGGTTTTCGCCCGAGGAGGCGATGGGGCAGATGCTGGAGAGCCAGCGACCGTTCATCGCCCGGCTATTGGATGTGCTGAGCAGAACCCCGCGCTGACTGGCTCGATCATGGTTAACGCGATCTTAGGGTTCGCGCGCGATACCGGCGTCACATTCCGCCGGAAGGATTAGCATGAAGATCGCCGTGACCGCGCAGGACATCGCCGGCTTGCTCGACCGGGTTCCGCCGACCGTCTCCATTCTGTCGCTCGACTGTTTCGACACCCTGTTGTGGCGGAACTGTCAGGCGCCATCGGACGTGTTCGCGGACCTGCCGATCGAGGGCGGTGCGATCGAGCAACGCGTGATCGCGGAGCGCGAGGCGCGCAAGGCCGAGGCTTATCGGTCGGGACGGCGGGAAGTCGCGATCGAAACGATCCACGCTCGCATCCTTCCTGGCGCAGAGGCGCAGGAGGTGTCGGCTTCCGTCGCGGCAGAGATCTCCGCAGAGGCGCGGCACTGTTACCCGTTCCAACCCGTCGTCGCGCTCATGCGCGCGGCCAAGGCGCGCGGGCTCAGGACAGTTCTCGTCAGCGATACCTATTTCAGCAGCAAGCAACTCCGATCGCTGGTTGAGGCGGCCGCCGGCATCGAAGTGGCTGGGCTGATCGACATGATCTTCACCTCTTCCGAATATGGGCTCAGCAAGGCCGAAGGCCTGTTTCAGCCGGTGCTGGACGCGCTGGGCGTGCGCCCGCAGGCGGTGTTCCACCTGGGTGACAACAGCGTTGCCGACCAGCAGGCGCCATCGGCACTGGGCATCGCCACCGCCCACTTCGTGCAGTTCGACACGGAAGCAGAGACGCGGCTGCGGCTGGAAGCCATGGCCGCCGTCCTGCTGGAGCCCGCGACTCGGCAGACCGAAGCCGCGATGCAGCCGCATCGCCCGCTCCTGTCGATGCGCAGCGAACGG
>JAIYAJ010000148.1 GCA_027489105.1 Zymomonas sp. | reverse complement strand
TGATAGTCGCCTGATAAGGCGCTCGCTGCGAAAGGGATATAAAGAGTGCGTTATATCGCCCTTAGCGCCGCTTGCGCGCGTCCGCAACGGGCGACGTCTTGAGGCGCGGCTACTACGGATTCGGAACCCGCCTCTGAAAACCTCTTGTGAAATATACCGGACATTAATCTGATTCGGGACATGAGCGAGGCTTGGACAAAAGGGGATTCGCCCCGAGGAACCACATTATGCCTTATAAGGTTGCGATCGACTGGCTCTATGGCTGCCCGCGGGACCCCTCGGCAGAGGAGAGCCGTGCGACGACGGCAGCGCGGCGCGTGTTCGAGCGGGCCGGGATCGACGGCTGCACGGCCGAGAAGGACTATTTCGCGCAGGGCGGGCTGTTCGGCAACGAAGCCGCGATGACCGGCCTGGCGCGGGTCTGGCTGGACGCACGCGACGCCGCCAACAATGCCGCCACCGAAAGCTGGCCCGATCCGACCCGGGCTCGCATCTCGATCGAGTGCCGACCTAACGGCTAAGCCCGGCTACGGAACGTGAAGGCGAGCCCCCCGGCGGCGAGGATCAGCGCGAACAGCATCGGCAGCAGATTGCCATAGCGCGCGAAGGGCGTCGCGGCCCGAACCGGCGGCAGCGGCGCATTGATCACGCCCGCCTGACGCCAGGGCAGCGCATGCAGCAACCGCCCGTCGGCATCGACGATCGCCGAAATCCCGGTTGGGGTCGAGCGGATGACGGGAATGCCTTCCTCCACCGCTCTGAGGCGGGCCTGGGCAAGGTGCTGCGGTGGGCCCCAGCGGCCGAACCAGGCGTCGTTCGACGGATTGAACAGGAAGTCCGGCCGGTTGCGCGCGTCCACCACCTGTCCCGAAAAGATGATCTCGTAGCAGATCTGAATTCCGGCCTTGCCGAACCCGGTCAGCGGCAGCGTCGCCGGGCCCGGGCCGGGCAGGAAATCGACATTGCCCTGGACCAGCCGCGACAGCCCGATCGCCGACAGGATTGGCCGCGCGGGCAGATACTCGCCATAGGGAACGAGGTGGGCCTTGTCGTAGCGGCCGATGATCCGCCCCTGCGGATCGAGTCCGAACAGGCTGTTATGCGCTGCCGTCAATTGCCCCGCGCGATCGAAGAGCAGCGAATCCCCGCCCAGCAGGATGCGGTCGCCTGGCCCCAGCAACGCGGCGATCCGCGCGCGGGCATCGGGGTCGATCTCCAGAAAGTCGGCCGTCGCCGCCTCGGGCCACAGAATCAGCCGGGGCCTGGGGCCGGGCGGACCCGTCAATGTCCTTAGCCGCACGAAATTCTTGCGCTGGAGCGCGGGATCCCATTTCTCGTTCTGGTTGATGTTCGGCTGGACGACGGTCAGCAGCGGTCCGTTGCCCGGAGGCAGGGGGCGGAGCAGCCAGGCCGACAGGATTTGCGCGAGCATTGCCACGAGCAGCGCCCAGCCGACCCGCTGCCAGCGAATCCGCTTCGTGCCCGGCAGGATCGCCAGCAGCCAGATGCCCGACAGCAGGACGATCCACCCCGATAGCCCGTAGGTTCCGAACAGGCGGGTCAGGCCGATCCACGCCGGTTCCGCGCTGTCCGGCGCGACCAGCACCGCGCCGAGCGGGTTCCACGCGAAACCGGTGAACAAGGTCGCCCGCATATATTCGGTGACGATCCAGCTGGCGGCAAACAGGGGGATGAATGCGGCCGGGGCGGGTGTCGGCAGTTCTGCCTGCCGTGCAGGCTCCATGCCTGCGGGGATGAGGCCTTTCAGCTTCGCCCGCCGCCGCTCGCCATCGAGGCGGAAACGGCGCAGATACAGGGCCAGCGGCAGGCGGTGCAGCGACCAGGCGAGGATGCAGGCGAGCATCGGGTATACCGCCAGATACAGCGCGAGCAGGAAGACCGCGATCCCGCCCAGCCAGTGGGGCATCGCGTCCTGATAGGTGAAGGCCTGCGCGATCCAGTTGTTGCCGAAGGTGAAGTGGCCGACTCCGAAGGCCCAGCCGCGCCAGGCGACGTCGCGCAGCCGTTCTGCGCGCATCGTCAGCCCCATCAGCGCGGCAATGCACAGCAGAGTCACCACCCACCAGTTGAGCGGTGCAAAGCCCAGCGCCGAGGCGAGGCCGATCGCACATGCGATGGCCGGGTATTTCAGGGGGACGAGTTTCTGCATCACCGGCTTTTAAGATTGCGGTGGCCCCCCAATATCCTGCGAGCCAAGCGACCGAAACCCGTCATCGGTGCCTTTGGTGCCATGGCCCGCAAAAAAATCCGCCGGAGTCCCGCTTGACAGTGTCATGGGCCCTTCACATATCCCCGCTAGCACTCGCTACGGGTGAGTGCTAAAAGTTTCCAGTCTGTAGGGAATCGATGGAGCCGCTTCCGGCCCATCGAAAGTTGCTAGGAAAGGGTGAAGCGCATGAGTTTCCGTCCGCTGCACGATCGCGTGCTTGTTCGCCGCGTCGAAGCCGAGGAAAAGACCGTCGGCGGTATGATCATCCCGGAGGCGGCGAAGGAAAAGCCGCAGGAGGGCGAAGTCGTAGCCGTCGGCAACGGCGCCAAGGCCGACGACGGCAAGGTTACGCCGCTCGACGTCAAGGCCGGCGACCGCATCCTGTTCGGCAAGTGGTCGGGCACCGAGGT
>JAIYAJ010000472.1 GCA_027489105.1 Zymomonas sp. | reverse complement strand
TGGGCCTCGCGCCTGACGCTGACGGTCACCGACGTGCGCGTTCAGCGGCTGCAGGACATCAGCGAGGAGGATGCGATCGCGGAGGGCTACCCGCCGCCGGAGCAGCGCGCGCAGAGCGGCGTCGCCGAGATCCGCGATGCCTACCCGATCGCTTGGTACTCGTGGCTTTGGGACAGCATCAATGGCGTCGGCGCGTGGGCGGCGAATCCGTGGGTGACGGCAACGACCTTCGCCGTCGAGCGCCGCAACATCGACGCGGAGGGCTGAGGGATGGCTGATCTGCGCGGCCCTGGCGGCTTACCTGGACAGAAGAGCAGCCCTCCGCAGGGCATGCAGTGCGACGACTGCAGCGAGCCGGCCACGGTTCGCGTGCAGGGCGAGACCGACAGCTTCGGTTCCGAGCAGCATGATCTCTGCGCGGCCTGCGCGAAGAAGATGCGCGAGGAGGAGGCCGACACCTCCGGCCGCTGCGATTACTGCAAGCAGGAGGCCACGGAGCGCGTCTGGATCCGCGACTATGACGAGGGAATGGGCGGCCCGGTCTATCACGTCTGCCGCGCCTGCCAGCAGCGCCAGCAGGACAGGATCAACGAGGAGGCCGCCTACCAGGACGACTACTACGACTATGACGAGCCGGAAGACGACCGCTGCCCGAACTGCTGCGGTGACGGCGTGGTCTACTCGTGCTTCGACGAGTGCGCCTGCGTCGATCCTGAGAGCGGCTGTGACGAGTGCGAGCGCGCCTGCGGCTGGTGCAAGCCGCGCCCCGCGCCCAAGGCGGAGGCCTGACATGCCGCGCGCGCCGAAGATCTACGTCGTTCGTTTGGCCGATGACCTGCAACTGGTCGGCATTTTCTCGGCTGCGTCGCTGGAGGATCTGTTCGACCTGGTCGACGAGGCTACGGATGTCCCCGGGGTGGAGTTCTGCGAGATCGACACGCTGGCGCTGATCTGGCCGGATAAGGCGCATCCGGTCCCCTTGCCTGATAGCGATGAGGCACCGTCCTACGATGGAATGGTGTTCTCGGAGATCATGGATCGCGCGATCGAGGAAACGGAATGGCGCCGCGTCCCCGAGAGCGTCGTCTACTTCATCAGCGACGGGCAGCGCGTGAAGATCGGTGTTACCCGCGATCTCCCGGGGAGGCTGAAAAAGCTGCAGACCGGCAACCCGTTGCCGCTGACGGTGGTCAAGACGGTCATCGGCGACCAGACCGAGGAATACGATCTGCATCAGCGCTTCGCCACCTATCGCCTCCATGGCGAGTGGTTCCGGCGCGAGGGCGCACTCGCCGACTATCTGGTCGGGATCGAATGATGCAGCGCTCGCCTCTCATTCAACTCGCCCAGGCTGCGGCCGAGCTCGGCATCTGCGAGCGTCAGTTGCGCAAGCTCGTGAAGAGCGGCGAAGTTGCGGCGATCAATGTCGGAACGGGGGAGCGACCATCGTGGCGCTTCCACCCATCCGACCTTGATCACTTCATCTCCAGACGGAGGCGCGACAAATGCCTATCAGAGGCTTCTACTTCGACGACAGCACCAAGCTCTATGTCTACGACTTCCGCATTCGAGGTCATCGATTTCGCGGCTCGACGGAGACTGCAGACCGGCGAGAAGCCGAGCGCGTCGTCAAAAAGCGGCGCGAAGAAGCGAAGGCCGTCGCGGCGCAAGACGCTGGCGACAAGCCTATGACGTTCGCGGTCGCCTCGTCGCGCTGGTACGCAGAGCGCGGCGGGCGTCGGGCCCGGACGGCTGAGGTCGACCGCTATCTGGAATGGCTGCAGACGAAGATCGGAAACAGCACGCTGATCAGCAGGATCGACGACAACCAGATCGCCCGCCTGGTGATGCTGCGCCA
Organism: Zymomonas sp.; assembly: GCA_027489105.1. Next base: position 4,625 of record JAIYAJ010000472.1, on the reverse strand, counting down.
GCAGGAGAAGGTCACGCCGGCCACGGTCAACCGGACTGTGCTCGAGCCGCTGCGCGCGATCCTGCGCCGCGCAGCGCTCTGGGGGCAGACGACGGCGAAGATTGAATGGAAGGCTCACATCCTGCCCGAGCCGAAGGAGCGGGTGCGCGAGCTATCCGGGGACGAGGAGGAGAGGCTCTTTGCCGCTCTGCGCGAATCGTACCGGCCGGTGGTTCGCTTCGCGGTACTGTCGGCTCTGCGGCTGACCGAGCTTCTGCAGATGCGGTGGGAGCATGTCGATTGGGGCGGCCGCCGGCTGAAGCTGATCGGCAAGGGCGGCGTGATCGCTGACATCCCGCTCTCGACCGAGATGGAGCGCGTCCTTCGTGGCGTCCACAAGCCGGACGCGGCCGGCCCGATCTGGCTCTACACGCCGGAGCGCCATGATGCCGGAGTCGACAATCTCTCGCCCAGGCCGATCACCGAGGCCGGGCTGAAGACCGAGTTCCGCCGGGCGAGGAAGCGCGCGGGCATGACGTCGTCGCGCAAGGATCCGCTGATGGGCTTTCGCTTCCACGACAACCGGCACACTGGCGTCACGCGGCTGGTACGCGACAGCGGCAACCTAAAGCTGGGTCAGAAGCTCGCCCGGCACACCAGCATCGCCACGACGATGAAGTATGCTCACGCGACTGAGGACGACCTGCGCAAGGCGATGGATTCTGCGCACTCTTCCCGCGAAAGTTCCCAGACCGCCGAGGCGCAGGCCGAAAACGTGAAGAAGATCAGGAGGATCAAGTGATAGGGCAATCCGCTCCCAAAGCAGATGCGCTACCGGGCTGCGCTATACCCCGACTGCTTCCAAGCGGTTGCAAACGCTCGCGAAACTGTCACCGCGACCCAGGCATTCACCGCGGCGACGCGGAACGGAATAGCACCGAGGGGAAGCTTTGGGAACCGAAACTTCCCAAGAAGTTCCCGCCGGCGTTCTGCGGCCGTTCTCAACCGGAGGCCCGCTCATGACCGGCTCGATCCCCTATGCGAAGGCGACGAGCGGCGGCGCGCACGAGTTCCTGGACCATGGCTTGCCGCGCGACCGGGCGCCTGGCTTCTGGCCTGAGTACGTCGAGCCGACGCCCCTCGCCCGCGCAATCCAGATGCCGCTTGCAGACCCGAACTGGCAGACCCGCGTGCTGAACGCCTACGTCGCGCGCAAGCCCCACCCTCTCACAAAGGAACCCGACCATGGACAAGACTGAGGTGGAGGCGCTGCGGGTTGAGATCGCCGCGCTCTATTACGCCTGGGGCGAAGGCATGAAGCCGCCCCCGGTCGATTGGGCCAAGGGCAATATCGTCTATAGCCGGGCCGCCGTTCACTCGGGCGATTGCACCAAGGAATCGCACGCATGTAGCCGATGTCTGGCGGATGACGCGCTGGCGTTCGCCGATGCCGTTTTGGCCCTCACCCCGCCCCCTGCCGGGGATACGGGAGAGGCGGTGGCTGGCGATTTCCCGATGGGCGCCATCGAGAACGGGCGTGTGTTTGCTGACCGACTTGAGCAGACGGGCCTAGAATGCCCCGCCGGCGATCTACGCATGTGCTCAGACTGGACCGAGTTTCGCCGCTGCTTTGAATGGCTGGCGAATTGGGCTCTCGCCCACCCATCAGACGCCGCCCTGCGCGGGAGGGTGGCGGAACTGGAGGCGGCGCTCGACAGCGCCCGCGTCGCCGTTGTCTGCGCCTTGGCATTTCTCGCGCGCGATCTCGGGACAGATCGGCTTCGCGGCACAGCTAGCGGCGTGATTGAGGAACTCGTGAAAGCAGACAATGCCATCCGCGCCGCCCGCGCCCGCACAGGAGGGACGGATGAGTGACGTGGTGGAGAGCGAAAGCTACTCGTTCAAGACGTACCGTTGCGAATGGCAAGTTCAGCTTGGTGCGGTCGATCAATACGACCAGAACTTTACGCCTTATGAGATCGCAAGCTTTCCTACGCGAGAAGCCGCGCAAGTCCATCTTGATGAAGTGGCCGAAATCCAGCCGGGATCAAAGCGACTTGTCCCCAAAAACGCACCGCACGGCTATTGCTCTGCGGCTCTTGTTTACCGTGAGATCGTTGTCGAAGCCGCCGCCGAGATCACCGCCCTCCGCGACAAGCTAGCCTCCGCGATCAAGGAGCGGGACGAGGCGCGGGCAAAGGCTAATCGGGCTGGCGTCATCCAGTCGATGACCCTGCAAGGGCTCAAGCCGACCGATACCGTGATCGACATCTGCGCGAATTATCTTGCCGTCGCGCAAGCCGCCGAAGCCCGCGCCCGAGCCGCCGAGGCAGATCGGGACGGCGCCGATGCGGTGATCGCGCAGGAACGCGCGCACATGGAAAAGATGGGCGCCCGCGCCCTTGCCGCCGAGGCAGAGAGCAATAGGCTCAGGCGGGCGCTGGTCGAAGGGAGCAGACACGTCGCCGACGCGGCGCGCATCATCGACCAACTTGATCTTATCAACGAGGCGCGGACGTTAACGCATACAGTTTCGGTCGCCAACGATTTCCAGATGATTTTGGAAAAAGTCGTGATGGCCGCCCAAGCCCTCAAGGAGCAGACGCCATGACGGACGAGAAGCTGGTCGAGGTCGTCGCGCGAGAAACGCGGCAACACACTTTCGGCACGCACACGCGGGAAGAGCATGACGACTTGGTTCGCGCCGCGATCCTCGCCTATGAGGCCGCGAAGGGTGGGGGAGAGGCGGTGGCCGGGGAGTTTGGAGGGCCGCCGAACGGCTACCACCCGTTGCCAGAGGGCATGCGGTGCAAGTGCATCAAGGCTTGGCAGGACGGCAAGGGGAACTTCTGGTGCTGCCAGCCGATAGCGTTAGCCCCTGCCGAAACGCAAAAAGCCGGCGATGCCCCGTGAAGGGCACCGCCGGCGAAGTGGTCTTAGGGATATCAAACCGAGGGGCCGGAGCCACTCGTCATCCAGCCGGAGGAGCCCGGCAGGATCAGTGCGGAGGCCGGGGCCTCATCAATTCATGGCGGAGGTCATCGACAGCGCGTGACAGGTCGTCGATCGAATTGCCTAGCCGGTCCAATGCGGCCCGATCGGTCGCATCGAAGCTCAGGACATTGCCGCGCGGGGCGTCTGGCGCGGGCTCTTTCCGCGCCGTCTTCGCGGCGGCAAAAAAGGCGGTCACGATAGCGACAAGGCCACCGATCAGAGCGAGGACAATCGGCTCAGAAATCCCGCCCATGCGCCCGCTCCATTTCGATGAAGTCACGACCGGAGCGCCAGGCAGAGATCAAATCCATAGCGACGAAGATCGAGTAGACCGGGACGGCTGTGCTGATGCCAGGCTGGGGGGCGTGCAGGATCAGCGTCACCACCAGCGTCCAGAACGTCACGCCGCCGGCTGATGTGAACCCGCGCAGGAACGGCGAGCGCCGCCAAGCCCCGTTGGCATAAAGCGCCGCCATCCGCAGTGACGACATGACGATGCAGAACGCCGCCCACCACGATTCCGGCGCGACCTGAGCGAAAGCGTCATAGGCGCGGGAGTTGTCGAACGTGTCGCCGGGCATCGCCAGAACGAGGCCCCAGCCCATCATGGCCGCCGCCGAGCACCATTCGAGGGTGCGGACGCGGGTCGGCGCGTAAGGGCGCGTTAAGGTCATGGCCGCTTGCCCGCCGCGATCTGCTTAAGCGCGATGTCCTTCGACGCGGACCCGGCAGACGAGCCGATCCAGTAGCCGACGACGGCGGTTGCCAGCGACTGCCATGCACCTAGGAGGTAGAGGACGACGTTTTCCCTCACGCCATCCGGCGGGTTCATTGCCAGCCAAGACAGCCCGCAGAAGCCGATCACAACGATCACCGACACGATGGCAGAGCCATATTGCATCGCGGAACCCGTCTCGGCCAGCTTGACGGTCGTCGCCCGCGCGTCCTGAACGTCGGCAAGCTGCGCGGCAAGGTTGGCCGTCTCTGCCTCCAGCTTTGCCTTGAATTGATCCGCAAGCGCGGGGTTCGTCTCGATAGCCTTGGCGATGGCCGTCTCGTCCGTCGTGCCGAAGACTTCTTTCGCTATCTTGGTTCCTGCCGATATGACGGCATCGGCCTTGCCGCCTGAGACAAGGGAGCCCAGCGCAGGAAGCGCGGCGAGGATGATGTTGAGCATATCAGGGTTCCCGGTTCAGCAGCTTGGCGACGACAGAGCCCCACCATGATTTTGACGGCGGCGCCTGAAACGTTCCGTCATTGCGGGTGGGTTCCAACACAGGTGCGGCCGGAGCGGGCTGCGGTGTTGGAACGGGCTGCGGCGGCGCGGGAGCCGGCTTGGCCTCCGGGGCGGGCGCCGGGGGCGGCAGAGGTGCCGCAGGCGCCGGCGGAGCGTCTGTGCCCTGCCCTGGCGCCCAAGGCGTGTCCTTGATCTTGCGCCATTTCGCGAACGCCGCGGCGAGCTTGGTGTCGTAGTTGTTGGCCTTGTAGCCGGCGCCGTTATAGCCGCGCGCGAATCCGGCCCAATCGTGGCGGCGGATCTCGTCGTCGAGCCCGTTGGTGACGATGAAGCGGATCATCGCTTCGAGGTGATTGTCCTCGTCGTCCGCGAAGTCCTCGACCATGGCCCGGGCGGACTTGTAGCCGGCGGCGCC
>JAIYAJ010000442.1 GCA_027489105.1 Zymomonas sp. | reverse complement strand
CTGCTCGCCGGTATCCGGCTGCGAGACGACCAGTTCGTCGATGTTGACGCCAAGCTTCTTGGCATAGACGGGGTCGAGCGCATGTTCGGCGTCGATGAAGGCGGACGTACCACCGCCCTTCTGCGCCTCGGCGATCGCATGAAGCGCGAGCGTCGTCTTGCCCGAGCTTTCCGGCCCGAAGATCTCGACGATGCGGCCCCGCGGAAGGCCGCCGATGCCCAGCGCGATATCGAGGCCGAGCGAGCCGGTCGAAACCGCCTCGATCTGCATCGTCTCGCGACTGCCGAGCTTCATCGCCGAGCCCTTGCCGAAGGCGCGATCGATCTGCGCCAGCGCGGCTTCAAGGGCCTTCTGCCTGTCCATATTAGCTGCTTCCTTTTCGGATCCGATGAGCTTCAACTGCGCCGACATTGTGCGTTCTCCCCTCGTAGAGCGGGCCATCCGAAACCTCAAACTGGAAGTTACGTACCGCAGATGTTCCGTGAGAACAAGAGAAGAACTTTCTTATTTTGTTCCAGCCCTAGCCTCGCACATGATCGGCCAGCGCCTCGCGCGCCGCCTGGCAGATCTGCTGGACGGAGAAGGGCTTGGGGAGGAAGCCGATATTGTCGATATCGATCGATTTGCGGAGTTGCTCCTCGGCATAGCCGGACATGAAGATGATCGGCAGATCGGGCCGCTTCGCGCGCGCCGCGCGCGCCATGGTCGGACCGTCCATCGTCGGCATCACCACGTCGGAGATCACGAGATCGATCTGCTGCATGCGGTCCTCGAGGACCTCCAGCCCCTCCTCGCCATTGGTCGCGGTGAGGATCTTGTAACCCTGCCGGACCAGCGCCCGTTCGGCCACCGCGCGCACCATGGCCTCGTCTTCGACGAGCAGAATCGTGCCGGTGCCCCACAATTCCGTGCTGACTTCCTTCACGGCCGCCCTTGGCGCGGCCGTCCCGGCGGGCGCCTGATGTACCGGAAGGTAGATGACGAAGCTGGTCCCCCGCCCGATCTCGCTCTCGGCGAAGATGAAACCGCCGGTCTGTTTGACGATGCCGTACACCGTCGACAGGCCGAGACCAGTGCCCTTGCCCACCTCCTTGGTCGTGAAGAAGGGTTCGAAGATCTTGTTGAGATTGTCCGTCGGAATGCCGGTGCCGGTGTCGGTCACGCGGAGCGCGGTATATTCGGTGACAGGCATAATCTCGATACCCAGCGCGCGGACGTCGGCCTGCGACACCGCATAGGTCTGGATCGAGAGGGCCCCGCCCTCGGGCATGGCATCCCTCGCATTGACCGCGAGGTTGACGATCACCTGTTCGAGCTGCCCGGGGTCGGCACGGACGGTGCCGAGGTTGCGCCCATGGCTGACCTCGAGGCGGATCGTCTCGCCGAGCAGTCGCTTGAGCAGGTTGCTGATTTCCGAGATGATGTCGGGGATCTGCAATATCTGCGGGCGCAGTGTCTGTTGGCGCGAGAAGGCCAGCAGCTGGCGGGTCAGTGCGGCCGCGCGGTTCGAATTCTGCTTGATCTGCTGGATATCGTCATAGTCGCTGTCGCCCGGAATGTGGCGCATCGACATCAGATCGCAATGGCCGATGATCGCGGTGAGGATATTGTTGAAGTCATGCGCGACGCCGCCGGCGAGCTGGCCAACCGCCTGCATCTTCATCGCCTGGGCGACCTGCCGCTTGAGCTTCGACTCCTCGCTATTGTCCTTCAGACTGAGCAGCACGGAGGCCGTGGCGCCCAGTCCCTTGGCCGCCGCTATGGTCAGCGAGACATTCTCCTCCGAGCGGGCCTTGAGACGGACCGACAGGTCGCTCGCCGAACCGCGCCCGGCCGAGAAACGGCGCACCGCGTCCGAAACCGCCGCCTTGTCCTCCTCGACCACCAAATCGCTCGGATAGACGACCGTGGCATCCGGGCCGAGCCCTGCGGCACGGCGGAAAGCCGAATTCATGAACGCCACCCGCCCGTCGCGCTCCGCCAGCGCGAGACCGATCGGCAACATGCCGAGCAGCGCGTGCAGATCGCCCGTCGCATAGCTGCGATTGTCGCCCGCCGCCGACGCATCGTCGAGCATCAGGAACAGCGTGGCCTTCATCGTCCCCTGATCGCCCAGCGGGATCTGGATCAGCCGGATCGGATCGGCCGAAGCCGGCTCTGCGGCGAGGCGGATAACGTCGCCGTCGCTGCGGAGCAGATCGGCGAAGGCCCAACCGGACGAAGGCGCCTCGGCCGACCCCAGGGCGCGGCGCAGAAACACCTTGTTCGCGACCAGCCCGATACCATTGCCGTCGACGAGCGCAGCCATCACGCCCGAACTGCCGACGCGGCGTCCTACATCGCTGGTCAGCAGGCGCATGACGTCGCCGATCATGTCGAACCGTCCGGACCGGCGGAAGCGCCAGACGAGATGGTCGTCGGTGCTGCCGGCCCGACGAACGACGACGTCGATCAGCCCTCGGTCGCTTGCCAGATTGGCGATCTGCGCGTGCCCGTCACGCCGGGCGGCCACAGCGGCGGCGGCCAGTTGCTTTCGGGCGTCCTCATCCAGCGGCAGCGCCGGGGGCGTCGGCAATCCGCCGAACCAGCTTTCGAACTGGCCATTGGCGCAGATCAGTTCGCCACGCCCACCGGTCACGGCAATGCCCGCGTCGCCGTCCTCGACGATCCCACGCAGCAGCGACACGTCGATATGCCGCATCGGGCGCACGTGGATCTGCGACCGCAGCATCGCCACGAACAGGATCATGCCGATGCCCAGACAGAAAGCGAGCATGAACAGGCCCGCGATCATCAGATCGTCGGTCGCGCCCCAGATCATTCCGGCCATGCCCAACGACGCAACCGCCGTCAGCAACAGCAGCAGCGCGTTGAACATGAAGCGGCCTGTGCCGGCGGAAATGGGCTTGGCGGGATACAAGGTCGACATGCCGCCTAGTTCCCCTGCCCCTTGTCCGCCGTCAAGCGGCGCTTACCAGATCCTGACGCGATCCTGCGGCGACAGATAGAGTCGTTCGCCGGGCTGAACCTTATAGGCCGAGTAGAAAGGATCGAGGTTGCGGACGACCCAGGCGCGCTGGATCGACGGCGAATGCGGGTCGGTCAGCAGCCGCTGCCGCAGATTGGCCTCGCGATAGCTGCGCCGCCAGACCTGAGCCCAGCCGAGGTAGAAGCGCTGGTCGCCCGTATAGCCGTCGATCACCGGAGCAGGCTTGCCGCCGAGCGACATCAGATAGGCCTCATGCGCCACCGTCAGGCCGGCAAGGTCGGCAATATTCTCGCCCTGCGTCAGCGCGCCCTGGACATGCAGGCCCGGCAAAGGTTCATAGGCGTCATATTGCTTGACGATCCGGTCGGTGAGCGCCGCGAACTTCTTGACGTCCTCTTCGGTCCACCAGTCCGACAGCCGCCCATGCATGTCATATTTGGCGCCCTGGTCATCGAAGTGATGGCTGATCTCATGACCGATGACAGCGCCGATCCCGCCATAGTTTATCGCCGGATCGGCATTCGGATCGAAGAAAGGCGGCTGCAGGATAGCCGCTGGGAAGACGATCTCGTTCATCCCGAAATTGGCGTAGGCGTTGATCTCCATCGGCGTCATATGCCACTCGGTCCGATCGATCGGCTTGCCGAGCTTGTCGAGATTATGCTGCCATTCGAAGGCATTGCCGCGCATCGCATTGCCGACGAGGTCGCTTCGGTCGATCTTGAGCGCCGAATAATCGCGCCATTTGCTCGGATAGCCGATCTTCGGGGTAAAGGCCGCCAGCTTGGCGCGCGCCTTCACTTTGGTTTCCGGCGACATCCAGCTGAGCGCATCGATCCGCCGGCCCATGGCGGCGATGACGTTGCGCACCAGTTCGTCCGCAGCGGCCTTGGTCTCCGGGGTGAAATGCAGCTTCACATATTCCTGCCCCAGATCCTCGCCGACCAGATTCTTGACCAGGGTCACGCCGCGCTTCCAGCGGTCGCTGTTCTCCGGGGTCCCCGAAAGCACCGTCTGATTGAAGCCGAACTCGGCATCGACGAACGCCTTTGACAGATAGGGCGCATAGGCGTTCAGCGCCGTGACGAGCAGATAGTCCTTGAGCACCCCCAGCGGAGCCGCCTCGACGGCCTTGGCAGTGCCGGCAAAGGCACTGGGCTGGCCCACCAGGAATTGCTGCTGCTGGTCGAGGCCGGCGGCCTTCAGATAGGCGTCCCAGTCGAAGCCCGCCGCCTTCGCATCGAAATCGGCGCGGCTCCATTTGTTGTAGGTCTTGGTGCTGTCCCGCGAGTCCACCTTGGTCCAGTGGACCCGCGCGAGGTCGGCCTCGAACGCCACGATCCGCGCGGCGCGCTCTTCCGCCTGCTGCTCCCCGGCCAGGCTCAGCAGCCGGGCCAGATAGGCCTGATATTCGCCACGCGTCTTGGTCAGCGCCGCGTCGTCCTTCAGATAATAATCGCGGTCGGGCATGCCGAGCCCGCCCTGCCGCAGCATGGCGATATAGGCATCGGGATTCTTGTCGTCCTGATCGACATAGGCAGCGAAGGGCGAGGATATCCCCTGGCGGACGAGATCGCCCATCTTGGCGGCGACGGCAGACTTGTCGGGCAGCGACGCGATCGAGTCGAGCATGGGTTTCAAGGGGGTGATGCCGGCGGCCTCGACCGCCTTCTCGTCCATGAAACTGGCATAGAGATCGCCGATCCGCGAACCCGGCCGCTCCGCCGCCTTGTCCAATATGGCGCGGCTGCGACTCATCGAAAGTTCGTCGAGCACCGTGAACATACCGTAATTGGAGCGGTCTGCGGGGATCGGCGTAGCCTTCGTCCAGCTGCCATTGGCGAAGGCGTAGAAATCGTCCCCAGGCTTGACCGTCTTGTCCATGCCCTGGGTGTCGAAGCCGAAACTGCCATAGGCCGGCTTGCCGGCATCCGCCGCCCAGAAGGCATAAGGGGCCCCTGCCAGCACGGAGCCGGCGACGAGCGCGATTGCAAAGCGTTTCATGAAAACCTCGGTGTATGATCTGACTATGACGGGAGGCTTACCATCAAGAATGTCAGGATCAAACCTCGAGGGGGGCAGCCTCGTCACGATGACGCTCGCGCTGCTTCCACTTATGGGCGACCCACGCGGTCCAGATGCATCCCGACAGCAGATAACCGATCGCCGCCGCCACGACCGAGATCACGAACAGGCCGGTCACCAGTGCGGGCGCCGCCGACGAGGCAAGCCAGGCGAACCAGTCGGCCAAGGTCGCGCCCTGATTGATCATCACCATAACCGTGCCGACATCGGCCGAGGAATGAACGAAGCGGTTGCCGATGACGATCGACAAATAGAGGATGAAGGGCGTCGTCGCCGGGTTGCTCAAAAAGGTCATGGCAACCGCGATCGGGACGTTCGCTCGGCATGGCAATGCGAGCAGCGCCGCTCCGATGATCTGGATACCGGGGATCATCAGGAAGATCCCGACGATCAGGCCGAGCGCGACGCCGCGCGGAACCGAGCGGCGGGTAAAGCGCCAGAGCGAAGGTTCAAGGATGCGGTGCGCAAATGGCTGCAGCCACCGCACCTGTTCGAGCGATTCCCGCGTCGGCGCGTTCTTCCGCCACCAATTGCCGATTCGGTCGAACATCCCCCGCCCGCCCTCAGCCGCGATCGCGCAGCAGGCGCTGCTGCTCGCGCTTCCAGTCGCGCGCCTTTTCGGTATCGCGCTTGTCGTGAAGTTTCTTGCCCTTGGCCAGCGCCAGTTCGACCTTCGCCCGCCCACGACCGTTGAAATAGATCGACAGCGGGATCAGCGTCATGCCCTCGCGCGACACGGCGTTGCGCATCTTCTCGATCTCGCGTTCATGCAGCAGCAACTTGCGCGGACGCTTGGGCTCATGGTTGAAACGGTTGCCATGGCTGAACTCGGGTACGTTCGAATTGACCAGCCACACCTGGCCGTCCTTCACCTCGGCATAGCTCTCCGCGATCGATCCTTCGCCGAAGCGGAGCGATTTGACCTCGGTGCCCGTCAGCGCGACGCCGGCCTCGAAAAACTCGTCCAGAAAATAGTCGAAGCGCGCCCGCCGGTTCTCGGCGACCACCTTCTTCTTCTCGAACTCTACAGGACGCGGTCGGGCCATAAATCTCATTCTACCCGCGAACGGCGGGCCTTATCGAGGAAGACGACCGCGCCGGCCGGAACAACCGGCGTGTCGTCGTTGTAAAGTAGGCATACGAAGCCCGGCCGCAAGCTGTTCCCGAAGACGCCCCGGCCTTACAATGCCCCCGCGTGCCGCAGGGCCGCGTCGACCGCAGCGCGGCTTGCTTCGGACGGCCAGGTCATCGGCATGCGCAGCTCGGGCGGGAAGTCGGGATAGGTGCGGCTCAGCGCATATTTGACCGGGCCCGGAGAGGCGTCGCTGAACAGCGCGGCATGCAGCGGAAACAGCTTGTCCTGCAGCGCCAGCGCATCCTTCCAGCGGTCTTCGAGGCAGGCCGCCTGGAACTGGGCGCACAGGCCCGGCAGCACATTGGCGGTGACCGAGATGCAGCCCCGGCCGCCCATCGCCATGAATCCAAGTGCCATGTCGTCATTGCCCGACAACTGACAGAAATCGGGGCCGCAATGCAGCCGCTGGGCAGAAACCCGTTCGACCTTCCCGCTGGCATCCTTGATCCCGACGATACCGGGAAGTTCGGACAATTTTCCAAGCGTTTCCGGCATGATGTCGGTCACGGTACGGGCGGGGACGTTATAGACCACGATCGGCAGGCTGCAATGCTCGGCCAGATAGCGATAGTGGAGCAGGATGCCGTCCTGATTGGGGCGGTTATAATATGGCAGAACGACCAGCGCCGCATCCGCGCCGGCGGCCTGCGCCGACTTCATATGTTCGAGCGCGACCAGCGTATCGTTCGATCCGCAGCCCGCAATGACGGGAACGCGGCCCTTCGCCTGCTCGATGCAGACCCGGACGACATGATTATGCTCCTCGATCGACATCGTGGCGCTCTCGCCGGTCGTACCGCACGGCACCAGTGCGCTCGATCCCTCCGCGATCTGCCAGTCGACGAAGGTCCGAAAGAGCTTCTCGTCGAACGTCCCGTCGCGAAATGGCGTCACCAAGGCTGGAATCGACCCGCTGAACATCACGCACTCCCTTCACCTCGGCAACCGCAATGGCCATAGTGGCCCGATGACGTCCGTCCGAGAAACGACAGCGCCCCATAGGTTCGCGCCCCCTCCCCTGTCCAGACGCTCACGCCGCCTTTTTCTGAGCGTCGCGCTGTTGGTCTCCACCGCTGCGATCGCCGCAACGATCGTGCCGCAGGCTGCACCGCCGCCCGCGGCACTGTCGCCTGTGCAAAGCGCACCCGCTTTGCGCGACGATATATTGCAAGGTGTGATCGCAGAATGGCGACGCCTCCAGCAGAGCGATTCCCTGCCCTTCCGCGACTATGCCGCTTTTCTGATGGCCCATCCCGGCTGGCCCGGCGAAAGCGCGATGCGGCGCGCGGCCGAACGCCGCATCGATGCCGGCGGCTTCGACGCCGCTTATCTGATCAACTTCTTCACCCGCTTCCCGCCACTCACCGCCGCCGGCCAGACCCGCTTCGCCGAGGCGCTTGCGACGACCGGCCGGATGGCGGAGGCGCGGCGCAATGCGGCAGCCGCCTGGGTTACCAAAGGCCTGACGCAGGAAGACGAGGCCAGGCTGACCGCACGGTTCGGCGCCAGCATGACGGCGGCCGATCACGATCGCCGCATGGAGCGCCTGCTGCTCGATCGCGCGACGACGCCCGCAGCACGCCAACTCGCCAATACCTCGCCCGCCCGACGACCGCTCTATGCCGCGCGCCTCGCGCTCGTCCGGCAGGACGCCGACGTGCAGGCGCAGATCGATGCCGCCGGCGACGCGATCAACCACGATCCCGGTTTCATGATCGAGCGCGCCCGCTATCTGCGCGACAAGGGCGACAGCATGGCGGCGCGGATATGGCTCGCCCAGTCGCGCAACCTGACGGCCGCACCGTTCGACACGGCCTATTTCCTCGACAATCTGCTGAGCTTCGCGCAGGCGGCGCGCGCCGACAGCCAGTTCGATCTTGCGCTCGCCATCGCCAAACATGCCGAACAGGCCTTCCCGCCGGGCACACGCATCCGCGACCGCCCCTTCGCCGAACGCGACGATTATACCAGCCTGATGTGGCTGGCGGGCACCGTGGCGATGGAAAAGCTCGGCCGCTATGACGATGCGGTCACCATGTTCGACCGCTATTCGCGGGCCGCGCAGACACCGGGCACACAGACAAAAGGTTGGTACTGGGCCGGCCGCGCAGCCGAACGCGGCGGCAAGCCCGATTGGGCGCGCAGCTATCTCGGCCAGGCGGCCGTCCATGTGGATCAATTCTACGGCCAGCTCGCAACCGAACGCCTTGGTCGCGAAATCGCGCTGCCGCCGGAGCCGCCCAAGGCGGCGGTGTCCAATCAGGCGCGCGCCAGCTTCGAGGCGAGCGAGGTCGTTCGCGCCGCCCGCCTTTTGGGCCGGACCGGCCCATGGCAGGACCAGACGCAGTTCATCCGCCTCATCGCCAATAATGCCTCGAGCGATGCCGACCATATCCTCGCGGGCGAACTGGCCCGGTCGATCGGCCGGCCCGATCTGGGCGTCATGGTTTCCCGTAATGCACGCACCAGCGGCACGCCCGACCCGCTGCGGATCGGTTTTCCCGAAGTCCCGGTCCCCGAGGCGATGCGCGACCACTGGACCCTGATCCACGCGATCGGACGCCAGGAAAGCCAGTTCGATCGGGAAGCCACCAGCAGGACCGGTGCGCGCGGCATCATGCAGCTGATGCCGGCGACCGCGCGCGAGCAAGCCGGGCGCATGGGACTGCCTTATGATCCGGTCCGGTTGGGCGAGGTCGGCTACAACGTCACGATCGGATCGGCCTTCTTCGATCGCATGCTCAGTCATTATGGCGGCAATTATGTGCTGGCGGTCGCCAGCTACAATGCCGGTCCGGGCAATGTGAACAAGTTCATCCGCGCCAATGGCGATCCACGCCTGCCGGGCGTCGACGTGGTCGACTGGATCGAAGCGATTCCCTTCGCCGAGACGCGCGGCTATGTGCAGAAGGTGCTGGAGAATGCCGTGGTCTACGATCTGCTCAACCCGGCCCGTGCGCGCGGCTCCAACCGGAATCGTCTTTCGAGCTATCTCGGCAAGGCGAAGCCAGGTTGATCAGCCGCGTTTTTCTCTTTTTCTTTGCGCCAAGTCCTTGATGGAACTGGCACAATATCTGCCGCGTTGTACGCGCTCGCGCGGGCTGGAAACATGCCATATCCATGAAGCCGCAAAACCTCTTGTGCGTCGCAACAAAGCGATGCACCATCCACTTGTTCGATACGAACAATAACGGAGCTGTATGGCAGGGACAGGCGCTTTCGACGAGATCCGCGGCACACCGGGCGACCCGGCAGGACGACCCGAGTTCGCGGAGTTATTGCAATGGATAGAGGACACGCCGTCTAGCGAACTCGATCGAAGACAGAAGGCCGCCGAAGCCGCCTTCCGACAACTTGGGATTACCTTCGCCGTCTACGGCGAAGACGAATCCGCCGAGCGCATCATTCCCTTCGACATCGTCCCGCGTATCTTCACCGCCCGCGAATGGGCCAATCTCTCCGAAGGCCTCGTCCAGCGCGTCGAGGCGATCAACGCCTTCCTCGCCGACATTTACGGCCCCCGGAAGATCCTCGCCGACAAGATCGTTCCCGAAGAACTGATCCTGTCCAATCCGCAATTCCGTCCGATGCTCGCGGGAGCCAAGCCGCCGCACGGTGTGTTCGCGCATATCTGCGGCATCGATCTGGTGCGGACCGGGCCCGACGATTTCTGGGTGCTCGAGGACAATGCGCGCACACCTTCGGGCGTGTCCTACATGCTCGAAAATCGGGAGGCGATGCTGCGGCTCTGCCCCGAACTGTTCGAGCAGTTCAAGGTCGCCCCGATCGACTCCTATCCCGATGCGCTGCTGGAAACGCTCCAGTCGGTCTCCCCGCGCAATCAGGGCGCTGGTGCCACCTGCGTCCTGCTGACCCCAGGCCATTTCAACTCGGCCTTTTACGAGCACAGCTTCCTCGCCGATTCGATGGGCATCGAACTGGTCGAGGCTGCCGATCTGGAGGTCGACGACGACAAGGTCTGGATGCGCACGATCGAGGGGCGAGTCCAGGTCGACGTGATCTACCGCCGGATCGATGACGACTATCTCGACCCGCTGGTCTTCCGTCCGGACTCGCTGCTGGGCGTGCCGGGCATCATCGCCGCCCATATGGCGGGCAATGTCGCGCTGGTGAATGCCCCGGGTACGGGCATCGCCGACGACAAGGCGATCTACAGCTACATGCCCGAAATCGTCCGCTATTATTCGGGGAGCGACGCCAAACTGCCGAATGTCGAGACCTATCGCTGCCGCGAGGCCGATGCGTTGCGCTATACGCTCGACAATCTCGACAAGCTGGTGGTCAAGCTGGTCGACGGATCCGGCGGCTACGGCATGCTGGTCGGCCCTACCGCGACCAAGGCGCAGATCGAAGAGTTCCGCGCCGCCCTGATCGCCGAGCCACAACGCTACATCGCACAGCCGACGCTGGCCCTGTCCACCGTCCCCACCCTCACCGAAGCCGGGGTGGCACCACGCCATGTCGACTTCCGGCCATTCGTCCTGTCGGGCGCCAGGGGCGTCACCATAACGCCGGGCGGATTGACCCGCGTGGCATTGCGGGAGGGATCGCTGGTGGTGAACTCCAGCCAGGGCGGCGGCACCAAGGACAGCCTCATCCTGACCGGCCCGGAGGTGCGCGCCTGATGCTCTCGCGTACCGCCAACTCGCTCTACTGGATCGGCCGTTATGTCGAACGGGCCGAGTTCACCGCCAAGCTGATCGAGGCCACCATAAGGCTCGACGCCCTGTCCGCCCGCCCGGCGGGCCAGGGCGCCTGGGACAGCGCACTGCTCGTCGCTGCCGCCGACCAGGATTTCGCGCTCACCGGCGAAACCAGGACCCCGCTCGCCATCAGCCGCTACCTGACGCTGTCGACCGACAATGCCAATTCGGTGCGCTCCTGCCTCGATGCTGCGCGCAGCAATGCGAAGTCGGTGCGAACGGCGCTCAGCCGCGATGCCTGGGAAGCGATCAACCGCGCCTGGCTGGGCCTGCGTGGCCGCGCTTCCACCGGGGGCAGCCAGGCAACGCTCAGCCTCGTCGAACAGATTCGTGCGGAGACGCGCGGTTTCGAGGGCGCTCTGCACCGCATGCTGCGCAACGAAGCCTATGCCTTCATAGGCCTCGGCGCGGCGATGGAGCGGGCGGACAACACGGCCCGGCTGATCGACGTCAAATATCACCTCCTCCTGCCCGAGGGCGAGAAGGTGGGCGGACCGATCGACCGCGATCAGTGGACGACCATCCTCCATACCGTTTCGGCGGTGACCGCCTATCGCTGGCTGTACAGCGAGGGGCTGAAGCCCTGGCTGGTGGCGGAACTGCTCAGCCTGCGCCGGGAGTTGCCACGCTCGCTCATCGCCTCATCGGAGGAGGCGATCGGTCACCTCAACGCGATCGGGAAGCGCACCGGCCTTCAGGGCGAGGCAGACCGTCTCGCGCGCGTCCGCCACAACGCGCTGGAGCGCACATCGATCGACGCCATTTTCAACCAGGGCCTGCACGAATGGCTGACCGCGTTCATTCGGGAGAATACGCGGATCCACCATGCCGTCGGTCAACAGTTCCGGTTCTCCTGACATGCGCCTGCTGATCCAGCACCAGACCGAATATCGCTTCACCATCCCGCAGTCGCGCGTGGTGCAGATGCTGCGCATGACACCGACGAGCCATGTCGGGCAGAATATCGTCAACTGGCATATCGACGTGGATTGCGATGCGCGCCTGAAACATTCGCGCGACGGTTTCGGCAATGTCGTCTCGATGCTCTATCTGGCGGGTCCGATCGAGCGGATCGGGATGCGGGTTTCGGGCGAGGTCCTGACCGAGGATCGCGCCGGGGTCGTTACCGGGACCGCCGAAACATTACCGGCGGCCATTTTTCGACGCCCGACCGAACTCACCAAGGCACCGGAGCCGCTGGTCGATCTGGCCGAGCGCCATGGCGGGACCACCGGTGACGATCTTGCCCGCGCCCATGCACTCAATTCTGCCGTGGCAGCGCTCTTCCGCTGCAATCTTCAGCGCAGCACCGAGGTTCGATCGGTCGCCGAGATCATCGAGGCGGGACATGGCTGCAGCATGGACCTCGCCCATGTCCTCGTGTCGGTCGCGCGCGCTGCGGGCTTCGCTGCGCGCTTCGTCACCGGATACATCTATCGCGAATCTCCCGATCCGGAGCATCGCCATGCCCCGCATTTCTGGGCGGAGATCGACGTGCCGGGCTTCGGCTGGATCGGCTTCGACCCGGCCAACGACATGTGCCCGAACGAGCGCTATGTCCGCGTCGCCAAAGGCCTCGACTTCCGCGATGCCGCGCCGATCTCGGGCGCCCGCGTCGGCGGCGGGCATGAGGTGATGAACGTGGGCGTCGACATCAGCATGTCTCAGGCGCAATATCACAGCTGATCCCATGGACGCCGCGTCGCGGGGTCCCTATCTGCCTCCGCATAACGGAACGAAGGTTGATCGCGCGATGAAACTGGTACGGGGGCTTTGGGCCTTGCTCGTGGGGATCAAGGACGCGCTCGTCCTGATCGCCATGCTGCTGTTCTTCGGCACGCTCGCTTTCGCCCTGTCGATGAAACCGAACAGCGCCCTGCCTTCCTCCGGCGCGCTCGTTCTCGATCTGGCGGGCAGCCTGGTCGAACAGCCGTCCGAGACCGATACGCTGTCGCTGCTGTCGGGCGGCAACAGTCTCGTTCGCGAAACGCGCCTGCGCGATGTCGAGCGCGCGCTGTCCGCTGCATCGCGTTCGAGCAGCGTAAAAGCGGTGGTGCTAGACCTCGACGGCTTCATGGGCGCCGAACCCGCGACACTCGCCGCCGCATCCGCCGCCATCGACAAGGTCCGCGCCGGCGGCAAACCGGTCTTCGCTTATGCCACGGCCTATGCAGACGACGGCTATCGCCTCGCGGCCCACGCTACGGAGATCTGGCTCGACCCGCTCGGCGCCGTCGCCATCGCCGGGCCCGGCGGATCGCAGCCTTATTTTAAGGGGCTGATGGACAAGCTTGGCATCACCGCCAAGATATACCGTGTCGGCACCTATAAGGCCGCCGTCGAACCCTTCCTGAGAAACGATCAGTCACCCGAGGCGCGCGAGGCCAGCCAGGCGCTGTACGGCGCGATCTGGGCCGAGTGGCAGGCCGACGTCCGCAAGGCACGGCCGAAGGCCCGCATCGCCGACTATATCGCCCGTCCGACCGCGCTGATCGGCGCATCCGGGGGCAGGATGTCGCAGGCCGCCGTCGACAATGGCCTGGTCGACAAGCTCGGCGACCGCAACGCCTTCCGTTCGCGCATCGCCGCGATCGCGGGCGAGGATGCCGGCGACCTTCCCAACGGCTTCAAGACGATCGACTTCGATCGCTGGGTGTCTTCCAACCCGGAAAAGTCTGCCGGAATGCCCATCGGCGTGCTGACGGTCGCCGGAGAAATTGTCGACGGCTATGCCCCGCCGGGCACTGCCGGTGGCACGACCATCGCCGAGTTGCTCGAAGAGGAACTGGCGCGCAAGCGCATCAAGGCGCTGGTGTTGCGGGTAGATTCGCCCGGCGGCTCGGTGACCGGGGCTGACCGCATCCGTTCGGCAGTGCTCGAAGCCAAGGCGATGGGGTTGCCCGTCGTGGTGTCGATGGGCGGCCTTGCTGCCAGCGGCGGCTACTGGATCTCGACCCCTGCCGATCGCATCATCGCCGACCGCTCGACGATCACCGGTTCGATCGGTGTGTTCGGTATCATCCCGACATTTCAGGGATCGCTCGAAAAGCTCGGCATCGGTGCCGACGGGGTAAAGACGACCCCCCTTTCAGGCGAGCCCGACGTGCTGCGCGGTACATCCCCGCAGTTCGATGCGATGGTGCAAGGCTCGATCGAAGACATCTATGGTCGCTTCGTCGGTCTCGTCGCGCAGTCGCGCAAGATGACTCCCGAGCGGGTCAACCAGATCGCGCAGGGCCGCGTCTGGTCCGGCGTCGCCGCGCGGCAGATCGGCCTCGTGGACAGCTTCGGCAATGTCGACGATGCCGTCGCCGCTGCCGCCAAGCTTGCCAAGCTCGACCCCGCCAATGTCCACCCGCTCTACATCGAGGAACCGCTGTCGCCCTGGCGTCAGTTGCTGCGCGACTTCGCTGCCCCCGAGGAAAGCCGTGAGGCGCAGGTTGCGACCGATCCCTGGGCCGTCATTCTCGGTCGGCCCGAGCGGCAGATGCTGCAGGCGGTCGGGACAGCCAAGTCCTTGCTGACGGGTCCCTCGATGCAGGTGCGCTGCCTCGAATGCCAGAGCCTGTCCGGCGCGCCGCGCGCCAAGGACATAAGCGAGGCGCGCAGCTTGCTGGCCTGGCTGCTTCGCTAGGCCAGCCGGATCCTGCGGATCAGCCGAACCGCGCCGTGCAGGCCTGGGCTGTTTCGTTCGGCGGCCCGAGGCGGGTCATGCGGACCAGCGCCTCCTGCTTCAATTCGAGCGTGCTTTCATATTTGCTCGCGCCGCGCGCCTTCAGCCCATCGCCGATCGTCGCATCGAGGTTCCGCCGCATCGCCATAAGCTCGGACATCATCTTCTCAGTGGCTGGCTCCTTGCTCGTCACCGACTTGGTGAGAAAATCGCCCAGCGCATAGCAGCCGATGGCCGCCTCGAACCGCTGCGCAGGCAGTTCGACGCCGCCGATCTTCGCCGCAAGCGGGAAGCTCTGGTTGCATGGCTGGACGAGATCCTGCCAGTTGCCTGCGGTGACGTCGCCTTCCAGTTCGCTCATGCGCGACACTACCGCCGAAGCCGTGGGCGTGTCGAAGCGATTGCCGTCCGAGGCGGCGAGCATCGCATAATGGAGGATTCGGGTCTGCGCCGGGAAATCCAGATCGGCCTTGACGTTGCTGTTCCCCGCCCGTGCGGAGGCCGCACTGACGACAGCGCAGGTCGCCGCCCGGTCGATCGGGTCGGTCGGCAACGCCAGCTTCTTCGGCCCGCAGCCGGCCAGAAGGACCAGCGTCGCGGACAAGGCGATCGTGACTTTACGCATCTCTACATCCTTACCGTTACAGGCCCTTAACTACGTCTCAGCGCAGGGCCGGTTCCTGAACGGGATCGGTCGAACGTGCCTCAGTCGCGGTAGCCGGGCAGCGCAATGCCACGGGCTATGGCCAACGCGCGCAAAGCGAAGCCGGCGCCCGCCGCCAGAGCTGCAGCCACATACAGGGGCGCGCCGAGCAAGGTGAGGACGACGAACAGTCCTGCAGCCAGTGCCGCTGCGGTCACATACAGCTCCGGCCGCAGCAGGATCGAGGGCTCCCCCGCCAGCACGTCGCGGACGATGCCGCCCATGCAGGCGGTCACCACCCCCATGGTGGCGGCGCCGAGTGGTGGAATGCCGAAGGCCAGCGCCTTCCATGAGCCGAAGACCGCATAGGCGGCCAGCCCGACCCCGTCGAACCATTCGAGCGCCCGCACCGGCCAGATCCGCGTCGGTGTCATCCAGACGGCGAGCGCCGCCAGCAAGCAGACCGCGAGTGCGCGGTTATCGTGGATCCAGAAGACCGGGGCTCCGATCAGCAGGTCCCGCAACGTCCCGCCGCCGGTTCCCGTTACAGCCGCGAAGAAGGTGAAAGTGACGATCGTCTGCCCGCGCCGCGCCGCCGCCAGCGCGCCGCTGACCGCGAAGATCGCGATGCCGAAAATGTCGAGCATCGGCAGCGCAGAGCGCACCATGAGGAGATCGGGCATGTCCATGGCCCGCTGTCCTATGGAACGGCGCGGGAGGCAAGCCATCGCACCCGGCGGCATATGGACTTGATCGTTTCGATTGTTACTGTCGTCCGGCAATGCCCGACTCCATGACGATCCCCCGCATCCGGCCGGTACGGCCCGACGATCTCGAGGCCTTGATGAGCCTCGCCCGGCTGGCAGGTCCGGGCTTTACCAATTTGCCCCCCGACCGCGCGACGCTGGAGAGCAAGATCAATTGCAGCCGCCGCCTGCTGTCGGGCGAAAAGCTGGGCGGTGCGATCATACTCGGGCTGGAGATCGATGGCCGGCTGCGCGGATGCGGCATGGTCTTTCCCCGCCTGGGCGTCGACTGGCCCTTCTACAGCTACCGCATCAGCCATATGACGCAGCGGTCGAGCATCGACGGGCGTATGGTACGCTTCCCCGTACTCACCCTCACCAACGATCTGGAGGATTGCGCCGAGGTCGGTGGATTGATGGTCGACCCCGAACTGCGCAAGGGCGGCTATGGGCGGATGATGGCGCGCAGCCGCTATCTGTTCATCGCCACCCACCGCGCGTTGTTCGGCGATCGGGTCGTGGCCGATCTGCGCGGATGGCTCGACGACGGCCGCTCGCCATTCTGGGACGCGGTCGGCGGCCGCTTCTATGCGATGAGCTTTGCCGAGGCCGACCATATCAATGCAACGACCGGCAACCAGTTCATCGCCGATCTCGGCCCGCGCGCGCCGATCTACGTCAACATGCTCTCGACGGACGCGCAGAAAGTGATCGGCAAGGTCCATGACGATGGCCGTGCAGCGCGCGCGCTGCTCCTCGAAGAGGGGTTCCGCGAGGAAGGCTATGTCGACATATTCGATGCCGGCCCCACACTCGTGGCCGAGATCGACCAGCTGCGCGCCGTCCGCGATCTGCATCACGCAACATTCGCCGGCGGCACCATCACGGATACGGTGCGCGACCATATGCTGGTCAAAGGCAGCGGCGCCGATTTCTGCTGCGTCCCCGCAGCGGTGGAAGCCGCCAGCGGGCATATCCGCACCGACCGGTTGAGCGCCGACGTGCTGGGCCTCGCGGAGCATGACCCGATCGGATATCTGGCGCTATGACCACCATCGAAATCAACTTCGACGGCCTTGTCGGGCCAATCCACAATTATGCCGGTCTGTCGCCGGGCAACATCGCCAGTGCGAGCAATGCGGGTGCGGTTTCACGCCCGCGTGCGGCGGCGCTGCAAGGCCTGGGCAAGATGCGCAGGCTGATGGACCTCGGCCTCGTACAGGGCTTCTTTCCTCCACCTCGCCGCCCGGCAGTGCCGGCGCTGCGCGCTCTGGGGTTCGAGGGGACGGATCGCGAAGTCCTGTCGTCGGCGGCAGGGGAAGACCCGCTGCTCTTCAACAATATCTGCTCGGCCTCGGCCATGTGGGCCGCGAACGCAGCGACCGTGATTGCCCCCGCCGACAGCGCCGACGGTCGCGTGCATCTGGTGACCGCCAATCTGTCGACGATGCTCCACCGGAGTTTCGAGGCAGCCGACACCTTCGCCATGCTGCGCCGCATTTTCCCCGACGCCGCCCATTTCGCCGTCCATGCCCCCCTCCCTGCCTCGCAGCATTTCAGCGACGAGGGCGCGGCGAACCATATGCGGCTGACGCCTTCCCATGCCGCGCGCGGCCTCAACGTCTTCATCCACGGCACCCAGCGCGGCAGCCGCTTTCCCGAACGCCAAGCGCGGCGAGCGGGCGAAGCGGTGGCGCGTCTGTCGGGCGCACCGGCGCTCCATATGCTGCAGTCGCAGCGCGCGATCGACGCCGGCGCCTTCCACAATGATGTCGTCGCCGTCGCCAACGAATATGTCCTGCTGGCCCATGCCGAGGCCTTCGAGGACCGCGATGGGCTGTTTGCGGCCCTGGCACGCGACGTGCCCGGCTTCGTGCCGGTCGAGGTCGACAGCATCACGCTCGACGATGCGATCCGCTCCTATCTGTTCAATTCGCAGCTGATCACGCTGCCCGATGGCAGCATGGCGCTGATTCTCCCCTCCGAGGCACAAGAGCATAAGAGCGTCTGGGCGGCGGTCGAAGGCATCGTCGCGGGTAACAACCCGATTGCACAGGCGATCGTCGTCGATGTGCGCGAGAGCATGCGCAATGGAGGCGGCCCGGCCTGTCTGCGACTGCGTGTTCCGGTCACGGAAGCGCAGCGCGCCGCGATCGACCCGCGCTTCCTGCTCGACGAGCGGCGCTGGGACGCGCTGTGCGCGGTGGTCGACCGCCACTGGCCCGAGCAGATCGGCACGTCCGATCTCGCGCTCCCGGACCTTTGGAACAGCATCGGCCGGGCCCATGATGCGTTGGACGATCTGCTGGCCCGGGTTTGAACTCAGGCGCGTAATGACGCACAAGCGAGCAATGATGAACCGTCCCTGCCACCGCGCGGCTCGCCCATGCTGATCGTCCGCCCAGCTGCGACGCCGGACCTGGGCTCGCTCATGGAACTCGCCATCCTGTCGGGTCGCGGCTTCACCAGCCTGCCTGAGGATGAGGCGACTCTGCTCCATCGTCTGACCCTGTCGGAAGCCAGCTTCCGGGGCGAAATGGCGCCGCGCGAAGCCTGGTATACGCTGATGCTCGAGGACAGCGCGACTGGACGGATCGAAGGGCTGTGTGGGGTTCGCGCGGCGGTCGGCGTCGGTCGGCCGCATTTCTCCTTCCGGGTGATGACGCTCGCGCAATTCTCCTCGGCGATCAACACGCGCTTCGACCATCAGGCGCTGGTGCTGGTCAACGAATGCGCCGGGTGGACCGAGGTCGGTTCGCTCTACCTGCGCCCCGAGCGACGCTCGGGCGGCGCCGGCAGCCTGCTCGCCCGCTCGCGCTACATGCTGATCGGGGCCGAGCCCAAGCGCTTCTCGGAAACCGTCATGGCCGAACTGCGCGGCTATTTCGCACCGGACGGCACCTGTCCCTTCTGGGACGGCGTCGCGAGCAAATTCTTCCGTCTGCCTTTCGACGAAGCCGATCATATGGTGATGTCGACCGATGGCCAGTTCATCCTCGACCTCGCTCCGCGGCACCCGATCTATGTCGAGCTCATCCCCGACAGCGCCGCCGAGGCGATCGGCCGCGTCCATGTCGAGGGCGAGGCCGCGCGCGCCATGCTCGACCATGAGGGGTTTCGCGGCTCGGGCCTCGTCGACATATTCGACGGCGGGCCGACCTATTCCGCGCCGCGCGATGCGATCCGCACGATCGAGCGTTCGACGCGGCTGCCCGCAAGGCGCGGCGATCCCGGCGAAGCAGCCGAGCATCTCGTGTCGGTCGACGCCATCGGCACGTTCCGCGCGGTTCGTACCAAAGTGCGCATCGACGCGGACGCGGCGATGCTCGACGGTGAAACGATGGACGCATTGCGCATCGGCGAAGGAGATATGGTGAGGGTCAGGCAGTGATGCGCTCGCTGGATCCCGCCACCGGCGAAACCGTCTGGGAAGGCGAAGCGACGCCCCCGGAGCGGGTTCCGGCGCTCGTTCAGACTGCACGCAAGGCGCTTCCCGCCTGGGCCGACCGGCCGCTAGAGGACCGCATCGCGATCCTCAGACGCTATGCCGAGATATTGAGCGAGCGCGCAGAAACGCTCGCGCGCGACATCTCCCGCGAAACAGGCAAGCCTCTCTGGGAAAGCCGCGCGGAACTCGGCTCGATGGCGGCCAAGGTCGGAGTTTCGATCGCGGCGCAGGCGGAGCGCGCCGGCAGCCGGCAAGCCGATACCGGCTTCGGGCGGGCTGTTCTGCGCCATCGTCCCCATGGCGTGATGGCGGTGCTGGGGCCCTATAACTTCCCCGGGCACCTGCCAAATGGCCACATCGTCCCGGCGCTGCTGGCGGGCAATGCGGTCATCTTCAAGCCGTCCGAGGAAGCGCCGTTGACCGGCGGGAACATGATCGCCGCGCTCCATGACGCGGGCGTGCCGGCGGACGTCCTTCATATCGTGCAGGGCGGCCGCGATCAGGGCGCGGCGCTGGTCAATGCCGACATCGACGGTCTTCTGTTCACGGGTTCGGCCGAAACCGGACGCCATTTTCGCCGCGCGATGGTGGATCGTCCGCATGTCGTGCTTGCGCTCGAACTGGGGGGCAACAATCCGCTGATCGCCTGGGGCGACCCCGACGTCATGGCGGCGGCGATCGTGCAATCGGCCTTCGTCACCACCGGTCAGCGCTGCTCCTGCGCCCGGCGGCTGATCATCCCCGAGGGCCATGAAGGCGATTCCACCATCGAGGCGGTCCATACGCTGGCGGCCCGGTTGCGGATCGGGGCGTGGGACGATCCCGCCGAACCCTATATGGGGCCGCTGATCTCGCCCGCAGCCGCACGAAACGCGCTCGACGCGGTCGATGCGCTCAAGGCGCTGGGCGCCCGCCCGCTCCTCCCCTTCGAGCGGCTCGATCGCAGTGAAGCCTTCGTCATGCCCGGCATGTACGACGTCACGGGCATCGCCGCTCCCGACCGGGAGATTTTCGCGCCGATCCTGCAGGTCGTCCGCGTGCCGGATTTCGACGCGGCGATTGAGGCGGCGAACGCGACCAGTTTCGGTCTGTCGGCCGGACTGCTGAGCGAAGATCCCGAGCTTTGGCATCGCTTCCTCCACCGCTCGCGCGCCGGAGTCGTCAACTGGAACCGGCCGACCACGGGCGCTGCCGCGAACATGCCCTTCGGCGGGCTCGGCCAGTCGGGCAACCACCGGCCCAGCGCCTATTACGCCGCCGACTATTGCGCCTATCCGGTGGCCAGCTTCGAGGCCGACGCGGTGATCGACCTGACCTCCGAACTCGGGGACCGGTTGCTGTGAGCGAGGGCGCTGCCATCGTCGCGGCGCACCGCGCGGCGCTGGAGGTCGCCGCCGCCGCGCCGATGCTGGCGCAGGTGCAGCAGTGGAGCAGCATCAACAGCGGGTCGCGCAATCTTGAGGGACTCGCCATGCAGGCGTCACTGCTCGCCGATGCCTTCGCGATCCTGCCGGGCGCACTCGATCTCGTCGAGGCAGTGCCCGGCGAGAATGTCGACAGCAGCGGATCGGTGCGGCCGGTCGCCTATGGCCGCCACCTCCATCTGCGGGTTCGGCCGGAAGCCCCCGTCCAGCTCATCCTTACAGGCCATATGGATACGGTCTTTGCGGTCGATCACCCCTTCCAGACGTTGACCGATCTGGAAGGCGGTTCTGTCCTCAACGGCCCCGGCGTCGCCGATATGAAGGGCGGCATAGCGGTGATGCTGGCGGCACTGTGCGGCGTCGAGGCGTCCCCCCTGCGCGACCGTATCGGCTATGAGGTCGTGATCAATTCCGACGAGGAGATCGGATCGCCCGGCTCCGCCGCGCTGATCGCGCGCGCCGCGCAGGGCAAGCTTGCCGCACTGACCTATGAACCCTCCGCCCTGCCCGACGGTACGCTGGCAGGCGCCCGGCCCGGCAGCGGCAACTTCTCGTTGATCGTCAGCGGCCGGTCGGCCCATGCCGGCCGCAATCCCGAGGATGGCCGCAATGCGGTCGTCGCCGCTGCCGATCTGGCGCTGCGGCTCTATCAGGCGAGGCGGCCGGGCCTGTCGATCAATCCCGCAAAGATCGACGGTGGCGGGCCGAACAACATGGTCCCCGACCGCGCCGTGCTGCGCGTCAATCTCCGTCCCGCCCTGCCCGAAGACCAGCGTGACGCCGAGGCATTGATGGCCGCGATCATCGCCGAGGTCGAGGCCGCGCACGGGGTGTCGATCCATCGCCACGGCAGCTTCGGCCGGCCGCCCAAGCCGCTCGACGCGAAAGCCGAGAGACTGTTCGCGCTGGTCGAGGACAGCGCCGCGCTGCTGGGTCGGCCGATCGGCCACCGCCCGAGCGGCGGGGTCTGCGACGGCAACAACATCGCCGCCTGCGGGGTGCCCGTGGTCGATACGATGGGCGTGCGCGGCGGCGCGATCCATTCGGCCGACGAATATCTGATCGTCGAGAGCCTGCCCGAACGGGCGATGCTCTCGACGCTCGTCATGCTGCGGCTCGCCGAGCGCGGCACCCTCTAAGCCGTCAGTCGGTCAGCCCAAGCGCGGCCGCGATGTCACGCCAGGCAAGCAGCTTGAAATTCTGCGCCCGGCCATCATTGTGGCCGTCCTGCGCGACGAACAGGCCGCCCGGATAATCCGGTCCGAAGTCGCCCAGCATCAGGTCAATGCCGTCGGTTTCCTCGACCGAACCAACCGAACCGCGCGCAATCCGGAAGCGGCCGACATAGCTGTCGTCGGACAGGCGATACACGGCGTAGGCATTGTCGCCCTGGCTCGATACGAGCACATAGCCCTGGTCGGCGCCGATCGCAGCTATAGCTACACCCTCGGCGTCCGCCACGATGTTGCGCCCGTCCGCAGCGGCAACCTTGACCGGCGCCGTCGAGCCGGCAGCATGGGCGTCGAAACGCCACAGGCCGACATCCTCCTCGGCGACATAGAGCCGACCGGAGCGATCGTCGACGGCGCAACCCTCCGACTGGGTGCCGAGCTTCATCGTGCGGACGATGCGGCCCGTCGGTTGGGCGCCACTGGCGTCGATCGCGACCTGGTTTATCGTGCCGTCCTTCAACACGATGAAGGCGTGCAGGACGATCCCCTCGCGATAAAGGCAGACGCCATAAGCCTCGCCACTGCCGGCCGCGAGCGTTCCGAGCGGGGTCAGCTTGGCGGTGCCAGTATCGAGCCGGAACAGCGCGAGCTTTGCCTGGGTGACGTCGTTGCGATCGCTGGCGACGACCAGCACGCCCGGTCCACCCGGCATCGCCACGCCATCGCGCAGGTCGACATTGTTGACCCGGCCCGCATCGACGAAGTCCCGGCTCTTCCCGTCGAGCCCGTAGACATAGAGCCCCGCCTTCTTGTCGGTTCCGACGATCAGGCTGTCCGCCGGGGATGCCGGGTTGCGCCAGATGGCGGGATCGTCGGCCGCATCGGCGTTCGACGTCCCCACCGGCACGGTCTCGCTCTTGGCGGTGACCGTCGCGGCGGGAGCCGCCATCGCGATGCGCTGCTCGACCGGGATTTCCCGCGCCGCGCATCCCGCCAGTAGCGGGACTACCAAGGCTAGGCTGAAACCGCGCATCAGAAGCTTGCCGTCACGCCGAACTTCGCCGTCCAGCTATATTCTTCATATTGCAGGAGCCGGCGACGGTCGTCGAGATTCTGATAGGCGAAATAGGGTCGGTCGAACACGTTGACCCATTCGGCGAACATGCGGATATTGTCGGTGATCCGATATTTTCCGCTCAGATCCAGCTGGAAGTGATTGGAAACATAGCGGTCGGTGGTCGCATCGTCGCCCAGCTCGTCGAGATATTTGTCGCGGAAGGTGCCGGCCGCGCGCAGGCTGAGCGGGCCCTTCTCATAGCCGATCACGACGTTGAAGGTGTGCTTGGACGAAGCCGGCAGCGGGATGCGGCGCGGGTCGGTGATGTCGCCATCGGTGAACACGCGCCCCTTCGCGTCGGTATAGGTATAGTTGATCTGGGTCAGCAGCCCGTCGAACGGCGCCGGCAGCGAGGTATAGGCCTGGCTGTAGCTGAACTCGAAGCCCTTGACCGTCGCCTTCGGACCATTGGCGAAGGTGGTCGCCTCGTCGAGGATCAGGCCATTATAGGGGACGTCCTGATTGACGACCTCGACGACATAATCCTTGATATTCTTGTAGAAGACACCCGCGGTGATCGCGGCGTTGCGGCCGAAATAATATTCGACGGCCAGATCGCCATTCCAGGCCTTGTAGGGCTTGAGCGCGGGATTGCCGAACTCGCCCTCATTGTCCTCGATGATCGCACGCGGCGCGAGCTGCGACAGTTTCGGGCGGACGAGGCTCTTATAGCCGGCCGCACGCAGGACAAGGTTGCGGACCGGCTCATAGCGAACCGTGAAGCTCGGCAGCCAGTCGGTGTAAGTCCGCTTGAAGGTCTGCGCGTCGACGAACACACTGTCCTCATCGACCGTGACGCCGCCGAATTCCTCGCCCTCGGCCACCAGCGTGACCTGGTTGCCGCCGATCCGGTTGCGGGTGCGCTCGACGCGGACGCCGCCGATCAGACGCAGCTTCGCGCTGTCCCAGCGACCAAGCAGATAGCCGGCGGTGATGTCCTCGCGGACGCTGTAGTCGGACTCCGCCGACGCCTGGATGGTATCGAGGTCATTGAGCTCGAACGCGCCGAGATTGTTCGAGAAGAAGCGGCGGAAGCTGCGCTTGGCCGGAACGGGATCGATCGACGCCAGCCCATAGTCCTGCTCGCCAAGGAAGTCCTCGAGCGTCAGGTCGGTTGGATATCCATCATATATGTCGAATTGCGCGTTGTAGCTCTTCTTGCGCCAGCGCTGCTTGCCGCCCGCCTGCAGCGTGAAGACGCCGTTCTCCATCGCGAACTCACGCGACAGATCACCCTTGATCGCGAATTCCTCGTCCTTGGAATCGCTCAGCGTCGTACGCTCGACCTTGTCGAACTCATATTCCGAGGGGTCGAGAAATGCGGTCTGCCCCGTGGTGATGCTGTAACCGGTAAACTTCGGACGGCTGTAGTCGAAGGCGACGCCGAACTCGCCGGGATCCTCGAACTTGCGCTCGAACACGACCGGATCGATCGAGCCATTCTCGCGCTCCGAAGACTTGGCCCAGCTCGCCGAATAGACGGCCTTCCACACGCCGGTGTCGGTCTCGCCGCCCAGCGACAGCGTCCGGATCTTCTGCGATTCGAAGCGATCCTTCAGGTCGCGCTGCACGCTGATCTCGCCATCATCGGACAGGAAGGTCGCGCCATTGGCGGTGCTGCTGCTCGGTGCTTCGTCCATCTCGAAAATCAGGCGGCGGCGATATTCCTGGTCGTCGAACTGGCTGTAGAGGCCGCGGGCATAAAGCTTGGTGTAATCGCCGACGCGCACGTCGAACGACAGCGACGCGCTGATGCGCTTCCGCGTGACGTCATAGTCGCGATATTCGACGGTATCGGCATAGGCGTTGCCGGCATCGTCGATGTCCCAGCCATCCATCTCCATATTGTCGGTCGCGAAGCGGCGGCGATAATAAGACAGGCCGCCGGAAATCCCGAAATCCTCGCCGATCCGGGTCGAGAAGTCGAGGCTGCCCTTGGGTGAGGTCTTGTCGGTCAGCTCATTATAGCTGCCCTCGGCCGAAATCTTGTAGAGGTCCTTCTTGCGGTCGAAGGCACTGGTCGTCTTGATGTCGATCGAGCCGCCGATCGTATCGGCGTCCATGTCGGGGGTGAGCGACTTGCGCACCTCGATCGATTCGATGATGTCGCTGGAAATCACGTCGAGCGCGACCGAGCGGACGTCCGATTCCGGTGCCGGAAGCCGCACGCCGTTGACCGTCGAGGCGTTGAGCTCGGGGTCGAGGCCGCGAATCGAGACGAAGCGGCCTTCGCCCTGATCGTTCAGGATATTGATGCCCGGCAGACGCCGCAGCGACTCCGCTACATTCTGGTCCGGAAACTGGCCGATCGCATCGCGGGTGAGGACGCTCTCGACGCCGTCGGCGGCGCGCTGGCGCGACAATGTGCTCGCCTGGTTCGCCAGTTGGCCGATGACGATGATCGACCCAGCTTCGTCGCCCCCCAGCGCCAGATTGGCGCGAACGTCGCCGCTCTCGGGAACCACGACACTGCTGGTGACGGTCGGCGCGCCGACATAGCGTGCCTCGATCGTGTAGGTCCCGGCGGGCACATCGGCGAAGCGATAGCTGCCGTCGCGTCCGGCTTCAGCGACGCGCTTCAGCTCTACGATGCGAACCTGCGCGCTTTCGAGCGCGCGCGTTCCCGACGCGTCGGATACGGTCCCGACGATGGTCCCGGCCATGGCACCACCCGATCCCAGCAATCCGAGCGCAATGACGGCCCGGCTCGCGCCGAACAGACCCCTGAACATATCTGCCTCCCTCGAAATCCTATGGGAGGCGCCTCTCGGCTCTCAGAGTGACGTGCGCATGAAGATCCTGTTGCGGTTTCGTTGCATCGACGGCGCGACGCCCGGAAAAGCGTCGCGCCGGGTGCAACACCCGCTCAGCGCGCGGGTGCGGCGCAGCCCCAGCGCGACGGCGAAGCCGCGCAGATCGCGGCGTCGCCCAGATAGACGTCGCCCTGCTTCATCACGAAGCTGGGCTTCTCGATCGCACGGATATCGGCCAGCGGATCGGCGTCGACCGCAACGATGTCGGCCGAGAAGCCCGGCGCGATCTGACCGAGCGTCGTCGGCTTGCGCACCAGCGCCGCGCCCACCACCGTTGCCGACTGCAGCACCTGCATGGGCGTCATACCGTAACGCGCCATGATTGCCGCCTGCCGCGCATTGTCGCCATTGGGATAGACACCGGCGTCGGTGCCGTAGCTGAGCTTGATGCCCATCTTCACCGCCTTGCGGAAATTCTCCCGCTGGATATCGCCGATGTCGCGATCCTTCTGCAGCGATTCCTCAGGCACGCCATTCTTGCGCCCCTCCGACTGGGTATATTCGGTGTTGTAGATGTCCATCGACAGGACCGTTCCAGCGGCCTTGGCCATCTTCAGCCCTTCGTCGTCGATCAGGCTGGCATGTTCGATCGAGTCCGCGCCGGCGCGGATCGCCACCTTGATGCCGTCGGCACCATGCGCGTGCACCGCGACGGGGCGGTCGTGCAGATGGGCCTCGGCGATCAGCGCGTTGGCTTCCTCTTGCGTATATTGCTGCGCGCCCGGCTTGTCTCCGCGCGAGAAAACGCCGCCGGTGCCGCAATATTTGATATGGTCTGCGCCATATTTGATGTTGCGCCGCACGGCAGCGCGCACCGCATCGGCGCCATTGGCTACGCCCTCCTCCTCATATCTATATTCGGGCGCCAGATGATTATCGTCGCAATGCCCGCCCGTGATGCCCAGAGCGGGACCCGAGGCGAAGATATGCGGTCCGGGGATCTCGCCCGCGTCGATGCCGTCGCGCAGAGCGATATCCGAATAGCCCGAGGAACCGACGTCGCGGATTGTCGTAAAGCCGGCAAGCAGCGTCTTGCGGGCATTGGCGGCGCCGGTCACCGCCTGACGCGGAACCGACAGATGGTAGCTTTCATAGGGGCTGGTCGTGGGATCGCCCGTCACATGGGTATGCGTGTCGATCAGGCCCGGATAGACCGTCTTGCCCGACAGATCGATCATCGCCGCCCCGGCCGGAATCGCCGTCGAAGCCGCCGGGCCCACCGCCATGACCTTGGCGCCGGAAACCAGGATGACCTGATCGGTCAGCACCACGCCCTTGGCGGTATCGACGAGCCGTCCGGCCTTGATCGCGACCAGCTTCGCTTCCTGCGCCGCAGCCGGACCGGCCACCGAAAGCAGGATTGCCGCGGCTCCGGCGAACAAGGCGTGACGCATCATCGATCTCCCTGACTGTGTCTTTTGCATCACGGCCTTGTGCGGCGACGAACCGCGTTCCGCAACAGCTAACATCCTTGTTGACACTCCCCCCGCACCGGTTTCTTCTGTCGTCTCTAAAGCTTGCGGGGCAATGCGTGGGTTCAGGGGCCACAGCGACGACGTCCAATCTCGAAACGGCGTTGGGCCATGCTCGCCGCATGCTCGGCGACGCGCCCGCCATGGCCGCCGAACAGGCCCGCGAGATATTGAAGGTCATCCCGCGCCAACCCGATGCCCTGCTGCTTCTGGCCCAGGCGTGCCAGCGCGCCGGCGATCCGGACGGCGCGCTTGCGGCAGCCCATCGTCTTGTTGCGCAGGTGCCGAACCATGCCCCCGCCTGGCGGATGATCGCCGACCTCCAGCGCGCCGCCGGGGACGATGCCGCCGCGCAGGCCGCTACCGCTCGCGAACTGGCGGCAGCCGCAACCGATCCGCGCCTGATCGAGGCAGGACACGCGCTCGTCACCAACGATATTCCTAAGGCGGAAGCCCTGCTGCGGCAGACGCTGCGCGAACGTCCGACAGACATAGCCGCGATCCGGATGCTGGCCGAAGTGGCGGGTCGCATCGGCCGCTACCGCGACGCCGAGACATTGCTGCGCCGGGCTCTCGAACTGGCTCCGGAGTTCGATGCGGCCCGGCACAATCTCGCGCTGATCCTGTT
>JAIYAJ010000166.1 GCA_027489105.1 Zymomonas sp. | reverse complement strand
TCGACTTGGTGTAGGTGTAGTTGGCGATCGTGACGATGCGCTTCGTCGCGAAGAAATCACCGCTCAGGAAGTCGAGCGGAAAATGCTTCTCGAGCTCGAACTCGGCACCGTAAAGATGTGCTTCGGGTGCGTTGGCGAAGGCGGTCCGCAGCGAGCCGCCGCCCGCGAAGAAGGCTGCAGCCTCGATCGGGTTGTCGATCTTCTTGAAGAAGCCGGCCACGGAGAAGCGCTGGTTGCGGTCGAAATACCACTCATAGCGCGCTTCGGCGTTGTAGAGCTGCGAGTCGGTCAGGAAGGGATTGCCGGTGAACTGGCGATCGCTGTCGAAGTCCTGATAGATCTGGCGCGCCAGCTCACGGAACTGCGGGCGGGCGATCGTCTTCGAGGCCGCCACGCGGAATTGCATGTCGTCCCTGAAATTATAGGTCAGGGTCAGCGCCGGCAGGAAATAGCTCTTCGACAGGGTGGTGCCCGGTCCGGCGTCGGGGGTGACGACCTGCTCCGCATCCTCGTAGCGGACACCCGCCTGGACGCGCAGCTTGTCGGTCGCCTCGATCTCGGCCTGGCCGTAGCCGGCGTGGATGCGCAGGCCCGCGCGATAGGCGCGCGACCCCTCCGCGCCCGACACGTCGCGCAGCTGGATGTTGTAGGTGTAGATATTATAGTCCGACAGCAGATAGTCGGGGCGCAACTGTGCGACCGCCTGATCCAGAGCGCCGGCGGGCCGGAAGAACTGGAACTGGTAGCGGTCCGACTGGCGCTTCGTGTCGTTGAACGAATAGCCCGCCGAGATCGTGCCGCGCAGCGCGCCGTCGAGCTTGTAGGACAGGTCGCCGCTGGCCGCGTAGACGTCTTCGTTCAGATCGCTGAAGGCGATGTCGGCCGACTGGCCGCCCGAGGCGAGGTTGTTGATATAGTCGCCCACGCCCGCATTGTAATTATAGCTGAAGCTGCGCTCATAGGGGCTCTCGCGCTGCGAATTGGCATAGGTGCCGCGCAGGTCGATGCTGAGCTTGTCGAAGCGGAGTTCGGCGACCGCCTGGGTGTCGATCAACTGGCGTTCGAACCAGAAGGTGTTCTGGCGGATCAGCGAGGCCGGCTGACCCTCTTCCTGGTCCTCGACGTTGCGGTTGAAACCGGCCGACAGTCGACCCTGCTTGACCGTGTCGCGGATGAACAAGTTGGTCCAGCGGAATTTGTGGTCGTTCACTTCGGCGCCGAGGCCGAGCAGGCCGTTCACTGTCACGTGGTTCTCGGTGATGACGGTCTGGAACTGGGTCTGCGGAATGCCGGCAAGGTCCGGGTCGATCGACGACTGCTGCAGCACGTCGCGGGTGCGCCAGCTGTTGCTGAAGCCGAGGCCTGCGAGGATGCCGATGCGGCCGCTGTCGGTGTCCATCGCGGTGCCGCCGGTCAGGTCGGCCGAGAAATTGGCCGGGATGTTCCGGTTGCGCTGGAGCAGCGAGGTGCTGGCATTGGCAAGGCTCGCCGCGAAGCCCTGCAGGTCGGCGGCGCTATAGTCGCTGCCCTGGACGATCGGCTTGGTGCCCGACGCCTTGATCGCCGACTTCAGGCCCGCCGGAATGTCGCGGGTGCCGTCGTCGAAGCCGAACCAGTCATAGTCCGAACCATAATAGGTATAGCCGAGCTGGCCGGTGGTCTCGGTGTTGCCTGCGATCGAGCCGCCGATCGACAGAAACGGCTCTTTCGGGATCGCCTTGGTGGTGAGGTTGATCACGCCACCGCCGAACTCGCGGGGATAATTGGCCGAATAGCTCTTCTGCACCAGCGACGAGGCGAGGATGCTCGTCGGAAAGATGTCGAGCGGAACGACGCGCTTGAGCGGCTCGGGGCTCGGCAGCGGCGAACCGTTGAGCAGCGCGAGCGAGTAACGGTCGCCGAGGCCGCGGACATAGACGAAGCCGTTGCCGACGACCGAGAGGCCGGTGACGCGCTGGAGCGCGCCGGCAATGTCGCCGTCGCCGGTGCGGGCGATGTCGGCCGAGGAGAGAACCGAAATGACCTGCGGGGTCGTGCGGATCGTGTTCTCCTGGCGGCGGCCGGTCACGACGATGTCGCGATTGCTGGCGCCCAGGGTCGAGATTTCGACCTGCTCGTCATCGTCGGTCGTGGCCTTCGCCGGTGCGGCGGAGGTGGTGGGAGCAGCGGTGGTCGGCGCGGCCTGCGCGAGCAGCGCGGCGGGCGACATCAGCGCCGTCGAGACAAGAAGCAGGCGCCCGAAGGCGAGAGACGTGGTCATGTGGGTTCCCCGTTCGGAATGAGCGAACGGGCGGCGAGCGCTTTCGCGACCGCCGCCCGTCTAGTCAGTGCAAGCGCGGTCAGTTCGGGATCGACGTGCACGAACCGCTGGTGCTGCCGAACGACGCGGTCGAGGAGTTGCAGGTCCAGCCCGCATACCAGGTGTCGGTCGAATCTCGCACCGCGCCGATGTACGTCGTGGTGACGAAGAAGCTGCTCAGCGTGCGGGCGTCGAACGGCGTCACTGCGCGCTCATTGGCACCGTCGATGAAGGTACCGGTCAGCGACGGGACGAAGGCGGCGTTGTTGTTGGTGCCGGCGTTGAAGATCGTCTGCACGGCGGCTTCGTTGCCATCTGCGCGGAAGGCCGCGGTGGCGCAGGAGAGGACGACCGAGCGGAAGACCGGCGGGCCGACATCGTCCAGCGACGCATCGGCGGCGCGGGTGGTGGTGCCGTTGGTCTCGTCGATGTCGAGGCACGAACCGGTGCCGGTCACGACGCCATTGACCATCGTATAGTCGGTGCCGCCGCGCAGCAGCATCACATTGCCGCCCTGAACGGTCGAGCGCTGGACGAAGGTGAAGTTGGCGAGGCGCGTGTTCTGACGCGGCTGCGCATCTTCGTTGCCGTTCGAGTCGGCTTCGATCATCGAATCGCCGTTCGAACCGTCGCGCTGGACGCCGATCACGAACTGGATGAAGCCCTTATAGCCGAGGTCGGTATCGAGCGCGTCATCGTCGGAGCCGGTCATCACCAGATATTTCAGATTGGCGCGGCCACCGAATATCTCGATGCCGTCGTCCGAACTGTTGTGGATCTGGATGTGATCGAGGGTGGTGCCGCTGCCGACGCCGCCGAGCGTCAGGCCCTGCAGCTCATTGCCCGGAGCGATGGCGAAGCCCGAATAGCGGATCTGGACATATTGCAGCGTGCCGCTGTTGTCGTCGGCGACCGCGCCGCCATAGAGCGAGCTGGTCGTGCCTTCGATGACCTGCTGGCACTGGGCCGAGCCGCCGGCAACAGCGGTGTTGCAATCCGAGATCGGCGCGCGGCCGAGCAGGATGATGCCGCCCCACAGACCCTGGCTGCTGTCGGTGGTGGTGCCGAGGACGTTGTCGCGGGCGGTGAAGATGATCGGAGCGCTGGCGGTGCCGATCGCGTTGAGGCGCGAGCCGCGGTTGACCACCAGATAATCGTTGCCCGACGAAGCGAAGACCGTGACGCCCGGCTGAATGGTGAGGGTGACGCGCTGGCCGCCGGTTGCGGCACCATCGCCGCCGATGTCGGTGCCGACATTGACGGGGCCCGAGAGCGAGTAGATCACGCCGGGCAGCTTCTGCAGCGTGTAGTCGGCGGAGATGCGGCCCGACAGCTCACAATTGCGGAAAGCGGTGGTGACGGTGCCGCGGTCGATCGTGCCGGTCGGGCAGCTGGCTGCGGCCTGACCCGGTGTCGGCGTCGGCGTGGGGGTCGGCGTCGGGGTGGGGGTTGGCGTCGGGGTGATGATCACGCCCTCGCCCGGCGATGCGACGTCGTCGGCGCCGCCGCAGGCGGTCACCGCCATCGCACAGCTGAGCATGAGGATGGTGCGGAACTTCTTCATGATTGCCCCTTCGTATTGAACCAGAGGCGGGTGCCGACTCCCGGGCCGCCTTACCGGACTCGCCTCTAGTGGGGCTGGATGGCGTCGCGATTACGCAAGCATGACAGTTTCGAGACAGTCCGGGACGTTCATCCCCGGTTCGGCCAGGGCCGTTCGCGATACCATTTGGTGATCACATATTTGCTGCCGCTGCGCACCTTCATGCCCGCGTGCAGGGTCCAGTCATTGGGCTTGCCGGCCCGGTCGACATTCGCCCAGACCACCAGTTTTCCGGCCTCGGGCTGGATGATCTTGTCGAGCCGGCGGAAGCGGGTCGCGCCGCCGGCGGCGGGCCTGTTCAGATAGATCATCGCCGTCCAGCTGCGCTGCCCGGTCTCCCCGCAATAGGTCAGATAGTCGGCGCCGGTCGGCTCGAAATAGTCGGTGTGATCCCGAAACTCCTCGCCCACGTCATATTTCTGGCCCTGGATCGGTTCGCCCAGCGCCGGGTCGATCCCGAGCGTGTCGGCAATGTGCCGGTCGAGCGTCCGGGCGAGGTCGTTCGCCGGATCCATGTCGCAGGTCTTGCTCGTCCGGAAATAGTCGATGCCCTGATCGTCGGCGATCGTGGACGGGCGGTTGTCCCGGTCGATGATAGCGATGACGTCGGCGCATTGCACCGGCGACAGAAAGTCGCGGATCATGAACAGGTCGATTTTCGGGCTCGGCAGCTTCTGCGCACCGAGGGCCCTCAGGCGGTTTGCGACGGGCGAGACGAGGTCGGTCATATGTCCGCGTCTAGCCGCTCGGTGCCGTCCGATGCCATATCGCTTGTCATCGAACCGTCACGCCGCCGACGCCATCGATCAGGAGCGGCCGGTGGCGGCAGCCGCCAGGCCGGGAGCGGCGCGGTCGGCGGCTTCCTTGCGCTCCGAATAGCGATCGACGAGCTGGGCGGCGTGCGGACGCAGCAATATCGTGAAGCGCACCAGCTCCTCCATCACATCGACGATCCGGTCATAGTAAGTCGACGGCCGCATCCGCCCCGCCTCGTCGAACTCCTTATAGGCCATGGCGACCGACGACTGGTTGGGGATGGTGACCATTCGCATCCAGCGTCCGAGCAGGCGCATCGTGTTGACCGCGTTGAACGATTGCGAGCCGCCCGAAACCTGCATCAGCGCGAGCGTGCGCCCCTGGGTCGGCCGCATCCCCCGCAGTTCGAGCGGCAGATGGTCGATCTGTGCCTTCATCAGCCCGGTGATCGCACCATGGCGTTCGGGGCTGCACCAGACCTGCCCTTCCAACCAGTTCGACAGCGCGCGCAGCTCGTGGACGGCGGGGTGATCGTCGCCCTTGACCTGGTCGGGCATGGGCAGGTCCGACGGATCGAAGATGCGTGTTTCCGCCCCGAACAGGCGCAGCAGGCGGGCCGCCTCCTCAACCGCCAGCCGGGAGAAGGAGCGTTCGCGCAGTGAGCCGTAGAGCAGCAATATGCGTGGCGGCGAAGCGTCGTCACCGAGACCGGATGCAGGCCGTTCGAGCACATGCTCGCGCCGCAAGGCAGGCAGGCTGTCGGGATCGGGCAGCGAACGAAGCCGGTGAAACCCCATGTCGGTCATGCCTGCGCACCTTTCTCATACCAGCTGCGGCTGCGTTTAACGAGGGAGACGACCGACAGCATGACGGGAACCTCGACCAGCACGCCGACCACCGTGGCGAGCGCAGCGCCGGATTGCAGCCCGAACAGCGAGATCGCGGCAGCGACCGCAAGCTCGAAGAAATTGGAAGCACCGATAAGCGCTGCGGGTGCCGCCACGCACCAGGCCACGCCCAGCCTGCGCGACAGCAGATAGGCGATGCCGGCATTGGCATAGACCTGCACCAATATCGGTACGGCGATGAGCGCGATGACGAGCGGCTGCTGCAGGATGGCATCGCCCTGGAAGCCGAACAGCAACACCAAGGTCGCGAGCAGCGCCGCCATCGAGAGCGGGCCGAGGATGCGCAGCGCCTGTTCGATGCCGCCGCGCGCGCCGAGCCAGCGGCGCAGCATCTGCGCCAGCGCGACCGGTACTATGATGTATAGCGCAACCGAGGTCAGTAGCGTCGCCCAGGGAACGGTGATCGACGCGACGCCGAGCAACAAGGCCACGATCGGCGCGAACAGCAGCACCATGAGCACATCGTTGAGCGCAACCTGGCTCAGCGTGAAGGCG
Source organism: Zymomonas sp. (assembly GCA_027489105.1). The sequence continues at coordinate 2,377 of JAIYAJ010000166.1, read as the reverse complement.
GGGTCGCCGTCGCAGAGGTTCGACCAGACGAACACCATCGCCGTGCAGGGCGCTGCGGCGAGCAGGATCAGCCCGGCGATATAGGAGGATATCTGGCCCGCCGGCAGCAGCGGGACGAACAGCCAGCCGAGAAAGACCGTGCCCAGCAACGCCATCGAAAAGGGCTTCACCCCCCAATTGACGAACAGCGTCACGCCGATGCCGCGCCAATGGCGTCCGACCGCGCCGAGTGCGGAGAAGTCGATCTTCAGCAGCATCGGTATGATCATCAGCCAGACGAGCAGCGCGACCGGGATGTTGACCCGCGCGATCTCGGCGGCGGCTATGGCGCGGAAGGCGTCGGGGAACAGATGACCGACGCCGATCCCCGCGACGATGCAGAGCGCGACCCACAGCGAGAGAAAGCGTTCGAAGCGGTTCATTGGTGACGGGGCGGGGGCGGAGCTGGCCGTAGTCATGGTCAGTGGCTCAAGGCGCCGGACGAGGCTCCTTCGGACCTTCCGATCTCGCGCAGCTTCTCGCGCAGGGCGATCCGATCGAGTCCTTCGATCGGCAGCGCAATCAACAGCGACAGGCGGTTCTCGATCAGGCGCAGCGCATGACGAAACGCTGCTTCGCGCGTCGCGTCATCGCCGATCGTGTCGGACGGGTCCTCGATGCCCCAATGCGCGGTCATCGGATGGCCTGGCCAGATGGGGCAGCTTTCGCCAGCGGCGGAGTCGCAGACGGTGAAGATGAAGTCGAACTGCGGGGCATCTGCGCCGCCGAACTCGTCCCAGCTTTTCGACCGCAGCGCCTCGGTCGGATAGCCGAGCTTGCGGAGCAGCGCCATCGCGTCGGGGTTGACCTCGCCGCGTGGGCGACTGCCGGCCGAATAAGCGCGAAAGCGATCTCCGCCCATCCGCGTCAGCGCGCTTTCGGCGAGGATCGACCGGGCCGAATTGCCGGTGCAGAGAAACAGGACATTGTAAATGGGCGCGCTCATGGCGGGTCCTTCAGCAGCAGGGGGAGAGTTCGGCCAGGATCGGCGCGCACAGCTCGGCATTGCCGCCGCAGCAGTCCTGGAGGAGGAACAGAACCAGCGTCCGAAGCTGGTCCAGCTGGACGCGGTAGATGATCGAGCGGCCGTCGCGCTCGGACTGCAGCAGTCCGGCGCGGGAGAGGATCGCCAGATGGGTCGACAGCGTGTTCGGCTGGACGTTCAGCGCGCGGGCGATGTCGCCGGCTGGCAATCCGTTCGGCTCGGCGCGGACGAGCAGCCGGAAGATATCGAGCCGCGTTTCCAGCGCGAGAGCGCCGAGCGCAGCAATGGCCTGATTCGTTTCCATATTTCGACGATTATCGAACTATAGACTATACGTCCAGTCGGCTGACGCGCGCGGGCCGGATGCTTGTCCGGCCCGCGCCGTGGTTCAGGGTCGCTTCGCCTTGGCGGCCTTCGGCGCGAACACGTCTCCGAAGAAGTCGCCTGTGTACCAGAGCGGCGGTGTGTCGGCGTCGGCCATGGCGCGCATGATGCGATAATTGACCTCGGAGAAGCGGGCGGCGGCATCCCAGTCGATCGCCTGCTGCATGTCGTCGTCGGGATGGTGATAGGCCCCGGCCAGGAAGCTCTTCCACTTCGCCTCGCCGCCATTGGCGAAGCCGGTCGCGAGGAATACCGCCGGTACGCCCTGTTTGACGAACATATAATGATCCGACCGGACGAAAATCGTCTCGGCGGGCATCGGATCCGGCGACAACGCGATGCCCATCGGCGCGACCGCCTTGGCGACGATCGGGCCGAGGGTCGAATGGTCCGCCCCGAAGGCGGTGACGTCGGTGAAGGGATAGAGCAGCAGCGGCATGTCGAGGTCGACATTGCCGACGATCGAGGCGATCGGTACCGACGGATGGCGTGCGAAATAATCGGCTCCCAGCAGGCCCTTCTCCTCGCCGGTCGAGGCGAGGAAGATCAGCGAGCGGCGCGGCTTGGACGGCGCTTCGGCTGCCGCTTTTGCGACCTCCAGCATCGTCGCGACGCCGGCGGCATTGTCCAGCGCGCCATTGTTGATGCGATCGGTATCGGACGTGTCGTCCGATTTAGCCGGGACAATGCCGACATGGTCGAGATGCGCCGAAAGGACCACATATTGCGCCTTCAGCGTCGGGTCGCTGCCGGGCAGGATGCCGACGACATTGGGGCTCGTCACCCGCGTCGTCATGCTCTGGCTGCGGATGCGGACCTTGGTCTTGAGCGCGAAGCCCCTGGGGCGACCGCCCTCCTTGTCGGCTGCCGCACGGATGGCGGCAAGCGACTGGCGCGCTCCCGCAAACACGGCCTCTGCCGCAGGATCGTTGAGGGTCGCGCCGATGCGGATGCCGGGCGCCTCGTCGA
>JAIYAJ010000402.1 GCA_027489105.1 Zymomonas sp. | reverse complement strand
TGGTCGGGGCGCAAAGCGTCGAAGTCGTCCAGACCATGTTGGTGCCGGTATCGATCGCGAATTTGAGCGCCTGCCCAGGGGTGCCCAGTGTCGTCTGGGTGTACCACGGGCTGGCACCATTGTTCTGGTACGGGCCACGCTGCATGGGGAACAGGACACCCGATGTCGGGGCGGCAGATTGCGACATTGCACTTCTCCTTCTTGGCGCGCCCTTGCGGTCGCTAAGGCAGATGGGTCAGATTGCGGGGCGACATACGCCCCTTTCGAAACGCCTTCCGCGCGCGGCAGCATGCGGTGACACTTGGACGGGCGAACAAGCACATCGTCATCCCGCTATTGCCGAGTGAACGTTTTGCTGGAGATCGTCGTCTCGACATAGGTCGCGTCAGGCGCGGTCGAGCTGGAATTCTGGTCCAGCAGGGTCAGAACGCCGCTCGACAGGTCGAGCGTGCCCGCCAAGGATATCGCCGGTCCGCCGGCGTCGCTGGGCAATCCGACGATCGACACCGACTGCAAATCCAGCCCGGCCGACCCGGCATTGATGTCGGTCACGCCGTAGAGCAGCGAAGGGCCACCGTTCCAGATCAGCTTTCCAAAGACGTAGCCGAACGCGTTGCCGGCATAGGGAACGACCGATTGAATGAGCAGCGCGGTACCGTCCTGCGCGAACCAGCTTCCCACGAGCGGATTGTCGGCCAGCACCTCCTCACCGGGAAGCGGCTCTGCAGGAATGTCGTGCTGCTCCCCCACGCGCGTGTAGATAAGCTTGTCGATATAGGTGCCCGCCTGCGCCAGGCCGGGAAAGGCCACCGAGGCAACCATCGCATGCGACAGGACAAGCTGCTCCCCCGACGATTGAAGGCTCAGTTGTCCGCTCAGGCCGGAGACCCAGTGCCAGCTATTGTCCGGCGGCCCCGCGACGACTGAATGCCAGTCGATCGCAAGCGCACAGGCCTGCCCGGCCGATGAAGTCGGGTCGGCGCTCGCCTGATATCCGATCACGCGATACTCACCCGTGGAGCCGGTGGTCGATTCATACTTGCCGACGATCAAGTTGGGATCGGCAAGAGACAGCGTCATGCGCGAGCCATACTCGTTTTCCCATATCCCGGCTAAAGACATTTGAGCTCTCCCGTCGCGCAAATCTTACCGTTCGTGCAGCGGATGCATGGCATTTATTTGCGAATGCATGGCCTTTCTTTGCGTACAGGGTGTCGAATCCGCTCGCCGTTATCAAGCTACACGATCGGGTAGTATTCCAGTTGTGCCCGGGCCAAATCCTACTCGCATGGGAAAGGCTACGGGAGTTGCAACGCGTGCCATTTCAGTTCAGTCTGCCCAATATGGCTCCGATCGGCGTTTCACAGACTTGCGTCGGCACAATCAGCGCAATCGCATCATCGTGAAGGCGGGCTGACCATGCACCCAGCAGGGCCTGGAACCGAAATCGACACTATGCTTCAATTGAAGCTGGAGGCGCCGCGGCAACCGCCGTCGATCGTCGAGCGCCCCCGGTTGCTCTCGGCGCTGTCTGCGGTTTCCGGTGCGCGCGTCATCCTGCTGTCCGCCCCGGCCGGATTCGGCAAGACGACCACCCTGGTACAATGGCGCGACCATCTGCTTGCCGCCGGGGAACAGGTGGGGTGGCTGACGCTCGACGAAAGCGATGCCGAACCGCGGCAATTGATCGCCGACCTCATCCGATCCGCTTTGGCGGCAGGGGTAGACACCGGGGAACTGGCTACTAAGGCCGCGATGGGGCTGGTCGAATTCACGCTGGACAGCGTGCTTCGCCAATTCAGCGACCTGCTGCGGCGACAACCGAGCCGCGTCAGCTTCATCATCGACGACTATCACCGCATCTCCACCAAGGAGATGGCCCAGGCGATGGAGCGCTTTATCGCGGTCCTGCCGGGGAATGTCCGGCTCCTGATCAGTTCTCGCGCGCGACCGAATTTCGACGTGCCCCGCCTGTTGGTAACCGGCGCAGCGGCGGAGATCACGAGCGACACTTTGCGCTTTACCGACCAGGAATCGCGCGATCTTCTAGACGACGTGTTCGACGGCACCGACCTGACGCGGCTGATCGGCGAACTGGAAGGCTGGCCGGTCGCGCTGCAGCTCATGAAGCTGGTGTCGCTGCAACGGCCGAACACGCCCAATCCGCTAACGCAGCTGACCGCGCGCGGCGGGCATTTGTCGTCCTATCTCAGCGACACGATCCTGAAGGGGCTGCCCGACCACGTCGTCGATTTCCTGCTGCAAACCTCGATACTCGAAAAGTTCAACGTCGACCTGGCCGATCAAGTTCGCGCCAAGACCGATAGCTGGCACATCCTCGAAGAGTTGACGCCGCTGCAATCGCTACTCACCTCTGTCGATGCGGACAGCGCTTGGTTCCGCTATCATCACCTGTTCGCCGAATATCTTCAGGGCCAGCTCCGGCTGCGCCGCCCGGGCGAGGCCGCGATCCTGCATCATCGCGCCTCCATCGCGTTCGAGCGGCTCAATCTGCTCCCCGAGGCGGTATGGCATGCGCAGATGGCCGGCGATCTCGGCCGTTGCGCCGAACTGATCGAACGGGCCGGCGGCTGGCGGCTGGTGCTGTTCGGTGGAATGAGCCAGCTCGCCCGGCTGCTATCCTGCGTTCCCGCCACGGAACGTCTGTCGCATCCGCGCCTCGTGCTCGCCGAGGCCTATCTGGCGCTCAAGGAAGGCGATTTGCGTCGGGCGCGCGCGAATTTCGATCTGGTCGGTGCGGACGTATTCAACCCATCGCACGATTGGGGCAGTCTCGACGATTATGCGCGCGACACATTGAATGTCGGTACGTTGATCCGAACCTATGACGACAACACCATCGACCCAGCCTTTCTGCGCTCGTTCGAGGAAATCCGCGCCGCCTATCCCGATGCCGACGGGCTGACGCGCGGGGTGCTCGATTGCGCGGGCGCGGTGGCGGCGCTTTGCCTCGGCCAGCTCGACCATGCCGAAGTCCTTGCGCGCGACGCTATGACGGCGATGCGCTCAGTCAATTCGGTGCTCGGGCTGAATTATAGTTTTCTCCACGCCGGTCTCGCCTGCCTGTTTCGTGGCGAGGTCCGCGCCGCCTCCGCGTACCTGACCCAGGCACGCAACATGGCCGAGGAAAATTTTGGCGTGGACAGCGGCCTGAAGGCCGTTTCGGACGTGTTCCTGTACACGCTGCGCGCGTGGCGTGGCGAACTTGCCTCCGGCGATGCGGCCGCGCTCGAAAGCGCGTTTCGCCATGTGTGCGACTATGACGGATGGTTCGATGTCTATGCCTCCGGCCTCGATACCCTGTTCTGGCTCGCCTGGACGGAAAACGACACGGCCGCGATGGAGCGGATCATCGCCACCGGCGCGAGCATTACCGAGGCGCGCCAGTTGGAGCGGCTTCGAGCGCTCGTCGATGCACAGCGTGTCCTGTTGCTGTGCGTATCCGCGCGGCGCGAACGATCGCCGCGTCTGATCGGCGATCTCCACGCCCGCTTCCCGACGGGCCGGTGGCGTAACGAACCGGCCTGCTGGCGCCCCTATCAGAACGTCGCCCACGCCCTGGCGCTGTGGTATCTGCGCGACCAGAGCGAGAAAGCGAGCACGCTGGCGGCCGATTTGCTCGATTGTGCGCGCGCTTGTGGCAGTCGGCTGTTCGAGGTCAGGGCATTGCTGCTTTCCGCGTTGATCGCCCATCATTGCGGCGACGATGCGGAGGCGATCAAGCGGATGGCGGCGGCGACCGCAATCGCGGCGCCGGAGGGCATCGTCCTGCCCTTTATCGAACAACCCGCGCTCAAGCCGCTGCTCCTCAAAATCCGCAGCGATTGCTGGCAGGAGGGCGGTCGGCCGATCGAAGCGGCGTTCCTGGCGCAGGTCGCGGAACTCCTCGCCCGCCGCAAGAGCGCCACACCGTCACGCGCGATGCTGACAGTGCGCGAGCATGACGTCATGCGCGAATTGGCCCGGGGGTCGACCAACAAGGAAATCGCCCGTGCGCTCGACATGACCGAGCACACCGTCAAATTTCACCTGAAACGCGTTTTTGCGAAGCTGGGGGTCGACCGGCGGGCGCACGCTCTGGACCTGTTCCGGGCAAACGGCGCCGCGCTCTGACTCGGACCGCCCCGCCTGCCCATTCGGGCAGGTCGAAGGAGGCATCGCCAAAATGGAGCTACTCCACCGCGCGGATTGCCACGCCGCTGCGGATCGCGGATTTCAAGCGCATCATTTACAAGGGGGGCAGAGGCGATGGAAAAAGTACGAGTCTCAGGGTTGCTCGCGTGCGCATCGGCGTTCGCCCTGACCATGTTCGGTTCAGCAGCCTATGGACAGACAACATCCGCCACGCTGCCCCCGAGCACTCCCGGTGCCTCGGACAATGACGACATCGTCGTAACCGCGCGCGGCCGTGGCGAGGCGCTTCTTGCTGCCCCCATCTCGGTCACCGCTTTTTCCAGCCAGATGATCGCGGACGCCCGCATTCAGGCAGTCTCCGACTTTATCGGCATCACGCCGAACATTTCGATTGCGCAGTCGCAAAGTGCGGGCACGTCCTTCGTGACGATCCGCGGCATTTCACAGGTGCGTAACGGCGAAAGCCCGATCGCGGTCGTCACCGACGGCGTTCAGCAGGTGAGCGCGCGCCAGTTCACCAGCGACCTGTTCGACGTGCAGCAAATCGAGGTTCTGCGCGGGCCGCAGGGCGCGCTCTACGGTCGCAACGCGATCGGCGGCGCGATTGTCATCACGACCAAGCAGCCGACCAATGACCTGCGCTTCAACGGGCAAGTCTCCGTCGGAAACGGCGAGGATTTTCGAGGCGAGGCATCGATTTCCGGGCCGATCATACCCGACAAGCTGCTCTTCCGGCTTGCCGGCAGCGCTCGGAGCTTCGGTGGCCTGCTTAACAACGTCTTTCTCAATCAGACGGCCGATAAGGTGCGCGACTATAATGTCCGCGGCCAGGTGAAGGCATTTTTGTCCAGCGACCTTACGGCGGACATGAAGGTCGGATATAGCAACACACGCGGGATCGGCCTGCCCTTTCAGTTTCAGCCCGCCAAGTTCCTGCCCAACAGTTGCCAGCTCGATCTGACAAACCCGTTCGGCGGCCCGGCCCCAGACGCCAATCGCGTCAATCGCAATTTCTGCGCCAACAACCGAGGCTACAACCTTCGCACCCTGTTCGACGCTTCGTTGCGTTTGGTTTGGAAGGCGGATTGGGGCTCGATCACCAACACTTTCGCAGTCGTCAACACCGCCGAAAACACGACGGGCGATCAGTTCCCTTACTCGGCCAGCCGGAACGTGTTCGGCGTGACGGACGGTACGCAGACACAGTATGAAAAGGTGCGTTCCTGGCAGAACGATTTCCGAATCGCATCGAACGACACGGCTGCCTTGCGGTGGATGGTCGGCGCTTATTATCTGAAAACAAAGCGTTTTATCTCGACGTCGACAGGCGTGGACAACGGGCTGGGGATCATCAACATCTATCGGACACCGCAGTATACCAGTACGATCAATCCGACGCTGTCGTTCCTTGCAGACGACAATCGCAACCATGCCTATGCGTTCTTCGGCAATCTCGCCTACGACGTCACCGACACGCTGACGGCGGAATTCGCGTATCGCTACGATATCGACCGCCGTCGGCAGTTCATCAGCCCGCTGAGCAGCGCTGGGGTTCCCGCCGGATGCACCGCAGCGGCCGCCGCCGCGTGCAAGCGCGGCACCACCTTCCGCAAGGGTCAGCCCAAGATCACGCTGAAGTACAAACCCTCGGCGGAATTCACGCTGTTCGCGGACTATGGCATCGGCTTCCGCTCGGGCCAATACAATCAGAGCGGCGCAGCTGCAGCCGCGCAATTGCCCGGCGTGTTCGATCTGGTGCGGCAGGAAAGTGCTGCGACATCCGAACTCGGGGTCAAGAGCAAGCTGCTGGGCGGCAAATTGCGCATCAATGCGACCGGCTTCTACACGCGCGACAAGGACCCGTTCTATTTCGTCTTCGTCGGCGCAGTGGGCGCACAGATCCTGGTCAATATCGACAAGGTCGACCTGTATGGTGGCGAAATCGAGGCGACGCTGACCCCGGTCGAGGGTTTGGATCTTTTCGCAAATTATGGCTACACCCATTCCGAGATCAAACGGTTCGCGTTCAATCCCGCGGCCGTCGGCAATTGGGCGCCCTATGTTCCGCGCGATAGCGGCGCGATCGGCGCACAGTATCGCTTCCCCATTTCGTCTCGCTTCAACGCGTTCGGCCGCGGCGAGCTTGAGCATCACGGCAAGCAATATTGGGAGCCGGAGAACTCCACCGCTCGGTCGGCCTTCCAACTGATCAACCTGAACGGCGGCGTCGAAACCTCGAACGGCCGCTGGAAATTGACCGGATTCGTCCGCAACATAACCGATAAGAAATACAATGCGGAGTTCGTCAGCGGCGGCTTCGTCCAGCCGGCCGAGCCCCGGACCTACGGCGTCGAAATTCGAGGCAGTTTCTAGAAAGCCGAGCGTATGCGCGCGCGTCTGAAAAACCCGTGAGGCTGATCGGCGACGCGATCGGCATTCGGGTCACTTGCGGCCCGATCGATCGGACAGGGCACCGCCCTGCCGCGCGCCCGGTCACCGCCTTTATGGTCGCTACATAACGAACCTGCGCCCGCGCCGGTTCGACGATTGGGGAGTAAATCTGTGCGTGCTGCCAGCGACGTCGGGGGAACCTTCACGGATCTCGTCTTCTATTCCGTGGACGCGCAAACCGGCGACCCTGGCCCGATCCAAATTGCCAAAGCGGACACCACCCCGCCGGTGTTCGAGGAGGGCGTGATCAACGCGATCGCAAAGGCGGGGCTGACGCCCGCGGCGCTGGATTTCTTTGCACATGGTTCGACCGTCGTCATCAACGCCCTGACGGAGCGCAAGGGGGTGAAGACGGCGCTCATCACGACCAAGGGGTTTCGCGACGTTCTTGAGATTGCACGCGGCAATCGACCAGATCTGTTCAACTTCGTGTTCAAAAAGCCAGCCCCGTTCGTCGAGCGCTACCTGCGCGTGGAATTGACCGAACGCACTACCTTCAAGGGTGACGTGACCACGCCGGTCGATCTCGCGCCGCTTGGTCCGATGATCGATCGCTTCCGCGCCGACGGAGTGGGCGCGATTGCGGTGTGCTTCCTCCACGCCTATGCAAACCCGGATAATGAGCGGCGTACGGTCGAGGCGATCCGAGCCGCCTGGCCAGAGGTACCGGTGCTCGCCTCGCACGAGATCAGCCGGGAATGGCGCGAGTATGAGCGCACCAACACGACCGTCCTGTCTGCCTACGTATCACCGATCGCCCGGTCGTATATCGACTCGCTGCAGCGCAAGCTGGCCGAGGGCGGCTTTAGCGGCTCGCCGTTCATGATGCAGTCAAACGGGGGCATCGCCACCGTCGAAGCGGTCAAGCGCAATCCGATCACCATGGTGGAGTCGGGGCCGGCCAGCGGGATC
>JAIYAJ010000022.1 GCA_027489105.1 Zymomonas sp. | reverse complement strand
TTCACGCCGAGGAACTTCTGGATGAACGGGTCGTCGCTCTTGAGCTTCTCGGCCAGGTTCGCCGAGGTGATGTCCTTCTCCTCCGCCTCGAAGAGCGCGTAGGTGGCCCACCTCAGAAGGTTGCGCCATTTGGAGTCGTTGGCGACCACGAAGCCCGCGAAGGGCGACTTGTCGAGCGTCTCGGCCAAGATCGTATAGTCAGCGGGCTTCGCCGAGTTGCCGCGCCAGGCGCCCAGAGCCGACTTGTCGGTCGACATGGCGTTGCAACGGCCACCCTCGAGCGCCGCGAACAGCTTCTCGAGGTTCTCGAAGGTCAGGACCTTGGTTCCCTTAAAGTTCCGCTGCTTGATCATGCCCGCCAGCGTGCTCTCGGTTCCTGAGCCCTGCGTTGTGCAGATCGTGGCGCCATCCAGTTCGGCGACGGATTTCACCCCAGACGCCGTCTTCACCATGACGCCCGTGCCGTCGTAGAAGTTGATCGGCAGGAAATCGATGCCGATGGCGGACTCGCGGACAGGCTTGACCGTCGTATGGGCGAACACGACGTCGACCTGGCCGGTCTGCAGCGCGTTGAACCGGCTCTTGTCAGTGACGACCACGAAGTTGACCTTGGTTGCGTCGCCGAGTGCCGCAGCGGCCATAGCGCGGCAGAAGTCGACGTCCAGGCCCTCCATCTTGCCTGTTTTGGTATTGAGGTACCCGAAGCCTGGCGCGGTGTTGTCGGTACCGCAATTCAACATGCCGCGCTGCTTGACAACGTCGAGTACCGTTGCCGATCCAGTGCTGGCCCACATGGTCAGCACGGTCGTTAGACCCGCCGCCAGAAACGTTCCGATCTTCATCTCGTAACTCCCCTCGTTATCGTTGATGCACCACTTGAACCCTAGGCCGGCAGCGCGCAGGCAGATGCCGTCGGGTTCGAACCGGCATCGAACGCTTAGGCTGGCCGTGCAGATTTCCGCCGCGGACCATGATCCGCCCGTCGCGTGAACGGCCTGCCACTCGTCGTCTGCGAGTGTTCGCCGCTGCTGGCACGACTGGGCGCCGCTGCCGCAACGAAGTTGAACGCCCTGACGAGAGGACGCTAAGAGGAATTCCAAATGCAGGTCTACTTAATTAATATTGACATATACATTAGTAAAATTGCATGATCATAAACGATGCACGACGGAGGCATGACTCGTGGATTTATCCCGCCTAAGGACGCTTCGTGAGCTTTCGCTGCGGAAAACAATGGCATCCGTGGCCACGGCCGTTCACATCTCACCATCCGCAGTCTCCCAGCAGATCGCCCTCTTGGAGCAAGAGGCCGGTGTCGAACTGATTGAGCGGCGCGGTCGCGGCGTGCGGCTCACACCCGCCGGGGCCCGATTGGTCGAGCACGCCAGCAAGGTAATTGGGATCCTCGAGGAGGCCAAGACGGATCTCGCTGAGCTGAAGAGGACTGTGGCGGGCGAGTTGCGCGTCGCAGCATTCCCTTCAGTCGCCGCGTCGTTGATCCCCCGGACCATGAAGGCGATGGCGCAACGCTTTCCCGACCTCAACACGACGTTCGAAGAGCTGGAGCCGATGGGCAGTTTGGCCGCGTTGAGAGCGTGGCAGACGGATGTCGCAATCGTAGACGACCTCACGACCGCCTCCGAGATATCGGAGGCAGCGGTCGAGACGCTTCACCTCCTCGATGACAGCCTCTTCCTCCTCGTACCTAATGACCATTACCTCGCAGGTCAGCCCTACGTCTCGCTCGCGGATCTGAGTGGAGAAAAGTGGGCGCTCGACACGGGTTCGAGCGACTACTCCGGCGTCATCATAGGTGCTTGCCGCAGCGCTGGATTCGAACCGATGGTCAATGGTCACTGCCATGGATTCGAGGTTGTCAGGGCCTTGATTGAGACGGGGTGCTCGATCTCGATCATCCCCGGTCTGCGGGGTCGTGACTACCTGGGAAACCTGTGCCTCAAGGAGATCCGGCCTGCCATCAGCCGCAAGATCTTCGTCTCGTACCGCCGGGGCGAAAAGAGGAATCCCGCCATCGCCGGTTTCATCCAAGAACTGCAGGCGGTCGTCGGCGCCCCGACCACTCCATGAACACGGACGTCAGCCTGAATCGCGTCGTCTCATAGCCTGGCCTCCCGGTCGCGGGCTTCGATTTCATCGACCTATCCGTCCTTCCCTCCCGTTCCTTCCATAGATGTTCCTTTTTTTGCAACGGCAGTTGCCAACTTAGCTCTATTTGAACAACGCCTTATCGGCCACGATCCCGCTTGGAAGTAAGCGATGGATGATGGGTCGGCTGAATGGCATCGCGAGTTCGAACACCATCCGTAACGGCCCAGTGTAGCGTCTTCGACCTCTTCAGGATCGGCATCGGTCCCTCTAGCTCACACACCGTCGGACCAATGAGGGCGGCGCTGTCCTTCCTGAAGTCGGCCCTGGAGCACCCCTCAGCAAATGGCGCTGACCGCATTTGCTGCGAGCTCTTTGGCTCCCTGGCTCTCACGGGCGTCGGACACGGCACTGACACTGCCGTCTTACTCGGGCTAAGCGGTCAAATGCCGGAGACGATTGATCCCGACCAAATACGGGCGATCTGCGACCGCGTCCATCACTACCAAGAAGTGCCGTTTGGGTCTCGGCGCTCAATCGCCTTCGACCCCGCGATGGACATTGCATTTCGGAAGCGCCAGTTCCTGCCTGGGCACCCGAACGCCCTGGCCTTCCACTTGCGCCGAGGCGACGAGACACTCCTGACCAAAACCTACTATTCGATCGGGGGAGGCTTCATCCAGACGGAGGGCGAGGCCGATAAAGGTGAGGCCGCTGCGCTGCCGGCA
>JAIYAJ010000036.1 GCA_027489105.1 Zymomonas sp. | reverse complement strand
GATCAGCAGCCTGGCGTTGATCGCATAGACCAGCTGCATGTGGCGAGGCAGCAATTGTTCGAACAGATGGATCGGCCAGCTTTCCAGCGCCTCGGGCAGCAGCGTGTGGTTGGTATAGCCGAAAGTCCGCCGGGTGATCTCCCAGGCTTCGTCGAAGTCGAGACTGTGCAGGTCGATCAGGATCCGCATCAGTTCTGCGACCGACACCGCCGGATGGGTGTCGTTGAGCTGGATCGCCGCCTTGTCCGGCAGGCTGCGGATGTCGCCGAAATATTGGATGTGGCGACGGACGATGTCTTGCAGAGATGCCGAGGAGAAGAAATATTCCTGGCGCAGGCGGAGCTCCTGACCGGCCTGGTGCGAGTCCGCCGGATACAGGACGCGGGTCAGCGCCTCGGCCTTGTTGCTTTCGCGCAGCGCGCCGATGTGGTCGCCAGCGTTGAAAGCGTCGAGCAGGATCGGGTCGATCGGCTGCGCAGTCCACAGGCGCAGCGTGTTCACGCGCTTGCCGCGCCATCCGACCACCGGGGTGTCGAAGGCGGTGGCGATGATGCGGTCCTGCGGTTTCCAGCTGCGCGCATGGTCGCCGCTGCCATCGGCTGCCGCGAGATCGACGACCCCGCCGAAGCCGATCTCGTAGCTCGCTTCGCGGCGCTCGAATTCCCAGGGATTGCCATGGGCGAGCCAGGTTTCGGGCAGCTCGACCTGCCAGCCGTCCGAAATCTCCTGCCGGAACATGCCGTTCACATAGCGGATGCCATAGCCATAAGCGGGGATATCGACCGAAGCGAGCGACTCCATGAAGCAGGCGGCGAGCCGGCCCAGGCCGCCATTGCCGAGCGCTGCGTCGGGCTCGAGCTCGCGGATCAGATCGATGTCGACGCCGAGCGAGGAGAGCGCCTCGCGCATCTCGTCCATCAGTCCCATGTTCGAGATGGCATCGCGCATCAGCCGGCCGATCAGGAACTCAAGGCTGAGATAATAGACGCGCTTTCCGCCAGTTTCGTAGGTCTCGCGCGTGGTCTCGATCCAACGGTCGATCACACGGTCGCGGATCACCAGGATCGAGGCGGCCAGCCAGTCATGGCTCTTGGCGGCGGCGGCATTCTTGCCGATCCGGTAGGTCAGCCGCTCGATGATCTCCTCGGCGAGCGCGTCCGGCTCCGTGCTGCGCTGGGCGGGCTTGGGCAGGGTGGCACTGCTGTTGGCGCGGTTCATGTCGCGACTCCCCGAGATTATGTGTGTCGAGCGTGAGTTTATCGCGCCAAAAGCCCGCCGCAACTGATTTGCTGCACTGCGACAAAATGAATGCGGTCAGGCGGGTTGTCGGTTCTGGCGCATCAGGAACCAGACCGGCAGGCCGAAGATCAGAAGAAGTGCGCCCCACAGATTGGCTTCAAGGCCGGCGCCGACCAGCGCCCACGCGCCATAGATGCCGGCCGCTACCGCGACCCAGCGCTTGACCCCGCCGATGCGCAGCGCGGCGACAGCGACGACGATGTACATCACGAGAGCGGCCGTGGTCGCGATCAGGGCGACGAAGGTGAACAGGCTCACCGTCGTCTTGCTCGCATTGAGCGCGAGACTGGCGGTGACGAGGCTGCTCGACAGGAGGTGCGCGCGAACCGGCACGCCATTGGGCGCGAGCTTGGCGAGGCCTCGAGGAAAGACCCCGCCGGCCGCCATCGCTGCCGGCATCTCACCCTGCAGCAGGATCCAGCCGTTCAGCGCGCCGAGGGCGCTGATCATCGCGAAGGCGGCGACGATATGCGCGGCATTGGGTCCCCAATACCGCCCGATCACGTCGGCGAACGGCGCGGCTGACCGGGCGGCGGCTTCGGGCGCCAGCAGCAGCATGACGGCGGTGCAGGCGAACAGATAGATGAGCCCTGTGACGGCGGTGCCGCCGAAGGTCGCGCGGGGTATGGTCTTTTCCGGCTCGGACACCTTGCCGGCAGGGACTGTCGCGGATTCGAGGCCGAGAAAGGCCCAGAGAGTAAGGGTGCCCGCCGTGGTAATCGCGGCCAGCCCGATTTCGGGACGGTGCGGATCGGGCAGGGAGAGGCCCCCCTGCGGCGCCGCAATGGCAGCGATGAGCACGACCGCGATCAGCGGCAATATCTTGAGGAGGGTCGAGACGAGCTGGACCCAGCCGGCATTGCGCGTTCCGCTGATGTTGATCAGGGTCATCGTCCAGACCAGCAGGATCGTTATTGCGGTCGACCAGAGGGCGTTGCTGGCGAGCGCCGGGATGAAGGACGAAAGGTAACTGACCGTCGCGACCGCGATCGCGCCGTTACCGACGAACAGCGAGATCCAGTAGGACCAGGCTATGAAGAAGGCGACGTCCTTCCCGAACGCCGCCCGCACATAGACATAGGGACCACCGGCCTGCGGCATCTGCCGGCAGAGGCCGGCAAACACCGCAGCGATGGCGAGACTGCCGGCGATCGTGATGCCCCAGGCCGGAATGACGTTCCAGCCATAAGGCGCCAGACTTGCCGGCAGCATGTAGACGCCGGACCCGATCATGTTGCCGACGACCAGCGCCGTCGTCATCACAAGTCCGAGGGGACGGGCGGCGACACCCGCAGGTGCGCCGCCCGAGCTGTCCTCCTGCCTCAATATTCGAAGCCGAGACGAAGGCCCAGTGTCTGCGGTCGCACGAAATAGGCATAGGGGCGGATCGTGCACTGGCCACAAGGCACCGCGCGGGTGGTCTGGCCCCGGCTGTCGAAGGCGTTGGTCAGGAACAGTTCGGCGTTGATCGCGCCGAAGTCCATGCCCGGCGAGAAGTCCGCCGTCGTGTAGGAGGGCAGCCGACCGACGGCATTGGCAAAGGCCGTGCGCAGGTCGGACGAGGCCGAACTGGCATGGGTGACGACGCCCTGGACATGCGCCTTGTTCGCTCCGACAGTGAAGTCGTATCGAGCCGTGCCGGTGGCCTTGAACTTCGGTGTCACGGGAAGGCGGGTGCCCTTGGCAGCGAGAATCGAATTGCCTGTGGCCGGATTGCAGACGCCGGTGGGATCGTCGGTCGCGCAGAGGTTGTTGCGTGTCTTTGCGTCGAGATAGGTGCCGCTTGCGACCAGGGAGAGCCCCTGGATCGGGCGCACCGTCACGTCCATTTCGATGCCCTTGATCCGCGCGTCGGGTCCGTTCCTGATCTCGGTGAAGCTATTGGCGCCCAGATAGGAGAATTGGAATTTCTTCCAGTCCTCGATAAAGACGGCGCCATTGACGCGCAGCTTTCCGTCGAGCGTCGTGAGTTTCCATCCCAATTCGTAGTTGGTCAGATAGTCGGCGCCATAGGGCGCCACCGTCGCGCGGCGGTTGATACCACCCGGACGGAAGCCCCGCGACCAGGTCGCATAGACGAGCGCGTCGGGCGTGATCTTCCACGACAGGTTCAGGCGGTGGGTCGTGCCATCGCCCTTCGCATGCTTCGGACGAACCTTATTGCCGGAGACGTCGCCAAGATTGGTGCAGGGAGCGCCGTCGATGATGGGACCGAGGAAGGCTCCATTGGCGTCGCGATAGCAGGCGGCTACGCCGGTGCGGCCGCTGAAGCCGGTGCCGAAACCGAAGAAGCCGAACAGCGAGTTGTCATATTTGAAAACGCGCAGACCGCCGGTCGCTGTGAGGGTAGGGGTGATGTCGTAGCTCACTTCGCCGAAGGCGGCATAGTCGCGATCAATGCGCTTCTGGTTGGTCAGCCAGATCGTGCCCGGCCGGCCGTTGACCGACGTCGCTGGATCGAGGCCGAAGATCTTGTAATCTTGCAGGATTGCGTGGGTCTGCCGCTGATAGAACAGGCCGCCGATCACCCGGAACGGCTTGTCCGATGGCGAAGCGAGGCGAAGCTCCTGACTGTGCTTCTTGTAGCGATCATTGCCCAGGATGTGCTGCGACGGATCGATGAAGGCGCCGGCGCTGTTTGTGAAGTAGCTCGAGAAGCTCGCCGCCGGGGCATAGAGGATGTCGTAGGCGACCGCGTAATCGGTGTAGTCGCTGAACTGGTTGATCTCGCGGTCGAGATAGGCGGCAGCGTAGGTCAGGTCGAAATCGGCGATCTTGCCCTGTACGGTCAGAGCTGCCTGCCAGAAGCGGTCGTTGCGATATTCGTCGCCGAAATGCTGAACCGCGAGGTCACCGACCTGGGCGTCCGAACCGAAGAAGCCGTTTGCTTTGGTTTTCTGGTAGAGGAAGGTCGGCGTTACCGTCCAGTCGTCATCCAGGTCGATCTGCAGGGCCGCGCGGCCGCCATAGCTTTCGACCGTGTTATAGTCCTTATCGACATCGGCAGTGTTGTTGATCGTAACGCCGCTGGTGAAGGTCCGGGTGCCTGGGACATTGTCGATGAAACCCGCATCCTTCTGGTAGAACCCTACCAGACGGATCGCGACATCCTCGTTGATCGGCTGGTTCACATAGCCTTCGAGCTTGCCGCCGGTTCCGCCCTTCTTGACGTTATTGATCTCGGCATCCGCTCCTGCTGCGAAGCCGCCGGTATCGGGCTTGTTGGTGATGATGCGGATCGTCCCGGCTTGCGACGACGCGCCGTACAGCGTGCCTTGCGGGCCCGACAGTGCCTCGATCCGCGCGACGTCGTAGATGTGGACGTCGAGTGTGCCACCGATTGTCGTGATCGGCTGCTCGTCGAGATAGACGCCGACCGAAGGCAGCGAGCCCGAATGGTTGCCGTCGCCGCCACTGGCGACGCCGCGGAAATAGACGGTCGTGCTGCCGGGCTGCAAACTCTGGAAGCTGACGCTGGTCAGCAGCTTCTGGTAATCCTGAAAGCTCGAAACATTGTAGCGCTCGAGCGTCGCGGTGCCGAGTGCGGTGATCTGGACCGGCACATCCTGCAGATTTTCCGATCGCTTCTGCGCGGTGACGATGATCTCGCCGTCATCGGCGACGGCCGACGATGGCGCCTCCTGGGCGAAGACCGGCGTCAGCGCGGTGGTGGCCATCACCGCCGCACAGGCTCCAGCGAAGCCGCGGAGCCGTCTTGTGTTCATGTCTCGCATTGCAAACCCCTTTTTGTTTCGTTCTTCTGCGATTCTCTTTTTTGTTATGCTTATCTCTTTGCATAGGCATCCGGCAGGCTGCCGAGCGCTTCGACCAGCGGTCCGAGCCGGTCGACGAAACGCTGCCACTGGTCGACCGCATCGCGGAAGATCGGCTGGCGCACCTGTTCCGAACTGGGCGTGCGGATCGCCCGCTCGGTCCGGTGGAATTCGAGGCAGGCCGGCTCGAATGGCAGGCCGGCAAAGTCGAGGAGGCTGGCGATCTGCGCGGCGGAATCGTCGACCATGTCTTCATAGAAGACGCGATGCACGGCGCCCGGCAGCACGCGATCGAAATGCGCCATCAGCCGCACATAGTCGGCATAATAGGGGCCAAGGTCGGCAAGATCGTAGCCATAGGCTTGTCCGCGCGCGAAATTCTGTTTGAAGACCGACCAGCAATTGCCGATCGGATGGCGCCGCGTGTCGATGATCGTGGCGCGCGGCAGGATCAGACGGATCAGACCGACATGCGCCCAGTTGTTCGGCATCTTGTCGATGAAGCGCGGCCGGTCGCTGTGCCGTTGTACCCGCGTCCGTTCCAGATATTCCTCGCCCAGCGCCCGCACCTCGTCGCGCGACAGTTCGGCGAGTTTCTCGGGATAGAGCGACGGCTGCCCCCGCCGGGCATGGCCGCTCAGCCGCTTGGCGATCGCGCCGATGTCGGGCAGCTCGGAGGTTCCCTCCACGGCGCTGTGGCTGGCGAGGATCTGCTCGAGCAAGGTCGAGCCCGAACGCGGCATGCCGAGGATGAAAATCGGATCGGCCGCATCGCACCCCCAATCCTCGCGCCCGGCGAAGAAATCCGGGGTGAAGAAGGCGATGGCTCGGTCGACCTGCTCGCTCGTCTCCTCGGCGCGATAGGGCACCATGCGGCGGCGGAGCGTGTTGCCGGCGAGATAATGATCGAAGGCAGGGCCGTCATCGCCACGATCCTCATACGCCTTGCCCAGAGCGAAATCGAGCTGGGCCCGATCTTCCGGCCGGAGAGCGGGCGACGCCAGCGCGGCCTTCATTGCGACGATGTCGGCATCGTCGAAACGGAAGGTCTTGAGATTGGCGAGGCTCCACCAGGCTTCACCGGTCTCCGGACGCAGTGCCACGGCACGACGATAGGCGGCAATGGCCTCCGGCGTGCGGCCGACGGTCTTGAGCCCATGTCCGTGGCTCAGCCAAAGCCAGGGATGTCCGTCATGCTCGGCGAGCAGCTTTTCATAGAGCGCGATCGAGCGGTCATGCTCGCCGAGTTGCGCCAGTGTCGCGGCTTGCAGGTTGAGCGCGGCGCGGTCGGCCGGGTTCTTGTCCAGCAGGCGATCGACTTCGACCGCCGCGTCGGCAGGGCGGGCCTGGCGAAACAGGATCAGCGCAAGATTATGCCGGGCCGCATCGAACTCGGGCGCCAGTTCGAGAGCCCGGCGCAGCAATGTCTCGGCGTCGCGATAGCGACCGATGCGTCCTGCAACTTCGGCCAGCATACGGATCGCGGCGATGTCTGTCGGACGCTCGCGCAGCGTCTGTCGCAGTAGAGCTTCTGCTGTCGGAATATCATTTGTGACCAGCGCGTGCCCCGCCTTGATCAAGCGGGGATCGGTTGCGGCTGCAGCCAGTTCGCGAGCGGTCGCAGCCTGTGCGGCCCCATCGTCCCCGGCGGCGCGCTGGAGGTCGGCGATCATCCGCCAGGCGGGGGCATGGTTC
>JAIYAJ010000590.1 GCA_027489105.1 Zymomonas sp. | reverse complement strand
GATGAAGTACAAGGACGAGGGCACCGCGCTCGTCGTCATCGCGGGCAAGGAATATGGCACCGGCTCGTCGCGCGACTGGGCGGCGAAGGGCACCAACCTGCTCGGCGTCCGCGCCGTCATCGCCGAGAGCTTCGAGCGCATCCACCGCTCGAACCTGGTCGGCATGGGCGTTCTGCCGCTGCAGTTCGCCGAAGGCATCGACCGCACCACGCTCAAGCTCGACGGCACCGAGACCTTCTCGATCGACAATGTCGCGGGTCTCCGCCCGCGCCAGACGGTCAGCGTCAAGATGACGCGCGCCGATGGCTCGACCGAGACCTTCGAGACCCGCTGCCGGATCGACACCGTCAACGAGCTCGAATATTTCCTCAACGGCGGCATCCTGCAGTACGTGCTGCGCAAGCTCGCCGCCTGATCGGAAACGCTTGAAGAAAGGGGCCGGTCCGCAGCTGCGGGCCGGCCTTTTTCATGCCCGCACGGCAACCGCAAGCATCCCGCTTCCGCCCGCGACGCCGACGCTCTAGGGTCCCGCCATGATCGCGTCCGAAGCCCGCCCGAAGATCGTCCTGCACATCGGCCAGGGCAAGACCGGCACCTCCGCGCTGCAATCGGCGCTGGCCCGCAATCATGATCTGCTGAAGAGCGTGGGCGTTCTCTACCCCGATCATCCAAGCGCCGAGCAGGCGCGCGCCGGCCATGTCATGTCGGGCAATCTCGACCCCGAAAACTGGTTCGAGGGGCAGGTGATCCCGATCGTGGCTGCGGCCCCGGGCTTCGCGACCTATGTCTTTTCGAGCGAGCATCTGTTCTGGCGGATGGACGCGTTCTTCGCGGCCGAGGGCCGCTACCGCGACCTCTATGATTTCGAAATCCTGATGGCCGTGCGCAGCCCGATCGAGATGCTCCCGTCGGTCTATCAACAGGCCGTGAAGCGTGGCGGCTTTCACGAGGACATCGCCGCCTTCGCCGAGCATGAGACGAGCGCGCGCATCGCCGCCGATCTCGTCGCCGCGATGGAGCGGGCGGGCATCGCCTTCACCCTGTTCAACTATTCGGTGATCCGCGACGCGATCGTCCCGCGCATTCTCGACCATATCGGCGTTCGCGCCATCGTCGAGGGCGGGCACGCCGCGACGGTCGGGCGGGTCAACCGCTCGCTGACCCTGGCCGAACTGGCCTTCGTCCGCTTCGTCAACCAGATCTTCGGGGCCGATTATGGCCGCCTGATCGCCGATGCGCTCGTCAACGAACTTCCCGACATCGACGGACAGTTGCCGGCACTCGACGCGGAGCTGCGCGACGCGGTGATCGCGCGTAACGAACAAGCGGTCGACCGGCTCAATGCCTGCCTCCCGCACGCCGAGCGGATCGACCTCTACGCGCCGCCCCGATCGCCCGCGCCCGACCGGGGCGAGGCGCTGTCGCCCGAACAGGCCGCGCTGATCCGGCGCATCTTCCCCGCCGCCCTCACGCCGGCGGATGGCGTCATCCTGCGCGACATAGCGATGACCTATGAGCGCGCGGCACCGCTGTCGCGCGACGACGCGATCCGCCTGATGGAATATGCACAGAAAGCGCGCCCCCATGGGCAGATCATCGCGGGCAAGCTCGCCGAATGGCGCGCTGCTGGCGACGCAGGCGCAGGCCGGACGGAAGGCTGACGGGCTTGCGGGGAGGGGACGCGACTGCCATAGGCGCCGGCCCCATGGAGAAGCCCAGCATGTCCGCTCCCAGCGCCGGCGAGGCCATTGGCCTGGATTTCGGCACCACCAACAGCGTCGTCGCGCAGGCCCGTACCGACGGCACCGCCGAGCTGCTGTCCTTCGCGGGCGACCGTGCGACGGGCGCGGTATTCCGCTCGGCGCTGTGTTTCTGGGAGGATGACGGCGGGCGCGGCGGCGTCGCTCATGAAGCCGGCCCTTGGGCGATCGCCGAATATCTCGATTTCCCGCAGGGCAGCCGTTTCATCCAGTCGTTCAAGTCGGTTGCCGCCAGCCCGCTGTTCGATCAGGCGTCGATCTTCGGCAAGCGCCTGCGCTTCGAGGAACTGGGCCAGCTCTTTCTTAAACGGCTGCGCAGCCATGCCGGCCCGGCGTTCGACCCACGCGGCCGCCGGATCGTCATCGGCCGTCCGGTCACCTATGCGGGCGCCCGCGCCGATGCGGCGCTGGCGCGCGAACGCTATGACAGGATGTTCGCGGGCTTCGGGGCCGAGATTCATTATGTCTATGAACCGCTGGGCGCGGCGTTCAGCTATGCCTCGCGCCTGACCGAGCCGACCACGCTGCTGGTGGCCGACTTCGGCGGCGGCACCAGCGACTTCTCGCTGGTGCGGGTCGGCGCGCCGCACGAACGCCCGCGCTGCGTTCCGCTCGGCTCCTCGGGCATCGGCATCGCCGGCGATCGCTTCGACAGCCGCATCGTCGAAAATCTCGTGCTGCCATTGCTGGGCAAGGGGGGCAGCTATCGCTCCTTCGACAAGGTGCTGGAGATTCCGGGCGGCTATTTCGCCGACTTCTCCGACTGGTCGCGGCTCGCGCTGATGCGCAACCGCCGGACGCTGGAGGAACTGGAGAAGCTCCGGCGCAGCGCGCTCGATGCCGAGGCGATCGGCCGGATGATCGCGATCGTCGAGCATGAACTGGGCTATGCCCTCTACGACGCGGTGGGCACGCTCAAGCGCCAGCTGTCGGAGCAGGAGGTCGCCCGCTTCCGCTTCACCGGCGGGGGGCTCGACCTCGATCGCGAGGTGACCCGCGCCGAGTTCGAGGGCTGGATCGCCGCCGATCTGGCGCGCATCGACGCGGCGGTCGATGAGGCCCTGCTCGGCGCCGGGATCGCGGCGGGCGAAGTCGACCGGGTGTTCCTGACCGGCGGTTCGTCGCTGCTGCCGGCGATCCGGACCCTGTTCGCCCGCCGCTTCGGCGCGGAGCGGCTCGGCTCGGGCGGCGAACTGACCTCGATCGCGCACGGGCTCGCGCTGATCGGCCAGGCCGAGGACATCGCCGACTGGACGGTGTGAGCCCCCCTCTCCAAAGAGCGGCGTGGCACCGGCGCCGCATCGCGCTATGAGGGCGGCACAACCGGCCATTGGAGAGCGTCGTCCCGCCATGCAGCACGAGCAGACCGCAGACCTTCCCTATCTCCGCAAGGTCGTGGGGGCGTCGATGGCGGGGACGGTCGTCGAATGGTATGAGTTCTTCCTCTACGGCACCGCCGCGACTCTCGTCTTCGGCAAGCTGTTCTTCCCCCAGACGGGCAATGAGCTCGACGGCATCATCGCCGCCTTCGGTACCTATGCAGTGGGGTTCATCGCCCGGCCGCTCGGCGGGATCGTGTTCGGCCATATCGGCGACAAAGTCGGCCGCAAGTCGCTGCTCCAGTTCAGCCTGGTCCTGATCGGCCTGTCGACCTTCCTGATGGGCTGCCTGCCGACATTCGGCACGATCGGCTATTGGGCGCCCGCGCTGCTGGTCTTCCTGCGCTTCGTCCAGGGCTTCGCGCTCGGCGGCGAATGGGGTGGCGCGGTGCTGCTGGTGGCGGAGCACAGCCCGAACCGCAGCCGCGCCTTCTGGGGTAGCTTTCCGCAGGCGGGCGTGCCGCTGGGCAATCTCCTCGCCACCGTCGTGCTGCTGCTGCTGTCGGCAACGCTCGACGAAACGCAGTTCCTGAGCTGGGGCTGGCGGATCGGTTTCTGGCTGTCGGTCGTGATCGTCGCGGTCGGCTATTATATCCGTACCCAGGTCACCGACTCCCCGATCTTCGAGGCGGCCAAGGCCGAAGCGGAGCAGAAGGCCGAGGCCGGCTATGGCCTGACCGAGGTGTTCCGCCGCTATCCGCGCGGCGTATTCAACGCGATGGGCCTGCGCGTCGGCGAGAATATCCTCTATTATATGGTGGTCACCTTCTCGATCACCTATCTCGCCCATATCGGCGTCGACACGACCGAGATCCTGACGCTGCTGTTCTGCGCGCATCTCCTCCATGTCTTCGTGATCCCGGCGGTCGGGGCTCTGGCCGACCGGATCGGGCGGCGGCCCGTCTATCTGATCGGCGCCGCGCTCACCATGGCCTGGCCCTTCGTCGCCTTCCCGCTGTTCGGCACCGGCAGCGCCTGGATCATATTGTCGGCGATCCTGCTCGGCATGGTCGTCCATGCCTTCATGTATGCCGCCCAGCCCGCGATCATGGCCGAGATGTTCCCGACGCGGATGCGCTATTCCGGCGTGTCGCTCGGCTATCAGGTAACGGCGATCGTCGCCGGCTCCTGGGCGCCGCTGATCGGGACCTGGCTGCTGCGCGCCTATGACCGGTGGGAGCCGATCGCCTTCTACATCCTCGGCGCGGGCGCGATCAGCCTGATATCGGCTCTGATGATGCGTGAGACGCGCGGCGTCTCCCTGCTCGCGATCGACCAGGCCGACCGCGAAGCGACCGCCTGATCGGCAGGCTCAGCCGCCGCGCAGCATCGAGCGGAGCACATCGTCGCGCCGCACCCAGCCATGGTGGAGCGCCGCGCCGATGTGGACCAGCAGCAGCGCGAACAGGCCCCAGCTCATCAGGAAATGCGCCTCGCGCAGCCAGCCATAGCAGGCGAGGTCGGGGGCGACGAGCGGCGGCAAGGTGAACAGACCGAAGGGTCGCACCGGCGTGCCCGCCGCGCTCTGCATCGCCCAGCCCGACAGCGGCACCGCGAACATCGCAGCATAAAGCAGCCAGTGGCTCGCCTTGGCGGCGAAGGCCTGGGCCGGCGACAGATCGGCAGGCAGCGGCGGCGCGGTGAAGCGCAACCGGTTGAGCAGGCGCAGCGCCGCGAGCAGCAGCACGAGGATACCGAAGGACTTGTGCAGCAGGATGGCGGGATCGTGCCAGCCCGACAGGCTCGTCACCATCGACACGCCCAGAAAGAGCATCGAGAGGATCAGCGCCGCCATTGCCCAGTGGAGCAGGCGCGCGCTCGCGGGAAAGCCCGTGCGGCTCATCGGGCGTCTCCCAAGGCAGTCTCACGGGCACGGCGACGATAGGATTCGGCATAGGCCGAGGAACGGGCCCGCAGGATGGGATCGTCGCTCGGCGCGATGCCCTCGGGCAGGACGAGCGGGTCGAAGGTCAGCCCATTGCACGCGCCGCCCGCCTGCGGACGCATGGCGGTGATGCTGAGCACGCCGGCCGACAGTTGCTGCCGGCCCACCGGCCAGGGCTTCGTCGCGTCTTCGGGATCGTCGCCCGCAGCCGCGAAGGTGAAGACCAGGTCGAACTCGACCGGTCCCCGCGCCAGCCGTGCGGCAAGCTCTTTCTGCATCGCGAGCGGATCGTCGCTCTCCTCCATGGGGAGCGCCGCCGCCTTCGGCACCGCCTGCCACCGGACCGCCCGGCGACTGCCGTCGGGAGCGACCAGATAGAAGGCGTTGATGCTGTTGTAGCGCTCGGTCGCCCAGCTGCTGCTCGGCTTGTAGGCCGCCTGCCAGGCGCGGAAGGGGGCACTCTCGGGATGCGCTGCGAAGAAGGCGGCGATCCGCGCCGGATCGGGCTTGCCGGTCGCGGGGT
>JAIYAJ010000566.1 GCA_027489105.1 Zymomonas sp. | reverse complement strand
TGATGCAGCAGCACGGCCTGCTCGCCGGCGGCCTTGGTGCGGGCGTAGTCGGAGGCGGAGCCTTCGTCGGCCCCGATGGCGGACATGTGGACGAGCGCGCGGACGCCTGCTGCGGCGGCGGCCTCGGCCACTGCGCGCGCGCCTTCGGCCTGGACCGAATCGAAGGTCTGCCGGCCGGTCGGCTGCAGGATGCCCACGAGGTTAACGACGGCGTCGGCGCCCTCGACGGCGCGCATGACCGACTGGGGATAGCGCAGATTGGCCTGCATGGCGTGGATCTGGCCCACGACCCCGAGCGGCTGGAGATGGCCCGCGAGATCGGGGCGGCGCACGGCGGCGCGCACGCGGTAACCGCGCTTGGCGAGCGACCTGACCACATGGCGGCCCACGAAGCCCGAGCCGCCGAACACCGTCACGAGTTTACCCGTCATCGCCTGTCATCCCTGCCGCCTCGGCGGCGGCCTTGCCGCTGGCCCGCGCGGACCCTGCCCGTTCCCTAGTCCAAGCCGCGGCGGCTGTGAAGCTGGCCAAGGGTCGCAAGACGACACGGCGCTGCGGGAGGATGCCGGACGACACGACCTGCCCACGCTGACGGACGATCGCGCCGTGCCCGCGCCCCTTGTCCGTTGACAGGCCGGCCCGCGGCCAATAAACCGCTCTCCGTTGCCCAGGTGGCGGAATTGGTAGACGCGCTGGTTTCAGGTACCAGTAGTGCAAGCTGTGAAGGTTCGAGTCCTTTCCTGGGCACCAACTTTTGAATTTTCTTCGGAAGTTCAAAAGGTTCCGCGATGTGAGTGGGTTGCGCCTTGCCGACTGTGCAACAAGGCTGCGCAACAATGCTCTATCGGTTGGTCAGGCCCGTGAAACGTTCGGGCTCCTCGATTCCCCAGTTCGTGAAGCGAATCCCGGCTGAAATTTTGCAGTTGGCGCGAGGGCGAACCTTCCCCTTCACCATCGCTCCGGGCGTCACCAAGCTCGTGCAAATCTCCGACAGCGCCGACATGGTGCGGTTCTCTCTTGGCACACATGACCCCGCTGAGGCCAAGGCGCGGATGGCGCGTGCCGCTGCCCGGTTCGAAGAGATTTGTAAGGCCCTGAGGGCGACGGCTCCCATCAATCTGACCTATGCGCAGGCCACAGCCTTGGGCGGCAAGCTCTACCGGGCTTGGGCGGATGGCGAAGGGCGCGAGCGGACCATCGTCGTGGAGCGGACCTCCAAGGGCTTTGTCAGCGTGATGCCCAACCTTGAGGATGAGCGGCAGAGCTTCGAAGCGGTGCTCAAGCTGTTGGACGACACGCGTCTAGAATCCCTTCCGGTAGACGAGAAGGGAAACCCCGATGAGGACAGCCCCGAAGTCAAGAAAGCGGCAGCCCTCAAAGCCGCGCTGGACGAGATCGCGGATCGGCTCTTGCTCGAAGAAGGCATCGCAAGCGTCACCCCTGACTCCCGCCCCTTGATCCACGATGCCTTTAGGCTCGCGCTTCAGGACGCGATGGAAGCTCGCAAGCGCAACGCCCATGGAGACTTTTCGCCCGACCCGAAGGCCAGCCGCTTCCCGGCTTTCACGCAGCTTCAGACAGCGCCAGCGCCACGTGCGCCAGCCCCCGCAAAGGTCTCGCTGACAGGGCTTCTCGAAGCATGGTGGAAGGAAGCGGAGAAGGCGGGCCGCAAGCGGAGCACGCACGAGAGCTATCGAAACACGGTGGCGAACCTGAGGGCCTTCCTGAAGCATGACGACGCGGCGCGGATAACCCCGGAAGACATCGTGCGGTTCAAGGATCATCGCTTGGAAACCGTGTCGCCAAAGACGGTGAAGGACAGCGATCTGGCCGGCCTCAAGACCATCTTCGGCTGGGCCGTCAGCAACCGGAAGCTGGCTTCAAATCCAGCCTTGGGCCTGACCATCAAGGTTGGCAAGGCGCGGAAGCTTCGCCCGAAGGGCTTCAACGACGCCGAAGCCAAAGCCCTTCTAATGGCCGCAAACACCTACAAGGCTGGGCCTGCTGAGCTGCCCCAAACAGCTGCCGCCAAGCGCTGGATTCCTTGGGTTCTGGCCTATACCGGGGCACGCGTCGGAGAAATCGTGCAGCTTCGGAAGCTGGATGTACGTCGCGAGGGTGACTTATGGATTCTCAGGATCACGCCCGAAGCTGGCACGGTGAAGACCGATGAAGCGCGTGAAGTGGTCCTTCATGGCCATCTCGTTGAGTTGGGTTTTCCGGCCTTTGTAACTGGAGCGCAAGCCGGCTACCTCTTTCTGAGGTCCGCTAAAGGAGCCGACATCACTGGCTTGAGGCGAGCCTTGAAGAACCGGCTGGCTCAATTCGCGAGAGACGTGGTGAAGGACCCAAACGTCGCCCCCAATCATGGCTGGAGGCATCGCTTCAAGACGGTCGGAATTGAGGCCGGCATAGACCACCGCATCCTCGATGCCATCCAAGGCCAGAGCGCGAGGACGGTGGCGGAGAGCTATGGGGAGGTTACGCTGAAGGCCATGGCTAACGCGATGGCGAAGTTCCCCAAGCAGGGTGGCTGAGGCAGGCCCGGTGACAACATAGGTCCACCGTCAACAGCGTCCGCTGTGCGCCACCATTGCGGCCGTTCACGGGCCCGAGGATGGAGATCAAAGCCGGACGTTCAAGGTGGCTAGTAAAATCTGGGCCCTTACTGTCTTGCCCGGAATTCACTTGAGACTCGCACCTTATCTGTTCAAACAAACCGAGCCAGCTCTGTTGGGTTTCTCACTCCCACGGCTTTGTCGGCACAAAAGCGATTTTGAGAACAAATGGTTATCATATTGAACAGCCGCTGCCGGGCAATTGCGGTGGGCGGGAGGTGGACCAATTCGTTGGGAGCGGATCAGTTAGGCCGTTTCGGAATCGCCGCACCAAACAATCCGGCCAGAACGCAGCCAGAAATGTGATCTGCATCCTGTATTCCGCCAGATGGATGGTCGCAAGGTTGGCCGACCCTTGGCATCGACGGCGATGTCCCACCGCGGCTTCGCGCCATCGACGACGAGCATTTCGATAGCGGCACCGCAACGGCACGGGCACATCATGCCCACACTCCAGGGCTCGCCATCGTCGATAGTGAGCACCAAATCCCTGGACGGCATCGAGGAGGGCAATTTGTCTCCCACGACATGCAGGCGGCGGGGGGGGGCGGACCGATCCCACAGACGATGAACCCAACGGGGTAGGCCCATCATTTGCCATCCTTTGACTTGCCAAGAGCGGGAATGCCCAACAACGGCTCTTCTTCGCTTCGGGCAAGCTCCGTGTCGGGGTTGCGATCGAATTCGCTCTCCGGGGTGTAGTCCTCCTCGGCTGCCGCCAGGCTGAACGTGGTCCGGGCATAAAGCTCATTGGCACCGTGCCTGAACGGGAAGGTACGAGCGATGAACTCCATCACGACGGCCGAGCTTGCGCGCATATTGAGGGAAATGACGGAAGGTGCCTGCTCGGCCAATCCCTTGATGTAGCCGGCTTCCTGCTCTTCTCGGAATGCGTCCGGATTCGCCTTACGCAGCCACTCCGCGCGAAGACTCTCGGGGGTGAACACGCGCCGGTCTGCAAGAGTAGAACCGCCAGGCTGGACGTAGTCGACCCGTCCACAAACGTCGGCGATTGCTACACCGTCGCTCCCTACCTTCCGCGTTGGAATGACAACGCCCACGTCGAACAAGGGGATGAGAAAAGCAGCTGCGATCAGGTCAACAATCTGCCTTGCCTCGTGGGTGTCGACGCAACTGAAGATCACGTCGCATTGGCTGACCGCGAAAATTGCCTTGCGAGAGTTGATGTTCTCGGCAATGGCAGTCGCAATATTCGGACCGCGATACCGACCCACCGCGTCGGTGAACATGTCCACCTTCAGGCGGTTGACATCAGCATCGGCGATAGTGGCGTTGACGATGCGGTTCAGGTTCTTGTGCTCAATGCGGTCAAAGTCGACCAGAGTGACTTTGGCACCCATTCGCGCTAGTTGTTCAGCCGCTAGCGACCCGGTGCCGGAGACGCCGACAATGGCGATGTTCAAGCACTCGAATTGATCCCGCATTCCGCTGGTGAAGGCCAGCGGCCACGGTACGAGCTGAGCATCTGCGATAGAGCTGTTCCACCAATACTGGATGTCGTCCCCTGCCACCGTGACCAGATCGACGGGCTTTATCTTCATCTCGCCATCGTAGAGACGGGCGCGGATTACCCCATCGTGCGTCATGATGGCAGAGCCGTGCTGACTCCCGCATGCGGCAAGAAGGGCCGGCATGGTGACGCCATCGCTGGCATCGTCGACCTCCGAAAATTCGAGCCAGCCGCCCGGGTGGGAGTGGATCAGGATAACGAGCAGGTCGTCAGCTTCGGCGCGGTCAATGGCGGCTTCAATGTAATCGCCGGGCCAAACGATGCGGACCGGCGTGCGGACCGGGCAGGCATCGTGGGGTACGATGATGAATTCGGCGACCAGGAGGCGGCGCCGCTCACCCGTGGTAGCCTTGCAAAGCAGGATGGCGGCGGCCTCCTTGCCGTCGCCACAGATCAGATGCGCCTTGAGAGCACGATGGTCTCGAGCCGTCAGGACGAGAGTATCATGCCCGGTCACTCGCCCACCTCCTTGGCGATCGCCGATTCCACCAGCGCAAGATGAGTCACAACATTGTCAAGGCGCGGGTTCCACACCGAGCCCTGGCCGCGATGGCGCGACCAGGTCTGGAACGTGACACCACCGATGGGCTGTTCCATCAGATTAGGAATGGCGCCACCGTCGTTTTTCACCAGCGCCGGGAAGGCGTGGAACATATCGATCTGGGCCTGGGGATAGGTCAATGGGACCAGCAGGGCAAGTTGAACCGCGCTCACCTGGTAGCCGGGGGCAACAGGGTAATCGGAGATCACTAGCCAGCGCTGCTCTCCTTCGACTACGGTCTCCCAGAAAAGCCCCAGATTGTCGAGGTAGGCGTGGTCGACATCAAGAAGATCGAACATACGGTGAGGCGCTGGGCGCGCCTCACCGTTGTCGACCTGCTTGGGCGTCAGGCGAAGCTTTTCGATGCCCGGCGTGCGCAGGTCGACCAGGTCGTTGGCATTGATCTGGCGCTTGGGCTGACCGTCCACCTTGAGAGTGATGATCCACGCGCTCGGATCATCGAAGCCGGCCTGGATCATTGCATCGGATGCACGGATTTCGGGGGTGTTCGACTTGATCTTGACATTCTGCACGACGAGTTCCCACACAGCCTTGCGGCTCTTGAACTCCTCGACGCCATCGCGCTTGACCGGGATCACATCAGCATCGAGAACCTGGCGGTCCGGCTCATCTTCGCGCTCGAGGAAGATGTTCGTGTCGGCCGGCACATTGCCAAGCTTGCGCACGACGGCGCCCGAGATCACGTCTGCGGGCCAATCGTACTGATCGTCGTCGATGGTGATGCGATTGCTGCTGCTGGACTCTGCCACGATGAAGCGCATGCCCTTGCGTAGGTCAGCCTCTTCGTGAGTGCGGATTTCTTCCAGATCGCCGTCTTCGCGCCACTGGAGCACGTAGGGGTGCTGGTCACCACTAAAGCCGGCGGCATTCCCGATCTTGCCGCCGGTCGGCGTGTAGGTGTCGAGTTCAACCTCGCGGGAAACCAGGTTGGTGCCGGCAACGCGAATGATAACCGATGGAGTGCCGCGAGCCAGCGCGGCGCTGTTTTCTTCGATAGTCATGTGCTCGTTTCCTTTCAGGGTAGAGTAATCGTGGTTTCGAACCGAAGTTCTGTTGTTGGCGAATTCGATACGCGTACTCCGAACTCGGGAAGCAGCGCTTTGACCTGAGGATCGTGTTCGGTAAAATTAGATTGAAGTTCGCTACTCCGAACTTAGATAGGACGGTTGCATGCGGGAGTCAAGGTATGCAATGTGCGGCCACTCCGAACTTTTGAAGAAGGTTCATGCCACCATGGAACAGACTTTCGGGACGCGCATCAAAGCGCTCCGCACCGAAGCAAAGCTGACGCTCGACCAGCTCGCCAAACTTTCCAATTCCTCCAAGAGTTATATCTGGGAGCTGGAGAACAAGAACCCGCCGCGACCGTCTGCCGAAAAAATGGCTGAAATCGCCAAGGCTCTGCGGGTCACAACGGACTATCTGCTCGGCAATGAGGAGGAGACGGTGGCCGAGGACAAGGCCTTTTTCAGAAAGTACAGCAAGATGTCCGAGGAAACCCGGCGCCAGATACGCGCGATCGCCGATACTTTGAACGCAATGCCGTCCAAAGACGATGACTGACAGGACACTGCGCCCCTTGGCCGAAGCAAACCGCATCACCAAGGTGCTCGATGCGGTATTCGGCGAAGATCGGTTCGATCGCACGCCGGTGGACATGAAGGAACTGGCGCTCGGCTACTCCGTCCGAAACCCCGGCGAAGAAGCTATCGCCATGGTTGAGGCGAGAAATCTTGGTTCCGGTTGCGCCGGCATACTGGTACCCAGTGAGACGGTCCCGCGTCGTTGGGCGATTGCCTACGATCAGAACCAGTCTGATGGGCGGCGAAACTTCACCATCGGCCACGAGTTCGGGCACTATGTCCTGCATCGACACCTGCTCGGGCCCGATGGCATTCGATGCGGTGACAAGGAAATTCTGTATCGGGCGGGCGAAGGCATTGAAAAGGAGGCTGATGAGTTCGCGGCGTCAATCCTTATGCCGCTGCATGACTTCAGGCGTCAGCTCGGGCCGAGCGACGTGCCGTCATTCGAAGTACTCGGCGTGATGGCAAACCGATATGGAGTGTCATTGACTGCTGCCATCTTGCGCTGGCTCGAATACACCGAGCGACGCTCTGTCCTTGTTGTGTCCAACCAAGGGTTTGCCCACTGGGCAAAATCAAGCAAGAGTGCATTCAAATCCGGACGCTTCATCCGAACCAAGAAGGAAGTATTCGAACTGCCCGAAACAGCCACGGCGGTGACAGGCGATTTTACGGACGAGGCCAGGCAGGGTGTGTGGCGCGACCAGGGCGTCTGGTTTCCAGAGCCTGCGCTTGAGATGTGCGTCCGTTCGACCCGCTACGAGCTCGAGTTCACGCTTCTCCACCTTGAGCCACAAGCCCCAATGATGGATCACGATGAGCCTGAAGTCGAGGATTGCTATGACCGCTTCATCGCGGCCCCCCGTTGAGTTCGATCACGATTTCAAACGAGCAAGCGACGCATCTTGACATTCGCCGAGTAAAAGTTCATGATTTGTTCGCTTCGGGAACCACGCAAATGCCTCCAAACCTGATGGTAAGCTTACCCACCTGCCGCCATTGCGGGCGGTACTGGCGCCCGGCGCCCGGCGTGATGGCTACGAGCGACTACTGCAACCGTTGCGTTGAGACGAGACGGGCAACGGCCGCGGCCAAGCTAGACCTGCGGCCTTTTACGGTTTCCGACCTCGCCAGTGGCCATCATCTGCCCCGCAGGCTTCGCGTGAGTTAGCTTCGAAAGTATCCCTCGAGTTCAGCAACGGCCTGACTACGACCGATTGTGCCATTCGAACCGCCCAGCGTCATCTTCCGTCCGCTGATGCCTAACGGCTCACTCCAGGCACTCCAGCGATGTTTCCGCGCTGACTCACGATGCCATTCGACCACATTCTTGCGGGTTCTCGACAGCAGCTCCCAGCGAACGAGTTCCGGTGCCACGTTGACCGTCCATTCTGGCGAAGTCGCAAGTGCCGACATGGCATTCATGGCTTGTGCACTGTTCTGGAAGCGTTTGGCGGGATCGTCGCGCAGCATGGCGCGGATCGACCGGCGCCAGTTGGGAGGAATGTGGGGAAGCCACTTCAGCGTGTCTGCGAAGTTCCCCAATTGGACGATGCGCTGCGGCGATGGCGCCTCCTCGTACCAGGTCTTGCCATGCAGCATTCGGAACATTGTCATGCCGAACGCCCAGATGTCAGACTTGATGCTTGTGGCGCCGCCCTGCCAAACTTCGAAGGCAATGTGATCGGAGTATCCGGCCTGAGATCCATAGCCGAGGATCAGGTCATCGGTGACCAGGCCGAAGTCGCTGATCTGTGCAACGCCCGCTGCATCACAAAGGATGTTTCCTGGCTTGATGTCTCTATGGAGCATCCCTCGGGTGTGGAGCGCACCCAGACCAAGCAGCACTTCAGTGCCGAGCTTTCGGGCGGCCAACAGGGCCATGGGCGCTTTGTCGAAAACCGACTGGTACGAGCCGCCCGGACAGTACGCCATGCAGATCTGAACCGAATTTCCATCCGGTGTTTCGTTTATCGAATGCACCGGAACAACGTTCCGGTGTGTAGCGCGTGACAAAAACTGTGCTTCTTTGTGTATGGATGCTTTGCGCACCTCCCATTTAGCATCGTCATTGACTTCGGACGGATGCATGGCCTTGTCCCGGGTAATGATCTTGACGGCAATCTTGCCGTGAACGGGATCGTCGGCCTCGTAAACCTCGCCAAAATGGCCGTTACCGAGCTTGGTGCCAACTACGAGCTTGGAGTGAAACACGCCCGACATCAGTTATTCCTGTGCGCCACAAGCAGCATCGTCGCCTCGCGGCTGGTTTTTCGTAGCGTCCCGCCGGTCGTCACCGACGCCCAGAATTCGTCATCGGCTATGTACTCTGCAATCTTGCGGTCACCATAGTTTCTGCTGATCGAGCCAGCCGTCACGGCCGTCGTGTTGCAACAGACCGAGGCGGCCGCCGCCATCACTACCCCACGAACCTCGGCGCTGACGAGCAAGTTGAGCCTGGCTGCCCCTTGTGGAACGGCGCTAGCCTTTATGACGACACCTTCAATCTTGTTCTCCCGAATATGGTCCACGCATTGCTGGTGAAGCACGGCGTAGGCAGCAGCCCTATCGCCTTTCTGGAGCCTCCAGGTGCTATCGCCGAGAATTACGATAGGAGCGGAGGTGTCATTCGGTATTTCGGCCTCTACCACCGTCACCACTTCACTGCTTGCTGATATCCCCAGATAGCGTCTCGACATAGAACCTCGGCTCGGTTGAATAAATCGTCTTTAGATTCACCTCGATTATTCCCCAAATCAAGGTCGGAAAGTCGAAAACTAGAACGCCTTTGATGATGCTTCGTGCACGCACAGTAACCCTGAAAAGGTTTCGTAAACCGTGAACTGAGATCCTCGATCTCCTCCCGATTTCGATAGATTCCGCCACAGCTTAGGGCGGACATATGGAGCGCAGCAGTTTCCACGAAGACCAGAACATCGCGATATTGAAGGAGCTGGAGGCCCGCCAATCCCGCTAGAACGGCTATGGCTCCGGGGAGAAACAAACCTCAACGCATCCCATGGGGTCCCAGATCTGAGAGGCCTACACGTACCGGCGGATGCAGGTTTCCCCCGGTGGGGTCTCGGTCGTTCAGATTTGCGCAAAGCGCCCAGCACTCTCGCCTCGGCTTGTCCAATAGACCCCGCCCCTGTGGACACGTCCGCTACCTTGGCCCTCTGCGTCCAATAGACCCCTGATTGACATTTGGACGGATACGACTCATGTGTCTAGGCTTTCTGGACACAAGGAGCCCGCGTCATGTCCCTTTCCGCCCATCGCAAACTTGTCGGCTATGCCCGCACCTCGACCACAGACCAAGAGGCAGGGCTCGAAGCCCAGCTCAAGGCCCTGCATGAAGTCGGATGCACAAAGGTCTTTCAAGAGCAGGTGTCATCCATCACTGAACGCCCCCAGCTGGAGCGGGCACTTGAGTACCTGAGAGGTGGAGATACCCTCGTGGTCACCAAGGTAGACCGTTTGGCCCGCTCCACGGTCGGCCTATGGGATATCGTGAAGCGTCTCGAAGCCGTGGACGATGGGGGCGTTGGCCTTCGCGTGCTCAACCTTGGTGGCGAGACAGTGGACACCAAGAGTGCCACGGGCAAGCTCATCCTCACCATCTTCGCAGGCTTCGCCCAGTTCGAACGCGAGATGATGCTTGAGCGCCAACGGGAGGGCATCGCCAAGGCTAAGGCAGATGGCAAGTACATGGGCAGGAAGCCGACCGCACGCCTCAAGGCTGAAGAGGCCCGCAAGCTTCATGCGGACGGCCTTACAGTCTCCGAGGTGGCCAAGAGGCTAGGCATTGGCAGGGGCAGTGTGTACCGGGCCTTGGAGGCATAGGGCTTTGAGCTAATGCCTCAGTGTATCACCCAAGGCTTGGCCAACTTGTTCAGGCTCCTCCACTCGCTTCAACACGCCCAATGAGACGCGGCAGGCCCCGCTAGGAATGAGGCTAGCCTATCCATTGCCCCCTACGCATAGGCTTCACATTCGCCTCTTAGGTAGCTTCATGGACGGCTTCATGGATGTCTTCATAGCAATCTTCATGTATAGCTTCATGGATAGCTTCATGGATAGCTTTATAGGCAACCACATACGGCAATACCGACACATCTAGCATTCATTTTTCAAGACAGGATAATCGATTTTTGATATTTATATTGAAATTTACTGAAAAATGTTGCAGCCTTTGATCGTGACCAAACCGGTCATGATTCAAAATAGGATTACAGTTGAACAAGACTTGGAGATACCCACCTCAGCCGGCTCGCTTCGACAAACCGGGAAAGTTCATTGGATGGATCGCAGGAAGCGGCGCTCATCGAGAAGGATCGGCGGCAGCCTTTCGGTTGGAGCGCGTCAATGATCCGGCGGATTTCTACGAAGACGCGTTGCCTAGCACAGGCTTCAGCACGTCAGTTCGTGGCCATCTCGGTGCGTTGATTGGCTCAATCGAAGCACTCCCGCCACACTCAGAACTCGAAGTCAGAACCCGCAACAAGTATGTGGTCAATCTTGTCAATCATGATCTTTCGGTCTGGAAAGCAAACGGATGGGACAAGTTGGACGGCGAACAGGCGAAGAATAGCGACGCGCTCGAATATCTTTCAGACCTACTGAGCGCGAAGGGGATCGTCATCATAGCGACGTTCGTGGAAAGCGACGCCTCCGACGATGGGGTTGTAATCGCGCACCTTCGGAACTGGGCCAACCGGACACGGAGGAAGGCCGCGTAGGCGTAGGCAAGACCATACATGCGCTTTTTCAGCAACAAGGCCTCAGGGGAAACCCTGGGGCCAACCCGCTGCGCCATCCCCGGATGCCAGCGCCCAACGATGGCAACAGCGGGCCACGGCCATGCGGCCTTCCATTGCCGCTACCACGTCCAGTTTCGGTCTCGGCACGGCTCGCACTGGAGGCCAAGCTATCGGGCGACCGAGTTGCGCCCTTACCTTGAGGCGGCTCAGCGCTGGCTCAAAGCCGACGGCCATTTGCCTCACGTGGTGGCAGCGCTAGCGTGGCTGGACGCGCTCTTGGCAGGAGCGGGCAAGGTTGACCCAGCGCAGAACATCAGGCGCAAACCCGCTGCCTACAAGGCCCGCGTAGCTTTCGCTCGGCTTCGAGACAAAGGCGTCACAGCTGAAAGAGTGCTCGCCACCTATCTCGGCATAATGGCCCTCATTGAAGACGACCGGGGCAGCCACCGCACCGAGGAGTTCCGCAACGTGCAGACCGCGAAGGCGCTGCATCGGCTGGCCTCAGGTACGCACAAGCGCTGGGAGTATGAAGCGCCCGGCGGCATGACCACGATCCGGCTGGACGCCTATCCCCGTTCCTCAGGGATCACGCTCAGGTTGATCGGCGAAGCGGTGGCAGAGCATGGCCGCGCTGTGGCGGAGGTGGCGCTTTGGCCGATCATCACCTTGAAGCGCGAGCGTCACGGTCTTCATCCCTCGCACCTGCCCGGATGGAAACCGCTGTGGCGGCTCCAAAGAGAAGCGGCCTCGCGATGACGGCGAAGGCCTCACGAGCGACAGATACGGAAGGGCTGGCTACATCAGCGCAGCTTGGCCCTTTCCCGACTCTAGGGAGCCTCAGGAGCCGCAAGGAGGCGCAAGAGCATCTTCTCTTGCAGCCAGATTTAAGGCCGCGCTCGGAGCCCCTGAAGGCGCTGATTGGCCATATGGTCAAAGATCTTGAGCAGCTCGAAGCGGACCTCAAGCTGAGGCATCGACAACGGCGACCCGAAGACCTGAAGAACTTCCGGCTAGCGGCAACCGTGATCCTGACGAACCTCGCCTGGATGTTCCATGCCGCGCCTGGCAAGCCGCTCGCCGTTCCGCGTGACCGCAACCTGATGCAAGGCCAGAGCCGCTACCGTCCGGCCTGCTACGGGCAAGGCTTCCTTGATGCGCTGGACCTCATGGCCAGGCCTGAGGTCGGCTTGATCGAAGACCTTCAGCGCGGCTTCAAGGTGGGAACGCGCCGACAAGCCTCGCTTATCCGCTTCACGCCCGACTTCGTGCGACGCCTCGATGCCATCGAATTGGACTGGGACAGCTTCGAACGGATGGACCCGCCTGAAGTGCTGATCCTCAAGAGCGCAAAGGACAAAGAGGGCGATACGGACGCGCTTGCCTACAAGGACACCGCACGGACCCGCGTCATGCGCAACGCGATCCTGAAGCTCAACGCCTACCTCAAGGCCGCGCCCATCAAGCTCGACATGCCAGCTTCCGGCGCGATCCTGTACGACCGCGACGGCCATCCCATCGACCCAACCAAGCGGGCCATGCGGCGCATCTTCAACAACGGCTCATGGCTTGAAGGCGGCCGGCTCTATGGCGGCTTTTGGGAGACTATGCCGCGCGAGTTGCGCTTCGGGCATTTGAGCCTGGACGGGGAGCTTGTCGCCAATGTGGACTTCGGCCAACTCTATCTCAGGCTCGCCTACCACAAGGCCCACCGCAAGCCGGATGGCGCGGACCTCTACGATATCCTCGGAGACGGCTCCCACCGCGCCGGCTTCAAGCGGCTCATCAACGCCATGCTGTTCAAGACCAAGCCGCTCAGAGGATGGCCGGATAGGGTCAAGGCGGAGATGCCCGAAGGCATGAGCTTGAGGCAGGCTTGCAGCGCCGTCGAAACGCGCCATGCCCCGATCGCTCATCTCTACCACACAGGCCTCGGCTTCCGCTTCATGCTGATGGAAAGCGAAGCCATCATTGCGGCCTGCCTGGAGTTGTACGCCAGAGGCATCCCCGTGCTGCCGATCCATGACAGCGTGCTCACGCCTCGCTCGAAGGCAGAGACCGCGAAGATTGTGCTTCAAGCCAACATGGAGCTGATGACCGGAATGTCACGCGCGGCAGTCTCAATCGACTTTGGTGAGCTAGATCAATAGCTTGTCGGCTTATGGCTCTGCTAATGCCCATAGAGTGAGCCTTAAGTCTTCCATCTTACAAGGCTGCTTCGCGGTGCTTCAAGTTGTCTCGGAGAGTTAAGGTTCGCGAGGCGGGAAATGGCTAGGCCAATCAGACCCTGAGCGAACATCCGGAGTGCCAATTGAGGTAAGAGTTTGGCATAAGACAGTGCCAGGTTGCATGCAGCAATGCCCTTACCGTATCGCCTTATTCAAGCAGTTAACTCGTTATCAATACATTAAGTTTGTCGATGTGGTAGTAAAATGCTGATCCGTGCTGCCGATGCGGGCATGACTACGGACCAAAATGTAATCGTCTTGTCTGTCTCGTTAACGTTCAGACGAAATTTAGCATCTGCCGCATCTCACGATTTGATCATGCGACGCGGTCAATGACAGGCTTTCCTGTTTAACGGAAAATGTCCTGTGGGACATACTTGAACGGCAGATGAAAGGCCGTATGATTTCGACGATAGCCAAGACGGCGTTAGGGGTGTCTTTTGCTGCGCTTCCTGCTGATATTGTTTTTGTGCCTACTGTTCGCTTCATCAGGATCGCGAGCACAAGCACCAATCACGGTCACCCCCGTCACACCGGATCTATCATCTCGACAACTTGAGATATGGAGACAAGTGGCAAACCCAGATGGTGGCTTTCTGTCTCGCGAGTTGCATCAGGAATTCTGGGCACCCTTAGTTCGACAGCATGGCCAGCTCAGTGAACGCGACGCCGCATTGTTTAGCAATATCTTGAATGCTGTGTTCGGAGTCGCGCTTCGTTTCCAACGCGAAAGCTGGGCTTCTGCCTTGCGGTCGGCTCGTAGCAGGCGGGTTATCTATAGTGATGGCTACGTTGATGCGAAGCGAAAAGCCCTCGAACCTCCCGGTTTCGGGCTGCCATACAACGCTACCGCACAAGCGGAGGCCGTAACGAATGGTGATCGACTAATTGCCGCTGCTGCTTCCGGTGCCCCGCTGAATGTAGGGACAAATGCAGTCTATATCACGGAAGAAATGGCCCAGAGAGTTCTTGGCGGGCTTGACGGCAGTATGGCGCGAATGGCCCGGCTTATGCTGCCAAACTGGCAAGTCGTAGGCCAAAGGCGCGAGATACGTTATGATGATCTAAGGATCGCACATATAACGGATGAGCCGTTCGCCACAAGCTCTGAGAACCTGACGGCCAACGGCCAAAAGATCAGCATCACGCAATTGAGCCGATCTTTCAGTGATCTTGAGGCTGTCAGCATTGGTATCGTCACCGGCAGAGCGAACCTGATAAACGCGCAAGCGGATCAAACAATGCGAAACATGATAGCCAGCGGATTCAAGGCTATAGGTGCGACCCCCTCTGCAGCTGAAGTCGTAAATGTGTTTCGTGGCTTTCGCAGTGTAGTTGCTAGTGCACGTGGCGTTGCGGACGGAAGGCCGGTGGCTGCTTCAACGCGTGTAGTGTATCGCCCCAAGACCGGACAACTAGTGCAAATGATGGCTACCGCAGGTGATAGCATAAAGGCAATTGGGCTTCGGGAACAACTAGAGCAAGACCTGCGACTGCTCGAAGACTGACCCCCCAAGAGAAATGTTTGGAAATCCCACTCGAATGGTGAAGTGGTTCCAAAAGTGGGACTCATATCGGGTCAGCAGGCTTGGTCATTGGAGGTGAGCGCCGAGCCTTACCGAGTTTGCCGAATGTCCTCAGACTGTGTTACAAAACTGTGTAACAAAGTTTCTTGCGTCTCAAAAAAATATGAATAATATCAATGAATAAAGGCGCATAAAGTCCAATCCTTTCCTGGGCACCACAATATGTCGAAAGACCCGGAAGGCCGGCCTGCGAGGGCCGGCCTTCCGCGTTTCGGGGGGGGGCGGGAGGCCCGGCGAGCCAAGGCCGGGCTCCGCCAAAGGACTGGCGCCGGAAGCGGGCGACTTCATTGCAGCATGAAGTGGGATCGGGCGCGGCGCGCGAATGCCGGATGAGCCAGCAGCCCGGCTGCGGCTGGCCATCCGATGGCGTCGTTGTCAAGCCTTGGAGGTTGCCATAAGCTCGATCCGTTCCGTTTGACGGGCCGCGGGAAGCGCGGTCGTGCCAGAGCCGCTCAACCGCGGGAGGCCGATCACAATGGCGACGATCACATACAGCTGGAGCAACACGGGCCCTGGGTTGTTCGTGAACGACCTGTTCACGACCGGCAACCAGTCCAGCCCCGCCATTGCCGCGAACGCTGCCGGCACGCGCTATTTCAGCCTGTGGGACAATCCTGGCACAACCCTGTCCGTTCAGGGCCGCCTGATTGCTTCTAATGGGACGCCGCTGGCCTCCGAATTCCTGGTCAACTCGACCACGGCATCGGACCAGACGGATTCCAGCGCCGCCAACCTTTCCAATGGCTATTACGCAGTGAGCTTCACGGACAAGAGTGTCGATCCCGGCGGCGACATTCGCGTGCGCCTTTTTGATGCGCTGGGCGTGGCTCTGGGATCCGATTTTGCCGTCACCCAAGGCGGCAACCTCGATACGCGCTCAGATATCGTCTCCCTCGCAGGCGGCGGCTTTGTCGTCGTCTGGGAGCGCGATTTCGGCACTTTTGGGTCAGATATTCGCGCTCAACGCTTCGACGCCGCTGGCGGCGAGGTTGGTGGCCAAATCTTGGTCGAGTTCAGCTCGACGGTCGACTCCGCGGCGCCCTCGATAGCCGGGCTGGCAGGCGGCGGCTTTGTCGTCGCGTGGGATCAGAGACCCACGAGCGGGGGCGACGATTCCATGGTGTTTCAACGCTACAGCGCCGCCGGCTCGGCGCTCGGCAGTATCGTGACCGTCTCGAGCCTGGGCGCTGTCAACGAGGACGCGCAGGTTGCCGGCCTCGACGATGGCGGCTTCGTAGTGACGTTTACCGATAATGGATGGGGCATCTCCGGCACAGAGATCAGCGCCCGCGTCTACAACGCCGACGGGACGCCGCGGACCGACCTTTTCCGGGTCAATACCGACACCGCACTGGATCAGAACAAGCCCAGCCTCACGGTGATGTCGAACGGATTCTTCGTCATCGGATGGAAGTCGGGAGAGCTGGTGTATCAACAAGCCTTTGACGCCGGCGGCACGGCGGTCGGGTCGAACTATAACATCGGCCTCTACGGCATCGAGATGGAGATCGCCGCGCTGGCGGGTGGACTGGTCGCCAGTGTGCGTTCGAGCACGTTTCAGGACGCAGGCGGTGACAACTCCATCCGCTCGTTTATCGCGCAACTGACCCGCGTCACGACGGGGACGGCGGCGGACGAGGTGCTGGCTGGCGACTCCATCCGCGACGAGATCAATGGAGGAGGCGGCAATGACTTCATCGCCGGCGGCGGGGGCGGCGGCCTCTACGATGGCGGCGTGGGCTTCGACGCGGTGTCGTGGTTCGGCCTTGGCTCAGGGGCGCTGATCAATTTGCTGAACCCATCGGCGAACGATTTCGCCGCCAAGGGCGACACGATCACCAATGTCGAAGCCTACTACCTGACGGGCTTCGGCGACAGCTTCACCAACGACAACAATGGCGGCTACGTCTACGGCTTCGGCGGCGGTGACATCATCACCGGCGGCACGGGCTCGGACTTCTTCGATGGCGGCGTGGGCGGCGACACCATCAATGGCGGCACGGGCTTCGATTATGTCAGCTACTCCAACGCCACGAGTGGGGTCAGGCTCGACTTCACCAACCCCGCCACCAACACCGGCGAGGCGGCGGGCGA
This sequence comes from Zymomonas sp., assembly GCA_027489105.1. The sequence goes on along the minus strand of JAIYAJ010000566.1, from coordinate 47 downwards.
CGCCATCAGCAATGTCGAGGCCTTCTACCTGACGGCGCAAGGCGACG
>JAIYAJ010000147.1 GCA_027489105.1 Zymomonas sp. | reverse complement strand
ATCAGCCTCGGCTGGCAGGCCACCCGCGATATCTTCGCCTATGCGACCTATTCGCGTGGCTTCAAGGCGGGCGGCTTCAACGACCAGATCGGCAGCTTCCATCCGTTCGTGAACGCAGATGGCACCGACAATAACGCCGCTTTCGCCGCCGCCGCCTCGGCGACCAGGCCGGAGCGTGCCGACAGCTATGAAGCGGGCGTCAAGACCGAACTGTTCGATCGCAAGCTGCGTTTCAACCTGACCGGCTTCTACGTCGAGTATAATGATCTGCAGAAGCAGATCGTCGTGCCGCTCGTCGTGGGCACCCAGCAGTTCCAGGTCACCCGCTTCTTCAACGCCGCCAAGGCGACGGTGAAGGGCCTCGAGCTGGAAACCACGCTCATCCCGACCAAGGGCCTGACGCTGCGCGGCCTGCTCGGCTATCAGGACGGCAAGTACGACAGTTACACCACGCCGATCCCCGCCGGCTACGATCTGGCTACGGCGCCGCTCGACCGTCTGCCCAAGTGGCAATGGACGCTCGACGCGACCTATGAGGTCCCGGTCGGTGACTATAAGCTGCAGTTCAACGGCAGCGCCAACTATGTCAGCCGCAACCTGTTCACCCAGTCGATCACCAGCCCGGCGGAAAACACCTTCCTCAACGCCCGGACCCTGCTGAACGCCTCGGTGACCCTGGCCGAAGCCGACAACAAATATTATCTGCGTCTGATCGGTCGCAACCTGTCCGACAAGCGCTACATCACTGCCGCTCAGGTGGTGGGTGGCCTGTGGTCGAACGGTCAATATGGCGCGCCGCGCTATTATGGTCTCGAACTGGGCTTCAAGCTCGGCAACTGATCCTTGAAAAAGGGCGCCCGCGCGATGGTCGGTCCATCGCGCGGGCGCTTTTTGTTTGTGGTGATCAGGCGGCGGCCGACGTCGGCAGGCACACCGTGTCGAGGCCGAGGGCATGGGTGAAGCGGCCCATTGCCATCCACATGCCAATCGCCAGCGTCAGGTCGGCGATCTCGGCATCGTCGAACGCAGCGCGCATCTTCGCCCAGAACTCTTCGTCATAGCCGAGCTCGTTGGGCGAAAAGGCCATGCGCTCGGCCAGGTCGACCGCCAGCCGCTCGCGATCGTTCAGCAGCGGGCTCGTCCGCCATTCGTCGATCGCCGCATAGAAGGCCTCGTCCGGCCGCTCGCCGCCGCGCGCGACCAGCGACGTTGCGCGATCACCGCCCACCGCATCGAGATAGCCGTCGAGGTGATCGGCTGCGCGAAAGCCCTTGCAGACGAGGCAGCCGTTGATCTGCGCGATCCGGTAGCGGGCGGCCTCGGCCAACCGCAGCGGCAGGCGCACCGACTGATAAACCGATTTCACGAACTCGCCTGCTGCGCGGCCGATCACCGGCGAGTGGCGCGTCAGGGCATAGCCGAGCGGATCGGCCATCGCATGATCGGGAATGTGGATGTTGGGCATCTGTCTCTCTCCTTCTCCTGGTCGTCCTGATTTCAAGCGATCTTCTGCTCTCGGGCGGCGATCACAACTCCACCACCGGCGTCTTGCCGTCCCAGTCGCGCGATGCGGCCCGGATGGCGGCGAAATAGTCATGCATCTCCGGTTTGGCCTCGATGATTTCGACCATCGTGCCCGGCCAGAGTTGATCGGTGTCGAGATAGGCGAAGCGCGAGATCGGCAGCACGCCTTCCATCGCGACGGTAATCCCCGCCGCGCGCGCCGCACCGAGCTGCGCGTCATAATCGTCGGCGAAGGTGCCGAGATGATGGACGCCCGCACGCCCCGCCGCGAGAAACTCGCGATAGGGGGAGGGGGCGCTGCCCGGCTGGATCAGCTCGATCATGCTGTCGCCGCTATAGGCGATCGCGACGGCGGCGAAGATGTCCTCGTCGGCGGGAACGCGCTTGCCGCGAACCTCCAGCCATTCCGCCGCAAGCGGGACCGGGAAGCGGACGAACGGCCCGACACCCATCGTGCCGGTCCAGTGCGCGATGGCCGCGTCCACATCCTCCACCACATAGGCGATCTGAAAGACCGGCCCGAACAGTCGACTCATCGCATCTCTCCCTAACGGGCAGTCGCTTTGCCCTTGCAAAACAATCATGCATGTTTTTTTATGACTGTCGAATCCGGTTTGCCCGGCGCCAAGGAGAGAGGGCGATGAACTACGACTTCCGCTTGTGGAACATCCATGTGGGCGCGCCGCACCCCTTCTACGAACATCGCTATATCGACAATGGCACCGGGCGCCCGTCGCCGGCCCGCTATCATGATGCGGCCTTTGCCGATGAAGAGTGGGAAAAGGTCTTTGCGAAGAGCTGGCTGATCGCCTGTCCGCTGTCCGACATTCCCGAGGAAGGCGACTTCGCCCGCTTCGACATCGGCCGCGAGAGCTTCATCGTCGTGCGCGGCGAGAATGATCAGGTCCATGCCCACTATAATGTCTGCCCCCATCGCGGCAGCCAGCTGGTGCTCGACGATCTCGGTAGCCTCTCGCGCTTCACCTGTCCGTTTCACAGCTGGCAGTTCGACCTCGACGGCACCAACATCGCGGTGACCGATCCCGAGACCTTCCGGCCGGAAGTGCTGTGCCACGACCATAATCTGTCGTCGGTCCGCTGCGAGGTGGCGATCGGCCTCGTCTTCATTGCGATGGATCCCGACATCCAGCCGCTCAAGGAGTGGCTGGCGCCGATCCTGCCGCAGCTCGACCTCTACGAGATCGACAAGATGCATGTGATCCAGCATCGCCGTTCCGACTGGGGCTCGAACTGGAAGGGCGGCGTCGACGCCTTTGCCGAGATCTATCATCTCCATGTGGTCCATCCGCAGACCCAGTGCCTGATGGACGACCGCACCCAGATCGACCTCTATCCGGGCGGCCTCAGCCGGCAGTTCGTCCCCTTCGCCCAGCCTAGCCCGCGCTTCGCCGATCAGGAGAGCGTCAATCCGGGCATCGCACTGATGCTGCGCGACGCCGGCATCGACCCGGCCGATTACAAGGGCACGGCCAAGGAGACGCGCGCCGCCGTCCAGGCCGCCAAGCGCAAGCGCGCCGCCGATTTCGGGCTCGACTATGATCGCTTCAGCGATTCCCAGCTGAGCGACTCGACCGTCTACAGCCTGTTCCCCAACGCGCAGATCGGCTGCCACCCAGAGGCGGTGTTCGTCCACCGCTTCCTGCCCCACGCGACCGATCCCAACCAGTTCACCTATGACACGATGATCCTCTACCGGCATGTCGACGCGCCGGGCTATGCGCCGCCCGCCTGGATGGGCGTGAGCGAGGAGATCGACACCACCGGGGTGACCCGCCCCGACATCGTCCACACCGGGCTCGGCGAGCCGCCGGGGCTGGGCGAGGTGCTCGACCAGGACTCGGACCTGCTGCCGATCGTGCAGAAGGGCGCCCGCTCGCGCGGTTTCCGCGGGCCACTGTGGAGCGAGCAGGAGGGGCGCCTGCGCCATTTCCATGCCGAACTCGATCGCCGCATGGGACGGGGCGAACCCGCATGAACTATGACAGCAGGGCGTGGGCGGTCCATCGCGGGTCGACCCATGCGTTCGATCGCCCCGCCCCGCATGTCGACAATGGCGCGACCCGGCCCGATCCCGAACGCTATGTCTCGCGCGCCTTCGCGGCGGAGGAGTGGGAGAAGGTCTTTACCCAGGCCTGGCTGCTCGCCGGCCCGTCCAGCGACGTCCGCGAAGCGGGCGACTGGATGAAGTACGACATCGGCCCGGAAAGCTTCATCGTCGTGCGAAAGCCCGACGGGGGGCTGGCCGCGCATTACAATGTCTGCCCGCATCGCGGAAGCCAGCTCGTCCAGGGCGATGTCGGCTGTCAGGACGATTTCACCTGTCCATTCCACAGCTGGAAGTTCGGGCTCGACGGCCGCAACCTGGCGGTGACCGATCCCGAGACCTTCCGCCCGGAAGTCCTGTGCCACGGCACCGATCTCTCCTCGCTCCACGTCGCCGAAGCGGCCGGGCTGGTGTTCGTGTCGATGGCCGAGGCGCCGCCGCCGCTCGCCGACTATCTCGGCCCGATTCTGCCGATGCTGGAAACCTACCGCATCGACGAGATGCACGTCGTCCAGCATCGCCGCTCGGACTGGGCGGCCAACTGGAAGGGCGGGATCGACGCCTTCTACGAAAGCTACCATCTCCACGCGATCCACCCGCAGACGATGGGCATCCTCGACGATCGCACCCATATCGACCTCTATCCGGGCGGAATGAGCCGGCAATTCGTGCCGTTCGGACAGCCCAATTCACATTTCCCGGATCAGGAAGGGATCAACCCCGGCATCGCCGCCATGCTCAGCGACGCGGGGATCGAGCCCGACAGCTTCGCGGGTTCGGCACGCGACAGCCGCTCCGCCATCTCCGCCGCCAAGCGCGAGCGGGCGACGCGGCTGGGGCTCGACTATGACCGCTTCAGCGACGCGCAGCTGACCGACAGCACCATTTTCGGCATCTTTCCCAACGCCCAGATCGGCTGCCATCCGGAGGCGGTGTTCCTCCACCGTTTCAAGCCCGACGCCGACGACCCCGAGCGCTTCACCTATGAAACGGTGATCCTCTACCGCCATGTCGACGTGCCCGGCTATGGCGCGCCCTTGTGGATGGGCCTCGGCTCCGACGTCGACCTGACCGGCGCCACCCGCCCCGACGTGGTCCACACCGGCCTCGGCGAACCGCCCGGCATGGGCGAGGTGCTCGACCAGGATTCCGACCTGCTTCCGATCGTCCAGAAAGGCGCCCGCTCACGTGGGTTCCGGGGGCCGCTGTGGAGCGAGCAGGAGGCCCGGCTGCGGCATTTTCACGTCGAGCTGGATCGCTGGATGGGGCGGTAGGGGAGCAATCAAGAAGCCCGGCTGGATAGGCCACAATTTGCTTCATCCCGCCTTGCGTGGCGCTGCTCGATAGCGGACGGTTGTCCCTATGGCGTCACCGAGTGATCCTCTGACCTTCGACGAGCATGGAGCCGAACTTCGGCCTGCCGCTGTTGCTGATGGTCTCAACGCTTTTCGCGAGGTGCTCGCCGGCCTCCCACAAGAGGCGGCAGGAACGCGCATTCATGGCATCGAGCCGTTGCGGCAATTCCTTTCCACCGAGGGCATTATCGGCTCGCATGCCGCGTCTGTTTTAGGTCACGAAGCTCGCGCGGTGCGGGCAGTCCTCTTCAACAAGACCGCGGATACCAACTGGTCGCTCGCATGGCACCAGGATCGCACGATCTGTGTCAGGCATAGGGTGGAAGTAGCAGGCTATGGTCCGTGGACGGTGAAGGCGGGGCTTCATCACGTTGCACCTCCGTTCGATCTACTTGCACGTATGGTGACGTTAAGAGTGCATCTGGACGATGTGCCGATCACGAATGCGCCGCTTATGATCGCGCCTCGATCGCATAAGCTCGGGCGAATCCCGATCGATGCCATTGAGGCTGCAGTTAAGAAGTGCGGCTCTTATACCTGTCTTGCGGAAGCAGGGGACATCTGGCTGTATCGCACACCCATTCTGCACGCATCGGATGCTGCTGCGGTTCCTGCGCACCGCCGTGTGCTTCAGGTAGATTTTGCTGCAGAGGAGCTTCCCGAAGGGCTAATGTGGCTCGGCGTCTAATCCGCAATATGCGACCATGCTGAGGATACTGTGCCTCACCTCGGGCTAGCCTTGAACGGCCAAGAGACTATGGTGCAAGGAGTGAGACGCCTAAACTAAGCGACTTGGCTCCCGTTTGACGGTCGCTGAGGCTTGGCGCATCACATGCGCATGAAGGCGCTGCTTCCCGGTCTGTTT
>JAIYAJ010000332.1 GCA_027489105.1 Zymomonas sp. | reverse complement strand
GGCGTTGCGGCTGGACCGCGATTTCTGAAATGCTATGACAGCAGGTCGACCGTCATCTGCATGGCCGCCTGTTGCGGCTGGACCGCGATTTCTGAAATGCTATGACCTACTGGTATGAGTGGCTTAAGGGGCCGCAGTTGCGGCTGGACCGCGATTTCTGAAATGCTATGACTGGAAGGGGCAGCGCTACGACCTCTTGGGCGTTGCGGCTGGACCGCGATTTCTGAAATGCTATGACTGCCGCGCCGATCACGATCGCCTTCGGGCGTTGCGGCTGGACCGCGATTTCTGAAATGCTATGACAGATGGGTGTCTAACTGGTTGAAGTAAAACTGGAAAGACACCCGTCGGCTCTGGCCAATTTCAGCCGGAACCTCAAAACATGACGAACTGATCCGGATTTTTCCGTTGCAGTTGTCGGCGCTGGCTAGAGAAGCGGATGATGTTCTCATATTGCTTGTCCGTGAAATTGAGAATGTGGATTTCCCCGCGCTCGGGCAAATGCGCCTCGATCCGCCGGAGATAGGTCTCATACTGCTCCTTGCCGTTGCAGAAGCGAGCATAGATCGAGAACTGGCTCATCTCAAAGCCTTCATCGAGCAGAAATTCCCGGAATTTGGTCGCCTCGCGCGCACGTTCCTTCGTGTCGACGGGCAGGTCGAACATGACGAATATCCACATCAGCCGGTAGCCACTCAGATTCATGCTTCTGCCGCCACCGACCGACCAAGCGAGGCCCAGTCGAGCGGCTCCGGAGGATCGAATAGAGCAAGAGCCGATTTGCGCTCCTCGAAACTCCGGGCGAGCGATTGCGCAAGCCGCTGCGCCGCGACCGATACTGGCGACACCGCCCCGCCCAATCGCAGATCATAGCCGATCAGTCGTGCCAGGCTCTGCTTTGTGTCGGGAGTGACGGAATCCAGACCTTTGTCGATCATTCCGCGAACGAGCCCATCCACCAACGGGCGAAACGGCTCCACGAGATCGTCGGCGAGCGCGAATCCATTGAGCCGATTATGATGGTGTAGCCCGATTGCCGGGTGCAGCCCAGCAGCGATGAGCGATCGGGCAACGCAGGATCGCATGATCGTGTAGCCATAGTTCAGCAGAGCATTGGCGCCTTCCGCCTGCTGATCCCGACGGAAATCGCTCCCCATCAAAGCAGGCCAGTATTTCCGGGCTGCCTGTGCCTCCAGATTGTCCGGATCGCCGGAACGTACGCGCCGCGCCATCATGCCCAGAGCATTGGCTTCGTCCCTACCATAGGCGGCAAGCAGCGAGGCTTGCATCATGATCTTCGCCACAATGATCTTCTGCCACAGCTGCTTGAACATGGGGCGTGGCGCATCCCATTGCGCTCGCATCCGGCCGGCCTGCGCATGATGGCCATCGATTGGAGACATGATGGCCAGCGGTGCGTGGTTGGCGGCGCACATGACCATGATCGCGCCGCGTTCGGCCAGCGCGACGACCAGGCTCGTCGTCCAGGTAACACCATGCGCATGGACGATGATCGCCTGAATATCATCGAGCGCCACCCGGCCCTGCTCCTGCCGATCAAGACTGACGATCAAAAATCCGCGATAAACGGACAGGTGCAGATCATCCGTAGCAATATCGACGATGCGATCCATTGTAAGCCTTCCGAGATGAAAGCCTCAAATCATGGAAAACTATAGACTAACGCGGACCGGGATCAAAGATGCGTCCTAGTTCGTCAATACGAACCTGCCGCGCCTTCAGCTTCTTGAGCCCTCCCGCCGTGGGCGAAGAATATTTGAACGGATCGATGTCATTAGGTTTCGAGTCCCGTTCCTTAAGCGGTCCTGCCTCCTGGTGGGCGGCGATCGTTATCTGCCCTCCCGCACCGAATTTGACGACGCGCATGATCTCTCTGGGCCGGCCATCCCGTTCGACGGCAATAAGGTCATTCTGGCGGAGGCTCATGATCTTCTTCGCCGCAGGGTGCGGCCTTTCAGGCTCAGAATCCCGCCGATGTGCGTCAAACATCGACACGACGGACGAGACCCATTTGCCATCCGGCATCCGCCAGACATCGAAGCGCGCATTCGCGTCACCCTTATAACCCTTGTATTTGCGCCCCTCCCCGTCCGAGATCGAGATGACGTTCAGGCCTTCCCTCACCCTGACCCGGCGAATTCCGCGGAAGACGGGGTGCGTCTTCGAAAATGCCACGAGCGCCTTCTCGAATTCCTTCCCCGCCAGACCTTCGGTCGCGCCCCACAGAGCGTCCCGTAAGGCAGGATCAGCAATGCGCCCCGGATCGAGTATGTCGGCCGGCTTCAGGCCGAGCAGCGGCACGCGGTGAACGACAATAGGCAGGCCGCTCTCGCTTACCATTCCTGTGAGGCCATAGGCGGTGTCGTTATGGAGCCGGGCGGCCGTCGCATCGCGCCCCTTCTGTGGAACTCGCTTGCGACCATGATCCGCCTTGTGGCTGACGACCACGCGTCCGAGCGAGTCGCGCAAATCTTCGCGGAATGTCGCCCAGGGCCTGGGCAGATCGACAAACAGACGGTCCAGATTCTGATCCTCTGCTCTGCCCGCAGCCCTTGCGATCTCGTTCAGCAGCGAGCGCGAAGTCACGCCTACGACGGCGGCGTCAATTGCGTGATGACGATGATCGAGACGGTTCTTCGGCGCGCCGCTATGCGGGTTCTCGACATAATTGTGGTCGGGCAGCAGCTCATTCAGTCCCCACAAACGCCGCAGCATCGCCGTCATCCGACCGGGAATGACGTACACGCCCTTTGCCCCCTCTCCCGGCAGTCGGTCAGAAGGACGCTCGGGATAGAGGCTCGAAAGATAGGTGCGCGCCATGCGCGACAGATATTGCGTATCGGTCAATTGCCGGGCGATGAAGCCCCCATCCTTTTCGAAGCGCTCCATGGCATCCGGGGCAAAGCGCCATTGCTTGGACTTGTCGAGGCGCGCAACCTGCTCGGCGATGACGGCCCAGCGTTCGGTATGGCCCCAGGCCTCCCAAGGCGTCCTGTTTCCCTTCTCCCGGTTGCAGCTGCGATGTGCCACGACCTTGTTCGCGGCGCTGTCGTCAAAGGATCGCGAGAAGGGAATGATATGTTCGATTTCGATTTCATCAGAGAACAGCGCCCGCTGGCCGATATGTCGGCCGCAGAAGGGGCAGCACCGATCAAGCGGGTTGGCCGGATTCAGGTCTTCCCACAATTTGAGCAAGGCACGGTTTGAGCCGCTGTCGCGCTGATCGCTCTCGAGCAATTTGCGCGATCGGGCTTCGGCCGCTCGCGTGTTGGCACCGATCTTTCGGTTATGCTCTGCCTTCTCCTTCTCGCTCAGCTTCAATTCTCGCGCCAGTTCGACCACGATCTCGTCGGGGCGACCATGTACCTTGATGATCGCATTCAGCAGGCGTCGCAGCTGGTTCAGGCCGATATGCACGGTGGGATTGGTGATCCTGCCCCAACGGGCCTCCTCGCCATCCTCCGGATCGAGCGATCCAGGGGGAATCTCGCGCGCGAGTATTTCGCCATAATAGGGCAGCTCGTCGAGAACTTCGCCGGTCCGAAAATCGCTATGCGACAGGCCGAGTGCGGCCTCCACCGCCTCATTGTAGGTCAGCGGACGACCGTCGATTACGCCATTCTTCAATGTGTCGAGGATCAACCGCGTTGCTGTCTCTCCCAGCCGGCCATGTCCTTCAGCTAGGCGTACGCGTCCGATCGCCTCGGCCTGCTCGGCTGTTACGCCATGTGTCGCCATCAGCCACTCATGAAGCCGGACAGGGTCTTCCTCTTCCGCCACGGCTTCTATGATGGACCACTGAACCCCCGGCTCGAAATGCATCCACCGCGAACCGAAGCATTCTTTGTCGCTGAACGACGCAGCGATTTCGTCGCCGACGAGCCCCGTTCGGTTTTCGCTGGCCTTGTTGAAGCTCTCGCCGTCGGCCAGCTTGATGAGCTTCCCAAGACCAGAGAAACTGGCCGTCTTCGCGGACCTCAGCTTAAGAATGATCTTGTCCCGCTGATCGAGCGTCAGCTTGCGCGATGGTGCACCCGCCCGAGCGATCTCAAGCTGGTTCACCTCTTCGTACAGACGTCGCTCCTGAAACAGCGGATGCGCCTTGGGCAAGCGCGGCTCCTCATGGAAGAAGGTGCAGCCACCCACCTTGGGAGCCTTCAGGGGCCGCTGGAAGAAGATAATCCGCCGCAGCCGGTCGCGGACGACGTCAGTCATCTGATCCGGATGATAGGCCGACTGTGAAGACCAGATGGCATCGAACTCGGCTTCCAGGTGGCGCCTTTCAGGGTAGAAATCATAGCCATCGCCTTCGACTCGCATACGCACGCGTAGCGCCGGAAGCCTGTTGGGATCCGTCGCCGCACCGGCCAGCATGAAGAGAAACTCCCCGTAAGTGCGCGCACCAGCCTGCTCGATCGCCGCGTCCAGCGCCTTGGCGCCGCCCGCGATCTTGCCGCCTTCCTTGTCATCGCCGGATTTGCGCTCCGCCTTCCGATTGGACTTGAAGCCGCGCCGCTGGTTGAGATGAAAAATCGCCCGTCCCACATGATGCAGACTCAACGGCCCATCCAGCGCCGCAGCGCGCAAAGCATAGGGGTCGATCCCGGCAAGCGCCTTGCCCTCCTGCGCATCGGCAGGCATGAGGCCGGTATCCGCCAGCGCATCGAGCAAGGCGGATCGACGGCGCAGATAGCGATCGCGCCGCCGCCGCATCGCCCGCGCATCTCGCCGGTCAACAGCCAGCGAAGCGCCCGACTTGGGATCGCGCCCATCGGAAAATATGCGAACGCCGATATCGCGGACCGCATCAGGTTTTCCCTGCGCATCAAGGCTGAAAAGGCACCAGCCGATGCTGTTCGTTCCTATATCCAAGCCTAGCCGGGTTGCCATGCATCACCCCCCTGTATTCCCTAGCGTAATTGGTATTCATCGACTTGACGAACGCAAGCGCCATGATATTCTGATGCTTCAGAAATCGCAGGTCTGGTTGTTAACAAGCAACTTGATTGCACCAAATAAGGTGGGGGCTACGGCCCCCACTTTTCGTTCGGGCTCTCTCGCCCCAACACCGAACGCATCAATCCTCCCTGCCCCCGCAGGACTCGACAACCCCACTGCGATGCTCTAAGGGCCGCGCCTTCACGTTCCCGTCCGGTTTCGGCCTGTCGGGGATTGTACCGTCCGAGACAGCAGGTGCGGGGGATTTGCCCCGCTTAATGTCCTGCCTAGACGGGGAAAAGTTTACCGGCCTCGTGCCGGGTCTGCCCAGCGCTCCCGCGCTCGGCCAGGCGACCGACCCCTCGGACGGGTCATGGAACGGCGTATCGGTTCCGTGACTCAGGGCCCCGGCGGATGTGCTGCCGGGGTGGTTCTAAGGAGTAAGGCATGGATCGAGCTCAAAAAGCCGAGCTGGTCGCCGAACTGAAGAGCAGCTTCGAGGCAACGAGCGTGGTGATCGTCACCCGCAACCTGGGCCTCACCGTCGCGCAGTCCACTGCGCTGCGTACGAAGATGCGCGAAGCCGGTGCCAGCTACAAGGTATCGAAGAACAAGCTCGCCCGCATTGCCGTCGAAGGCACGATCTACGAGACGATCCACGATCTTCTCGTCGGTCCGACCGCGCTGAGCACCTCCGTCGATCCCGTCGCACCCGCAAAGGTGATCGTGGATTTCGCGAAGACCAACGACAAGTTGGAAATCGTCGGCGGCGCTATGGGCGAGACCGTCCTCGACGTAGCCGGCGTTAAGGCGCTGGCCGAGCTGCCGTCGCTCGACGAACTGCGCGCCAAGATCGTGGGCCTGGTCCAGGCACCCGCGACCAAGGTGGTCCAGATCGTCCAGGCCCCGGCCGGCCAGCTGGCCCGGGTGTTCGGCGCTTATGCGGCGAAAGAAGACGCCTGAATTTTCGATATCGACCGACTGACATAATTTGGGCCCGCGCGGCCCGCATGGAGATTTATCATGGCAGACCTGCAGAAGCTTGTTGACGATCTTTCGGCTCTCACCGTTCTCGAAGCCGCCGAGCTTTCGAAGCTCCTCGAAGAGAAGTGGGGCGTTTCGGCCGCCGCTGCCGTCGCGGTTGCGGCTCCCGCCGCTGCCGCCGCCCCGGCCGCCGAAGTCAAGGACGAGTTCGACGTGATCCTCACCGGCGACGGTGGCAAGAAGATCAACGTCATCAAGGAAGTCCGCGCCATCACCGGCCTGGGCCTGACCGAAGCCAAGGCGCTCGTCGAAGGCGCGCCGAAGGCCGTCAAGGAAGGCGTCAACAAGGAAGAGGCCGAGAAGGTCAAGAAGCAGCTCGAGGAAGCCGGCGCGACCGTCGAACTCAAGTAAGCTTCTTTCCGTCCATCGGACGGATCGATCTTGCAGGAAGGGCGGCCCCTCGATCGGGGGGCCGCCCTTTCTTTTTGCGTCAGGTGCGCCTTGGCAGTCAGGCGAGCATGCGCACTTCAGGCTCGCGGGCGTAGAAGCGCTGCTGCGCCGCCGCGACGAAATTGTCGCCCAGCGCTGTCACGCCATCGCCCGGTTCGACCCCGGCCTTGTCGAGCAGCGGCTTCGCCGCGTCGCTGGCGCCGATCGCCTTCAAATGGCCGAAGGCGTCCATCACGAACTGCACCGCCGCCGCTTCCTTCACCAGCGCCTTGCAGCCCTCGTCCGACAGGATGACCGCCACCGCGTCGAACAGCTGGCTCGGCGTTCCGGCAAGCTGGCCGTCGGCCTT
>JAIYAJ010000083.1 GCA_027489105.1 Zymomonas sp. | reverse complement strand
GGTACCAGTTCTCGGTTCCCGGATGGGTCCAGACGAGCTTCTCATGCGCCGCATCCAGCCGCGCGACATAATCCCGATAGACGTCCTCGCGCACCTCGACCGCGCTGGCGCCCTTCTCGACCATCGTCTCGATCAGACTCATCGCATAATGGGCCTGGTTCTCGATGTTGCGGATCATGCTGCCGCCATGGCCCGAACCGACATTCGGCCCGAGCAGGATGAAGAAATTGGGGAAGCCCGGAACCAGCGTGCCGAGATAGGCGGCGGCGTTGTCGCCGTCCCAATAGTCGCGCAGCACGCGGCCCTCGCGCCCGATCACGTCATAGGAGCCGAGGACGTTCGATGCCTGATAGCCGGTGGCGAGGATCAGGACGTCGACCTCGACCGCCTTGCCGCCGCTCGCGACCAGCGTCCCGCCCTTCACCTCGGCGAGGCGCTCGGGGATCAGTTCGACATGCGGCTTGAGCAAGGTGCGGTACCAGCCATTGTCGAGCAGCATCCGCTTCGCGAAGGGCGGATAGTCGGGGAGGACCAGCGAGACGAGATCCTCGCGCCCTTCCAGCTGCTGGCGGACATAGCGCGTGAAGAACTCGCGGTGGCCATCGTTGATCGCGTTGACCGCGCGCTCGGGCGCCGGCCAGTTCGGATCGCGGAACAGCGTACCGTGGACCCGGTCGTTGAAGGTCCAGGACAGGCGCTGCTCGACCCAGCCCCGATAGAGCGGGAAGACCTTCATCAGATAGCGGACGCCGTCCGGCACGGGCTTGCGGAACTGCGGGAAAGGCGCTGCCCATTGCTTGGAGCGGGCGAAGATCGTCATCTCGGCGACTTCGTCGGCGATCGCGGGGACGACCTGCATCGCCGAGGCACCGTTGCCTACAACCGCGACGCGCTTGCCCTTGAGGTCGAGATCATCGGGCCACTGGCAGGTGTGGACCACCCGGCCGGTGAAATTCTCGAGCCCCTTGATCTGGGGGATCAGCGGCATGTTGAGAATGCCGACTGCGCTCAGGACGATATCGGCGAAATGCTCCCGCTCGACGCCGTCGGGGCCGCGCACGACGACCCGCCAGCGGTTCGCCTCGGCCTGCCACTCGGCCTTTTCGACCATCGTCGAGAAGCTGACATTCTCATAGAGATTGAACGATTTCGCCGTATCGAGAAGGTAGCGCTCGATTTCCTCTTGGAGCGGAAAATATTTGCTCCAGTCATTGGGGCGGCAAGCGAAGGTATAGGTCAGATTGGGTGTGTCGACGCCGCAGCCCGGATAGCGGTTTTCCCACCAGGTGCCGCCGAAATCCTCGTTCTTCTCGAAGATCCGATAGGCGATCCCGCGCTGCTGCAACTGCATCGCCGCAGCCATGCCCGAAATGCCGCCACCGATGATGATCGCCTTCAGCGGACGGCTGGACGAAACCGGCGACGGGGCCGGATCAAAGCCGAGCGAAGAGGCGACGACGTCACCATATTCGGCAGGCACCTCCTCGGTCATGGCGACGCTCAGCATCCGCGCCAGATCGGCATTGGCCGGGCGCGCAACCGCGAGCGGCTGGCCGTCGACCCAGGCCGAGATCGCGGCGAAAGCGGCATCGCGAATCTCGCGCTGGATCTCGTCCGAAAGGCCGCCGCTGTCATTGTCGTCGAGGCCCTTGCCCCGATTGGGGGCAAAAGGCTTGGCGAGCCACGCCTCGTCACCGGTCAGCTGGACCAGGCACATAAGCAGCGCCGGGATATTGGCTTCGTCGACGCCGCGGCGAAGGAGATCGCGGTCGACCATGTCGGGGGAAATCGGGCGTGCGGTGCTGTTGCTCAACGTCTCGTCTCCATGCCCGCGATAGAGCGCGGGAACCAAGAAATCCGCCCCTCCAGCGGAACCATACCATCGATAATATATATCTACCGACGAGTATATGGAGTCAATGACCTTCGGCTTCCGCAAGCATCACAGACCGCTTATGCTATGCCCGCCATCCACCACGATCACTGATCCGGTCATGTAGCGCGATGCGTCCGATGCGAGCAGCAGCATCGGCCCGTCGAGGTCCGCGAATTCGCCGAGCCGTCCCTGTGGTATGCGCGCCATCATCGTCTGGCCCGCAGGCGACTCCCAAAATCCGGCGGTGATCTCGGTCGGAAAGGAGCCAGGCGCGATGGCATTAACCCGGATGCCGGCCGGCGCCAGTTCGAGCGCCAGCGTCTTGGTCAGCTGGATCACCCCCGCCTTGGACACATGATAAGGGAGCAGGCCGACGCCCTGACGCAGGCCGGTGATCGACGCGATGTTGACGATCGCCCCCGCTTTCCCCTCCGCCTTGCGCGCGCGTGCAAAGGCCTGGGACAGGAAGAACAGCCCCTTCAGATTGGTATCGAGCGCAACGTCCCAGTCTGCCTCGCGCAGCTTGAGCGCCATCGCCGCCCGGGATGCGCCGGCATTGTTGACGAGCACATCGACTCCGCCGAGTTCGGCTTCCAGACCGGCGATCGCCTCCATATCGGTCAAATCGATGGTGATGCAGCGGCACGTGCCGCCAGCCTCCTCGATCTCGGCTCGGACCGCATCGAGCCGGTCGGCGCGGCGCGCGGCAGCGATCAGGCTCGCGCCCACCCCTGCCAGGAGCTTCGCGAAATGCCGCCCCAATCCCGCCGATGCACCCGTGACCAGCACCGTCCTGCCTGCCAGTGGCCGTTCCCCGAACATGCCAGTCATCCCGCCCTCTCCTTCCATCAATCGTCTTTTGCCTCGTCGAAACGGCGCAGCTTCCACCCCTGCGCGGCGATCCGGCGCATCGCCGGCAGATCGGTCACGACCAGCGCGTTGCCGCGCGTCACGACCAGCTTCTCCCGCTTGAAATCGCGCAGCACGCGGTTCACCGACTGGCGTGTGCCACCGACCATCAGCGCCAACTCGCTTTGGGTGATCGGCCGCGAAAAACCGTGGCCGCCGGGCACCGCCACCCCGAACATGTCGATCGCGCCGAGGATCCGCTGTGCGAGGCGGCAGGACAGCTCGTCGAAGGCGAAGCCCGCAAAATAGTCGCTCAGCAGCCGCATGTGGCGCGACAGCAGGCGGAGCAGAGCATCATTCAGCGAAGGATGGACGCGACGGAGCTCATCGAGAGTCCTGCGCGAATACACTTCGAGTTCGACGTCCTCATAGGCCTCGGCGGTCTGCGGCCGGGGTTCGTCGTCGACGATCGTGCTGGTGCCGAAACTGTCGCCCGGCTGGAACAGTTGAAACAGAAGTTCGCGCCCATCGCGCTGCATCACCGACAGGCGGACGACGCCGTTGACGATGCGGAACATCTCGTCCCCTGCATCGCCCTGCGCATAGATGGTGGCGCCGGCAGGCAGACGGCGGGTTCGCGCCGCAGCCGCCAATGCGGCGCGCGCATCAGCGCTCAGCCACTGGGTGAAGTCGAATGTGGCAAGCCCACCGCTCATGCCGCCGCAGCCAGCAGGCGTCGCGATGCCCTCTGCTCCAGCGCTGCGATCTCATGTTTCTGCGCCAAATTGGCCTCCTCCCTTTCCGCGGATCATAGAAGTCGACGGCCTCTAACACTGTCGCATATGCGACAATCGAATGACCCTTGAGCTGATACTAGCTTCCAGCATCTGCCGGAGAGAATGCGATGATCGGCCTTGACGACAAATGGGAGGTGCGCAGCGGTCGCATCCTCGTAAGCGGCACGCAGGCAATCGGCCGCGTGCTGATTGGTCAGGCCTGGCTCGACCGTCGCGACGGGCTGCGCACGGCCGGCTATATCACGGGCTATCGCGGCTCGCCGCTCGGCAATGTCGACACCATGCTCTGGTCGATCGGCAAGCGGCTCGAAGCCTCCGATGTCCGTTTCCAGCCGGGGGTGAACGAGGACCTCGCGGCGACGGCGGTGGCGGGGACGCAGCAGATCGACCAGATTCCCGGCGCACGCTTCGAGGGTGTATTCTCGGCCTGGTACGGCAAGGGGCCCGGAGTCGACCGCTCGCTCGATGCCATCCGGCACGGCAATTATGCCGGCGCCCACGCCAAGGGCGGGGTCGTACTCTTCTATGGCGACGACCATGCCGGCAAGTCGTCGACCGTCGCTTTTCAGAGCGAACAGTCGATGGCCGCCTGCATGGTGCCGATTCTCTATCCGGCACATGCCGGCGAGATCGAGCATTTCGGGCTGCACGCCATCGCCCTGTCGCGGCACAGCGGTTCCTGGGTCGCCGTAAAATGCGTCAACGAGGTGGTCGAGCAGACCGCGACGGTCGAGGTCGACCTGCCCGCCTTCCGCCCCTTCTTGCCGGCGGTGGATAGCGCGCCGCCCGAGGGGCTGCATGCCGGACGCCGCCCGTTCAATCCGCTGCGCGCCGAGCAGATCGTGGTCGAGCATCGCCTGCCGGCGGTGCTGTCCTATGTCCGGGCCAATGGGCTCGATCGCGCCATCTTCCGCGCCGAACGCCCACGACTGGCCATCGCGGCGGCGGGCAAGAGCTTCGCCGACGTCCGCCAGGCGCTCGACCTGCTCGGCCTCGACGACGATGCCGCCGCTGCTGCCGGGCTGTCGCTGTACAAGATCGGCTGCCTCTGGCCGCTCGACGGGGAAAGCCTTGCGGCCTTTGCCGATGGGCATGAGGCGCTGCTGGTGGTCGAGGAGAAAAAGAGCTTCGTCGAACAGCAGCTTGCATCCGCCCTCGTCAATCGCCCGACCGCACCGGCTTTGCTCGGCAAGCGCGACGCGCAGGGCCACACGCTTTTCTCGTCCACCCTGCCGCTCGACCCCGGCGACATTGCCCGTGCGATCGCGCGTCTCGCGGGTCTGGTGGACGCCCCCGCCCCGTCAGCCCCCGCTGTGGCGGCGAACGCCGACCTCCGCCGCAGCCCCTATTTCTGCTCGGGCTGCCCGCACAGCCGGTCAACGCGCATTCCCGAGGGCAGCCTCAGCATTACCGGCATCGGTTGCCACACCATGGCCAATTTCGTCCGCCCCGACGAGGCGCTGCTGCCGACGCAGATGGGGGGCGAAGGCAGCAACTGGCTCGGCCTCGCCCCCTTCACCGACACGCCGCACATGTTCCAGAATATGGGTGACGGAACCTATTATCATTCGGGCCTGCTGGCGATCCGCGCCGCCGTCGCCTCAGGCGCCAACATCACCTACAAGATCCTCTACAACGACGCCGTCGCGATGACCGGCGGTCAACCGGTCGACGGGCCGCTGTCGGTCGCCGAGATCGCTCAGCAGGTGCGCGCCGAAGGCGTGACCGAAATCGTCATTCTCAGCGACAATCCCGACCATCACCGGGCGGATCGCGGTTTCCCTGCGGGCGTCACGATCAGTCACCGCGACGAACTCGACAGCGTCCAGCGGCGGCTGCGCGAAGTGACCGGCTGCTCGGTTCTGATCTACGAACAGACCTGCGCCGCCGAGAAGCGCCGCCGCCGCAAGCGCGGGACGATGGCGGACCCGGCGAAGCGGATGTTCATCGCGCCCGAGGTCTGCGAGGGCTGCGGCGACTGTTCGGTCCAGTCGACCTGCGTCAGCATCGTGCCGCGCGAGACCGCGCTGGGAACCAAGCGCGCGATCGACCAGTCGAGCTGCAACAAGGATTATAGCTGCAACGAGGGCTTCTGCCCGTCCTTCGTCACGGTGAAGGGCGCGGCGCCCCGCAAGCCGGCCGCGGTCGCGCTGTCCGAAGAGCTATTCGCCGACATGCCCGTCCCCGCCGTGCGATCGGGGGCGAGCAGCATGATGATCGCGGGCATCGGCGGGACCGGCGTCATCACCGTCGGCGCGGTGCTGGCAATGGCCGCGCATATCGAGGGGCGCGCCGCGTCCGCCTTCGACATGACCGGCCTGGCGCAGAAGAATGGCGCGGTGTTCAGCCATCTGCGCTTCGCCGACGATCCCGCGCAATTGCACAGCCAGCGGCTCGGTGAGGGCGAGGCCGACCTGCTGCTCGCCTTCGACCTCGTCGCCGCGCTGTCGGCCGAAGCGGTGCGCAGCCTGCACAAGGGCCGCACGCGGGCGCTGGCCAATGCCGGTGTCGTTCCAACCGTCGCCTTCCAGTTTCAGCGCGACTTCCGGCTGGAGCCCACAATCCTGCTTGCCCGCCTGCGCAAGCAACTCGGCGACGACGCCGTCGATCCGTTCGACGCCAATGGCATGGCGGTCGGACTGATGGGCGACAGCATCGCCGCCAACATGCTGATGGTCGGCCGCGCGGCGCAGGCGGGGCTGCTGCCGGTTGGGGTCGATGCGATCGAGACGGCGATCCGACTCAACGGCGTGGCGGTCTCGCTCAACCTCACCGCGTTTCGCCTCGGCCGCCTGTCGGTCCATGCCCCCGATCGGCTTCCGTCCATCGCCCCTCAGGACGCGGGGACGCCGCCCGAGACGCTCGAGGCGATCGTCGATCTCCATGCAGGTCGGCTCACCGCCTATCAGAGCGAGCGGCTTGCCGAGCGCTACCGCGCGGTCGTCGCACGGGCCGCCACGGTCGAACGAGAAAAGACACCCGGATCAGATGGGATCGCCCGGATCGTCGCGCGCCAGTTCGGCCGCCTGCTGGCGATCAAGGACGAATATGAGGTCGCCCGCCTGCTGACCGACCCGGCGCTTCTGACCGAACTGAAGCAGAGCTTCGAGGACGGCGCCGCGCTCAGCTTCAACCTCGCCCCGCCACTGCTCAGTCGGCCCGGCCCGAACGGCCGGCCGCTCAAGCGGGAGATTTCGGCGCGCATCGCCCTGCCCCTGTTCCGCCTGCTCAAGCGCCTGCGCATCCTGCGCGGCACCCCGCTCGACATTTTCGGCTGGACCGCCGAACGTCGGGCCGAACGACAGCTTGTCGTGGACTATGAGGCGCTGGTCGAGCGTGTGCTCGCCTCGCTGACGCCGGAGCGCGCGGACCGTGCCGCAGAACTGCTGTCGCTTGTCGCCGAGGTCCGTGGTTTCGGACCGGTCAAGCTGGCCGCTATGAAGCGCTATGCCGACCGCGTCGCCGCTGCCGAGGCCGCCTATACCGGTGCGGCAACGGTCGAACGACAAGCGGTCACAGCCGCCTGATCAGCCGCGCACGCCGGCCTTGCGCAACCGGGGAAGCACGTCGCGCTCGACCCGGTGCATGCCGTCGATCGCATCGACGAAGCTCATGATCACCCCGTCGAGTCCGGCGCGCGACAAGGCGAGCAACCGCGCCGCGACGCTGTCGGGCGAGCCGATCAGGGGAAAGCCCGATCCGAGCACGGCGTTACGGCGCAGGAAAGCCATTTGCTCGCTGCTCTCGGCGACCTTGTTCTCGCGCGCCAGCGTGCCCACAAAGCTGTCGATCGCAGCCTGGTCGGCGCAGGCCTCGGTATAATGTCTATACAATAAATCGGCATCGCCGTCGCTGTCGCGCAATATGGTCGGTGCGTTCGTCCAGACCTGGATCTCCTTGCCGAACTGCTCGCGCGCCAGCGCCTTATACTGGCCGATCTGCTCGCCCCAGGCCGCCTCGTCCGCGCCGAACAGGCCGATCAGCCCGATATCGCTGTTCGCCGCCGCGAAGCGCATGCCGGTCGGCGAGAAACCCGCATTCATGATCGGAACCGATCTACGCACCGGCTGCGGGCGCGACAGCGCCTTCTTCATCGCGAAATGCCGGCTCTCGACGTCGAACTCGGCATCCGCCGACCAGAGCCGACGGACGATGTCGAGCCATTCGGCGAGATAGACGTAGCGATCCTCATGATCGAGCAGGTCGATCCCGAACATGTCGAACTCGCGCCGGTTCCAGCCGCCGACCACGTTCATGGCAAAGCGGCCGCGCGATATATGGTCGACCGTCGCCGCCTGCTTGGCGACGATCAGCGGGTGGACGGTCGGCGCGTGCGTCGTGGCGAACACGCCGATGCGCCGCGTGGCCTGCGCGATCCCCGCCGCGAAAGTGAAAGGCTCGAACACCGCATTCGACGGATGGTCGAAAGCATCGTCGACATAGCCCTTCCACCGCGCGATCGGGACGAACGCCTCCAGCCCCGCATCGTCCGCCATGCGGGCGAGCCTGACGCAGGCGTCCCAGTCGCCCGCGAACATGTCGGGCGCCGTGGTCAGCGCCGACAGCGTGTTCATGCAGAACAGGCCGAGCTTCAGCCGGTTCGGCCCGAACACGGGATGGTTGCTCATATCGTCGTCCTCTCCCAAAGACCGCCCACGTCCCGCCGGCCTCGCGCCCGATCAGCCTTTGAACACCTCGCGGCGCACGCGCATCCCGGCCTTCTCGCGGTCCCAGGTATCGGCGGTGATGCCCTCCTGCCGCAGGTCCGCCTTCAGCACCTTGGCCGAAGGCGTCTTGGGCAGTTCGTCGAGAATGCGGATGTAGCGGGGCACCATGAAATAGGGCATCTTCTCGATCAGGAAGGCGGCGAGATGCTCGACGTCGATCGTGCAACCGGGCACCGGCGCCACGATCACCATCACCTCGTCCTCGGAGAATTCGCTCGGCACCGCGATCGCCGCGCATTCGCGGACATGGGGGTGGGCGCAGACCTCGACCTCGACCTCGAAGGAGGAGATATTCTCGCCGCGGCGGCGGATCGCGTCCTTCACCCGGTCGACGAAATAATAATAGCCGTCCTCGTCGCGTCGGAAGGCGTCGCCGGTGTGGAACCAGCCATTGGCCCAGGCCTTGGCGGTCGCTTCCGGATTGCGGTTATAGCCGCTGTTCATCGCCCAGGGGCGGTCGGTGCGGACCAGCATCTCGCCGATGGCGCCCACCGGCACCTCGCAATCATTGCCGTCGACCAGTCGCACCTCGACATGCGGGCGCACCTTGCCGCAGGTGCCGCGCTTGACCGGATTGGCCTCCGACACGATCGGCGAGGAAATCTCGGTCATGTTGAAGATGGTGTAGATCTCGGTGGTCGCCGGATCATTAAAGAACAACGCGTCGTCGGTCAGCGGCACCATGAAGGCCTTGCGCACACCATGCGTCTTGTCCTCGGGCGACGGCGGCTGCTTCATCAGGAAGGTCGCCATGACGCCCAGCAGGAACACCATGGTCGACTGCGTCTTGCGGGCGATGTCCCAGAAACGGTCGGTCGAGAAGGTTTCGATCACCGCGACCGACGCACCGCGCGCCAGCATCACGAAGGGCGGGCCCATGCCACCGATGTGGAAGATCGGCGCTACGCACATATAGCGGTCATCCTCGCCCACCATCGGCCAGGATTCGGGGCCGGCGTTCGAGAACATGTGGAGATAGGAGGACAGCACCCCCTTGGACGGGCCGGTGGTGCCGGAGGTGTAGATGATCGACTGGATGTCCCAGGGCTGGATCGGCCGGTCGAGCTCGCCGACATCGTCGCCGTCGAGATCGTCGAAGCGCGTCACCGGCAGGCCGATATCCGGAACCGCTCCCTGGGTCGTCACGACCAGCTGGCGCAGTTCGGCGCAGTCGACCTCGGGCAGGCGCCCGACCAGATCGGGATGGACGACCATCAGCGCCGCACCCGAATTGGACAGGACATGCGCCAGCAGATTGCCGCGATAGGCGGTGTTGAAGGGCACGAATACCGCGCCGAGATAGTTGATCGCGTAGAAGGCGAGCAGCGCGTCGCGGCCGCTGGGCAGCCAGGCCGCGACGAAATCGCCCTGCTTGACGCCCAGCTTGCGCAATCCCGCCGCCTTGGCGCGGACAAGGCGGCGCACCTCAGCGAAGCTCCACTCCTCGCCATCCTCGAAGATGACATGGGTCTTGTCGGCGCGCTCGACCGCCCAGCGATCGGCAAGATAGCGCAGCACGCACTCATCCCGATTGGGGATGCGCGGATCGGTGAAATCGCGCGGGCGCGCTGGTGCAGTCGTTGTCATGATACCTCCAAATCCCGATGGGCCGGAGGCAGTTGGTTCAGGCGACGGCGATAAGCCGCAGACAGGCCTCGACCGCCTGGTCGACCACCATTTCCGCCGAACGTTTGCTGCCTGGCCGATAGCAATAGGTTATCCAGCTGAGCAGGCCGCCGATCCAGACCGACATCGCGGCGGCGTCCGGGACGGTGACGTCACCGTCGCGCACGCAATCGTCGATGAGCTTGCCGATCCGCAGGTCGAACTCGTGCCGCAGGCGCAGGATGCGCTGGGCATCGGTCCGCTCGAGGTTCATCATCTCGCGCTGGTACACGACCAGATATTCGTGTCGCGCCACGATGATCTCCGCGACTTCGCGCAGAGACGCCTTGAGCAGGTCGATCGACGTCCGTTCGGTTTCCGCCATCCGGTCCAGCGCGGCCAGCGACTCCTTCACGCCCACTTCGCAGATCGCGCTCAATATGGCGCTTTTGCCTTTGAAATAGGTGTAGAGGAACGGCTTGGTCGCGCTCAGTCGGTCCGCCAGCATTTCCAGCGTTGCCGCCTCATAGCCCTTCTCGAAGAACAGGGCGCTCGCTTCCTCGAGGATGCGGGCGCGCTTGAAGGCCACGACACCAGGCTTGATCTCGCGCCCCGTTCCGGGGGCGGAGGCCTGTTTCTTGACGGAGGCAGCGCTGGATCTGGTCATGCCGCTTTTCTTAGAATCTCCATGATGTCCGCTGGGGACCGGACCGGCCTCGGATTGGTCCTCCCCCATATATCAAGCATGGTATATTCGGCTACCCTCTGGAACTGGTCCTCCAATACGCCGAGCTCCGAGAGCGTGCGCGGCATGCCCAATCCCCGGATGAAGGCGTCGAGGCTCTCCGACGCGGTCGCATGAGTGTTGCCGAGGCAGGCATTGATGCGGACCTGGCGGCTCGCATCATGCTCGGCATTCCACGCGAGCACATAAGGCGACATGACGCAGGAGCAGTGGCCGTGCGGCACGTTGCAGGTGCCGCCCAATATGTGTCCGATCGCGTGGCTTGCCCCCATCGGAACCCCGCCGATGATCGAGATCATCGACTGCCAGGCGCCGATCTGGCACTTGAGCCGCCCTTCGAGGTCGGACGGATCGGCTTTCACACGGGGCAGGCCCTCCGCCAGCAGGCGCAGCGCGTTGTCGGCGAGACCATCGGCGAAATCGTTCGACTGATAGGAGGCCAGCGTCTCGACCGCATGATCGACAGAACGCACGCCGGT
>JAIYAJ010000603.1 GCA_027489105.1 Zymomonas sp. | reverse complement strand
TGGCCTTGTCCTGGAACTGCGCATCGGCCGCAAAATTGCCCAGGAAGGCTGCGACGATGATCGAAAGCCAGCGGCGGCGCGAGGTGCGCAGCAGGGCGGCCAGGGCAATGCCGTTGACCAGCCAGATGCCGGGTGTCGTCCGGCCCTCGTTCGGAAAGGACAGGCAGTAGGCGGCGGCCATATAGGTAGCGAGCGCGAGCAAAAGCACTGCCAGCACGCTGCGCCCTCCGTCGTTGCGGACCAGCAGCGCAGACTCGCGCGAAGCTCCGCTGATCGCTGCGCTCCTGATCGTCTCTGCGCCCATTCGCTCCCCACCTTGGCCCCGGTCGATCCTGTCACCCGGCGGAAAAGGGGTCCAGACTCGGTAGTTACGGTAGTCGATCCTATGCCGTTGCAACATGAGACGCCTGGGACAGACTGCCCCATGGACTTCCGGAAGCGGCGCGGCTAGGCGCGCGATATGATCCGGGGCGGGGCCTTTCTTGCAGGCAATGCGCGGCGCGTCTCTGTGCAGGCGGCGCTTGGCCTCGCCATGCTCGCGCTGTTCATGCGCGTCCTTATCCCCGCCGGATGGATGCCTGCCTCGGCCGAGCGCGGCTTCTCGATCATCCTCTGCACAGGGCAGGGCGCCATGTCGGCCTGGATCGACGAGAAGGGCGAACTCCATGAGGGCAAGCCTGGCGATGACCGGGCCTCGCATCCCTGCGTCTTTGCCGGCTTCGGTGCGGCGTTCGATCTGCGGCCTTTCGATATCGCACCCTCGCTCTTTGTCGTGCCGGTCGTGCTGCCGTTCGCTTTCGCGCGCGGCATGGAGGGCGTCGGGCATGGGCTTGCCGCGCCGCCTCCACCGCCCACCGGACCGCCTGGCGCTCTCTGAACCGTCGCTCGCCGGCCGTGCATCGTTGCGGTCGCATATGCTTGTTCAGGGGGTAGGGCCGTGATCGGCCTGCCCGATCGAGGTCCGTTCCATGTCTTTCTATCGTCATTCTCTCCTGGGCGCGTCCGCGCTCGCCCTTCTATCGTCGGTTTCCGCCCGGGCCGCCGATGAGACCGCGTCCGATGCCGAGGACCGCGCCACGATCGTGGTCACCGCTGCATCGGTCACCGAAGAGGCCCGCCGCTCGGTCGAAAAGCGACCCGGCGGCGTCGATGTGGTCGACGCTACGGAATTCGCCGACCGCGTCGCCGTCAGCCTGCGCGATGCGCTCGCCTTTTCGCCCGGCGTCTACATGCAGCCGCGCTTCGGCCAGGAAATTCGTCTGTCGATCCGCGGGTCCGGGTTGAGCCGGGGCTTCCACATGCGCGGCCTGACGCTGCTGCAGGATGGGATCCCGATCAATCTTGCCGACGACAATGGCGATTTCCAGGAGCTCGACCCGCAGGTCTTCGAACGGATCGAGGTCTATCGTGGCGCCAATGCGCTGCGCTTCGGCGGTTCCACGCTGGGCGGTGCCATCAATGCCGTCACGCCGACCGGGCGGACCGCACCCCGGATCGAACTGCGCGTCGACGGTGGGAGTTTCTCGACGCTGCGGACCGAGGCGGCGGGGGCTTATGCCGACGAGCGGGGCGATGCCTATGTCGCGCTCACCACCGACCGATCCGACGGTGACCGGCAGCATGCGAAGCGCAGCGCGCTGCGCTTCAACGGCAATGTCGGGTTGCGTCTGACCGATGCGATCGAGACGCGCTTCTATGCCACGGTGAGCAGGATCGATCAGGATCTGCCGGGCACGCTCAGCCTCGATCAGGTCCTGACGAATCCGCGCCTTTCCTTGCCCAATCTCATCGCGCAGGATCAGGAGCGCGATATCGATTCGATTCGCCTGCAGAACCGGACGACTGTCGATCTGGGCGGCGGTACGCTGGCCTTTGGCGGCTTTTACAATGCCAAGAAGCTGTTTCATCCGATCTTTCAGGTGATCGACCAGAACAGCGATGATCGCGGCCTGTTCGCCAGCCTCGATCTGGGCGGCCGCACCGCCGGAATGGATTGGGAAATCACGCTCGGCACGCAGGCGCGCTTCGGCAAGGTCGCGGCGAAGCAGTTTGTCAACATCGCGGGTAATCGCGGCGCGCCGACGGCCGATGCCCGGCAGACGGCACGAACGATCAACAGCTATGGCGAACTTCGCCTCAAGCCGATCGATCGACTGACGCTCGTCGCCGGCGGCATCTACACCCATGGCAGGCGCGAGATCGAGAACCGGC
Source organism: Zymomonas sp. (assembly GCA_027489105.1). The sequence goes on along the minus strand of JAIYAJ010000603.1, from coordinate 810 downwards.
TCGTCCCGGCACGCAGCGGTTCGGCGGACTTCGATGCCTTCGCGCCGAAGATCGGGCTGCTTTATGATCTGACCGACGATGTTCAGCTCTATTCAAACTATAACCGCTCGGTCGAACTTCCGGGCTTCAGCGAACTGAGCCAGATCCCCGCCATGGGTGTGCCCGGCTTCACGCCGGTGGGCGCGCAGAAGGCCTGGACCTTCGAGATCGGTACGCGCGGACGGCACGGCATCGCATCCTGGGATATCGGCGTGTATCGCGCCGATCTGAAGGGCGAGATGCTTCAATTTGCGATCAGCCCCACTATCCCGGCCTCGACGTTCAACGCGGGCAAGACCCGGCATCAGGGCATCGAGGCGGGGCTGGATCTCACTCTCGGCGCGCTGCTGCGGCTGCGGCAGGTCTATCAGTACCACGCCTTCCGGTCCCGAGATGACGTCCAATATGGCGATAACCGGCTGCCCGTCCTGCCGAAGCACCAATATCGCGCCGAACTGCGGATCGGCATCGAGGGGCTGAATCTGACGCCCAATGTCGAATGGGTGCCGCAGGGAGCGTGGGTCGACTATCAGAACACGAAGCGCGTCTCCGGCTACACCATGTTCGGTGCGCGCGGCGAGGCGCGGGTGGCCGAGGGCGTGACCCTGTTCGTCGATGCGCGCAACCTGACCAACAAGAAGGCGGTCGGCGATATCAGCGCGATCCTGCGCTATGTCGCCAATAATCCGGCAACGGTGGCCGACGAAGGCAGTGTTGCCTTCTACCCGATCGAGCGCCGCGCCTTCTACGGCGGCCTGCGAATGACCTTCT
>JAIYAJ010000044.1 GCA_027489105.1 Zymomonas sp. | reverse complement strand
CGCCGCCAGCAGCGCCTCGGTCGCCGCCGCCGCGCGCACGTCGAGCGGGATCTTCGCCAGCCGCCTCTCGAAGCGCTGCAGGCTCGCGGCCGATCGAGGGGCTCTGGCCATCGTCGAGAACTCCGGCGACGCGGGCACGCCGCGCATGGTCAGTGGGGATCAGGCCGGAGAACCCGGCCCGGTAGGAGATCACGACGCCGGGACGGGCGAGGCAGTCCCAGGCGCGGGCGAAGGTGACGCGGGGCATCAGACGCCGACGCCGAATTCAATCACCAGCCGGATCTCGCGAAAGTCTTCGGTCGGGCCGACATCGCGGATCTGGCAGGAGCGGCCGGCGAAAGGCCCCGCCACGAACACGGCCCGATCGGCCGCCGTCAGCGACGCGGTCGTGGGGCTGCGGCGCACCATCAGCGAGCCGAGACTGGACGCTTCCAGCCGCCCGGCCTCCAGCGCTTCCTTGCCCGGCCTCATCGAGCAGTAGCCCGAGACGGTCGCGACCTCGCTCCAGCTTTCGGGAAGCGTGTTGCCGTAGCCGTCGTCTGCGCCCGGCGTCCTCCGGTCGAAGCGCACACGGCTCTGCCGCATCAGGCCGCCGGGCGTCACGCCGTCACCGAGAATTGTCTGAAATCGCGCAGGAGCGACGAGATCGCCATCGGATACTCCTGGACCTTGGCCACGCCACCGCCCTCGCGAAACTTGTCGCGGTAGCCGATATGCAGCAGCAACGCGGTCATCAGGCGCGGATTGACGTCGTCCCCAGCCGGAAGGCCGAGTGAATAGGTAATCTTGATCGCGCCCGGCTCGTAACGCGTCGCCGGCCACGACTTGCCATAAGCCGGCCGAACGACGACGGGCGAACGGTCGAGATCATAGGCATAATCGGACGATGCGAGGGTCTGCAGCGTGCCGTCGCTTGCATGATAGACGATCTCGTCGACCGACTGGACCGGCGCGCCCGGCAGGGTGATCTCACCCGGGAAGCAGTCGAGCGAAAGCCGCCAGGACTGCTCCAGCAGGGCGTAGCCGATGCCTTGGGGGCCGTCGATCATCGCGACAGCCTCCCGAAGGAAGAGGGTCAGCTCGCCGTCGCTGGTCGCATCGTCGATGACGACATGCCTGCGGATCGCGTCGAGCGACAGCAAAGTGTCCACCGGAGAGGCCGGCGGCGTTGCGATGACGACGCGATCCCACAGGCTCATTTGGCGGCGCGCTCCACACCCTTGGGCTTCTTCGTCGCGGTTTCGGGCTTCTCCTCGCGGACAGCGACGGCATAGCCCGCCTCGATCAGCCGGAGCGCCTCCTTGCGGGGCCGCTCGATCTCATCGCCGCGATTGCAGGACCATTCGCCGGAAAAACCGGCCAGCATCTTGATCTTCATCGGAGACCTCCTCTCGGCTCACAGAGGCGGCGGCACGGATGCCGCCGCCCTTGGTCAGCCGAGCGATCAGCTCGCGGCGGTGATGAGGTGCTTGACGGCGGCGGCGTCGGACAGCTCGCCGTCGAACCGGATGTAGCCGGCGATGCCGAAGCCCGGCCAGAAATCCTTGTCCTGCAGCGCGCCGATCAGCGGTGCTCCGACCTTGCGGACGTAGTACTTGCTGAAATCGCCGAAGAGCATGACCTTCTTGGCCGCAGCCAGGCTGTCCATGGCCTGATTGATCGAGTACGGGCGGCCGTTGAAGGTCGCCGGCACGCCGGTCTGGACGTTGCCCGCCTGCCAGAGATAGTTGCCGTCGCCATCCTTGAGCTTGCGGGCGGCGAGCAGCGTGGCATCGTTGAACATGTAGCGGCAGCGCGGCGAAACCCGATAGGCCGGGTCGACCGAGTGCTCAAGGTCCATGATCTCGTCCCAGGTGATCGCGGCCGTGGCAGCGGCGGTCTTTCCGAGGCTGGACGCGGTGACGATGCCATTGGGCGCGCTGGAGCCGGAGCCGGTGGTCAGGCGCAGGTTCGCGATGCGACCGAGGCGCTCGCCCAGCAGCGAGCCGAGCAGGGTCTCCATGGCGAGGATGCTGTCGTCGGCCAGCTCCTTCGACACGCGGATCCATTCGGTGTTGAAGGCGTAAGCCTCCAGCGACTTCTGGCCGAAGGTGACATCCGAGCCGCCATCGTCGGTCAGCGTGGCCCCTTCGGTGTGAGCCACGGCCGGCACGGCGGTGTCGTTCACCGTCGGCATGGTCATGACGCCGCCGCCCGTGGTGGGGATCACGGTGGCGATGTTCTCGTCATACATCGGGCCCCAGGCGACCATGCTGCGGACGAGGATGTTCATCAGCTCGACCGGGACGGTGTAGCCGCCGGCGGTGTTGCTGGTGGTCTGGGCGCGGCTCTCGATCTGATGGAAGCCGCTTTCGAGCACGGCCCGCGCCTCGGGGCGCATGGCGCCGAGCTGGCCGGCGCTGCGGATGTACTCGTGGAAGGCGGTGCGGTAGTCGACCGGCCGGTCGCCCTCGTCGACACCGCGGCCCTCGGCATCGCCACGCGGACGGCGCGGATCGGGCGCATTGGCCGCACGCTCGGCCGCATCGAGGCGCTCGGCTCGGGCGATGCGCTCGCCGATGGTGTCGTGCTCGGCCATCATCGCATCGAACTCGCGCTCGATCTCGGCCGCGCGCTCCGACGGCGTGTCGTTCTTGATCTCATCGAACTTGGCGCGCGCGTTCGTCGCGATGCGCGCCTGCTGTTCACGAAGCTCCTTGAGCATCATGATCTCCTTGCAGTGGGTTTCAGGAAATGGCTCAGGCGCGCAGCGCTGGCCCTCTCACGCGAGCTTGCGCTTGCGGAGGTTCAT
>JAIYAJ010000175.1 GCA_027489105.1 Zymomonas sp. | reverse complement strand
TATCCGCTATACTTCGATGTCGTCGGGCGCTGACGAAGGGCAATGGATCGCGCCGATACGATTCACATCCGATGGTGAAAGCGTTCATCTCCGGGCTTTCAGCTTCAAGCATGGAGAGTTCCGGTATTATCACCCGATCAGAATAGCGCCCAACAGCATGTTTGAGGCGAAGGTCCTGACCGATGACCTCCCCGAAGACAAAGCATGGAATATTCTGGCAACGATCTGGCTTCAACCGAAAGCGGACCTATCAGCTCAGCAGGCTGAAGTCGTGCGGCGGGAATTCGGATTTGAGGGCGATCTCCTGTGTGTGAAAATCAGAAAGGCACTGGAATTCTTCTTTGATCGGCGATGGGGCCTTGCAGAGGCCGGCGCTCGGCTAGAGAGAGTGAGGACGGAGTACGCCGAGCTATAGTGAGTTTGACGAGTAAATTGCGCCCTCGTTGTCGTCGTTACGGCGCCTCCGCACTTAATCTGAAAGCCGAAGTTCATTCAAGCCCGCGTGAGCATAGGCCACGCCACCTTACGAGGTGCAGGTCCGGAAGGTTGTGATTGCCCTTGCATTCGAACCGATCGAACTCGAAAAGTACGGATAGGGGGGCGCAATGCAGCTCGAGCGCGCGCGCATCAAAAACTTTAGATCGCTTCGAGATATCGAAGTCGGCTTCGGCGCGCATACGGCGTTCATCGGCGGTAACGGCGCGGGCAAGTCATCGATACTGAAAGCGATCGAGAAATTTTACTCGACGTCGAAGATCTGCGACGCCGACGACTTCTTCGGGCGCGATCAGGGGCAGCCGATTGAGATAGAGCTTACCTTTCATCAGCTGAGTGATCAGGAAGCGGCGTCGTTCGAGGGCCGCGTTCGCGACGGCAAGCTGGTCGTAACCCGTATCTTCGATGGTGGCGCCTCAAGCGGTCGCTATCACGGTGCCGTTCCTCAAATCCCCGACTTCGTAGCGATCCGATCGCAATCTGCCGCGACGCCAAAACGCGCTGCCTACAATGCCCTGCGCGAAAACAATCCGCTCTACGCGGATCTGCCCAACGCCGGCAGCGCTGCCGCGGTTGACCAGGCGCTGCTGGATTGGGAGACAGCCCATCCCGCGCAACTGGTCCTGTTGCCCGATGACGGGCAGTTCTTCGGCTTTCAGAACAACAGCCGTGGCAAGCTCCAGAGGCATACAAGCTTCGTGTTCATCCCGGCTGTGCGCGAGGCATCGGCCGATGCGGCTGATGGCAAGACGAGCGTTATCGGCAAGCTGCTCGAGTTGCTGGTGCGTAGCCAGATCTTGCAGCGACCCGACGTCCAGGCCTTCAAAGCGCAGATGACGGAAGCCTATCAGGCGTTGGTGTCGGCGGAAAACATGCCCGAGCTCGGCACAGTAGCGGGAACGCTTACCGCCGACCTGCGCGGCCTTTACCAGGATGCGGAGGTCGCCCTGAACTGGCGGGAGATCGGAGAGATGCCGGTCCCCTTGCCGATGGCGGACGTGTTTCTCAAGGACGACGGTTTCGGCGGCCCGGTCGATAGGCAGGGTAACGGCCTGCAACGTGCCTTCATCTTCACGCTGCTCCAACATCTGGCGCGCACGGCAGTCCCGGAAGCTGACGATGCAGGTGCCGGGGATGTGGTTGGCGGCAGTTCCGACGGTCCCGCGGTGGTCGCCGAGGCGCCAACATTGATCCTCGCGATCGAGGAGCCCGAGCTCTACCAGCATCCGACCAAGCAGCGGCATTTCGCCGAGGTGCTGCGCGGGCTAAGCAGCGGCACGCTTCCGGGCGTCCAGGGGCATACCCAGATCATCTTTGGCTCGCACTCGCCGATGTTCATTTCAATGGGCAAGGCCGACGAGATCCGGCTCACCCGCCGCTCAGCCTGCGCCGACAGCGCGCTCAAGCAATGTAGCTTGCAGGCCCTCGATCTCGGTATCGTGGCGCAGAAGCTCGAACGCGGCTGGGATAAACCCGCCGGCTCATACAGCGCTCAGACCTTGATGCCGCGGCTCCACATCCTTGGAGCCGAACTGGCCGAAGGATTCTTCGCGAATGGCGTCATCCTGGTCGAGGGGCGCAGCGACAAAGCGGCGCTCACGGCGACCGCGCGGATACTCGGCGTCAATTTCGAGGCGGCCGGGATTGCCATCCTTTCGGCGGAGGGGAAGGCCAACCTCGACCGACCCTATGTCATTTTCCACGAACTAGGAATTCCGACCTTCCTGCTCTGGGATTGCGATCAAAATCTGCCCGAAGCCAAACGCACGCCCGCAATCGATCTAGCCTTAAGCAAGCTCGCAAAGCCGGACCAAGTGTTCAATGACGCCCCGACCGAGGACCTCGTCAGCGATTGCTATGCGCACTTCGGCAAAACGCTCGAACATCGTCTCAAGGAGGATATCAACCCCGACATTCACGCTGCGTGCCTTGCCGCTGCTTGCGAGCCCTTCGGTGTGCACCCAAGCAATGACACCCAGAAAATTCCCGAGGTCGTTATCAGACATTGCTGCGCGCCAAGGAGCAAGGTCGTGAGAGCGAAATGTTGAAGAACGTGATCCGCGCAATTTGGCGCTTTTTCCGTAACGAAGACCTGCCTGACCCGCCACAGGCCCCAGCGCCGGTAACCGTCGCGTGAAAACCAACAACGGCTTGAGTGAGATTGTTTCGGAAACAGAGCGTCGCGCGCACGGTCCATGGAGCGACCTAGCGCTTCATACGATCGGTTGGCGTGCATTCCAGGATCTCTGCTCGCAAGTCTGCGAGGTCGTGCTCGGCCGTCCGGTCGAGATTTTCCGGGAAGCGCAGGATGGCGGTCAGGACGCGGTATTTCTCGTACCGTCGGTATCGGACGCGCCCTCCATTGGCACAATTCAGTGCAAGCACACCTCGGAGGCGAGCAAGGCGCTGAAGGCGGGTGACCTATCAAGCGAGATCGAAAACGTCGAGGAATTGGTCAGGGCCGGTCTGGCCGACACTTACGCGTTGATGACAAACATGAGCGTCGATGCGCCTGTCGCCGCCACGATGCGCGCGCGATTGCGCGCCCTCGGAGTACGCAAACCGCATATTCTGGGCCGCCAGTATATCGTTCGGGTCATCAGGAGCAGCGCCCGCCTGCGCGCACTCGTGCCACAGGTCTATGGTCTTGGCGATTTGACCTCGATCGTCGACGAGCGGCTCAGCGAACAGAGCCGGGCAATCCTCGATAGCTGGATTCCGAAGCTGCGGACTTATGTTCCGACCAAGGCCCATCGCGACGCC
>JAIYAJ010000373.1 GCA_027489105.1 Zymomonas sp. | reverse complement strand
GAAGGGCCTGCTGGGCTCGACCTATTATGCCGCGAATCCGGTCTATCCCGCGGGCAAGACCGCAGGCGTCATCAACATGGACAGCATCGTCGGCGGCGGTCAGGCGCGCGACTTCTCCATCTCGGGCGTCGCCAAGCTCGGTCTGCTCGACATGCTGGTCACGCAGGGCAAGGCGATGGGCCGGACCTTCGTTCCCGATCCCAATACGCAGACGGGCGCCTTCTTCCGATCGGATCACTTCCCCATGGCGAAGGCGGGCATTCCGGCCGTCTCTTTCGAGCCCGGCATCGATCTGGTGAACGGCGGCGCGGCGCGGGGCAATGCGCTTTCGGAGGCCTATGTGAAGGACCGCTATCATCAGCCGGCCGACGAATGGAGCGACGATTGGGACCTGTCCAACGTCGCGCCTGACCTCACCCTGCTCTACGCGACGGGCCGCACGCTCGCCGACAGCCGGGCATGGCCGGAATGGAGCGCGGACTCCGAGTTCCGCGCGAAGCGCGACGAAAGCGCGGCGCTGCGCAAATAGGCAGGATCACGACCGTTCCCGGCCATTGCGCAGGTCAGCGACGGTCGCGCCTTGCAGCACCGAGAATCCATTCATCGGCCTCTGGGACCGGATCATCGTTAGAATCCCGTATCGAAAGCGATAAAGTTAGTGTAACGATAACCGTGGTTGACGCGATGGAAGGCTTGTAGCCCGACACTGCGTCAAGTCGGGAATTTCCGAAGGGAGAAGGGCCACATTCGGGCGGGGGCTCCGACCTTCTCTCCCAAAGGGTTGTAGTTGCATCGTTTATTCGGGGGTTATCATGAAGACCATATCGAAGCTGTTGAGTGCGGTAGTCCTGGCGACGACGGTCGGTGGCACCGCTTTTGCTCAGGCAAGTGATTCGGAATCGACCACGAGTTCGGTTCGCATCATCCAGCCGATTGCCCTCACCAAGGTCAACAATCTTGCCTTCGGCACGGTTGTCCGCCCCGCTTCGGGCAGCAGCACGATCACCATTTCGACCTCGTCTGACACGCCGACGGTGGACAGCGGCACCGCCGTCCTGATCTCGGGCGGCACCCGGACACGCGCGTCCTACACCGTCACCGGCGAAGGCGCGCAGACGGTGGCCATCACCGTTCCAGCCTCGGTCGTGATGACCGACGGGACCAACAACATCACGGTCACGCTGACCCCTGAAGCCACCACCGACACGCTGTCGGGCACGCTCGGCACGACCGGCGGCTTCTCGGGCGACGGAACGCTCTATGTCGGCGGCAGCTTCACGGTGACCAATACGACCGTCAGCGCAAACTACAGCGGTACCTTCTCGACCACCGTCGCCTATAACTGACGGACCGCCGCCCCGGCCCGTGCGATACCCGCCGGGCCGTGGGGACCGGCACCGAGGAGCAATGATGATCCGCTCGGGGACGACCTTCGCGGCGATGCTGCTCCTGTCCGCGGGGCTGACTCCATCAGCGTCGGGGCAGGGACAGTCCACTGCGTCCACCGACGCCGGAGTAACGATCACTCAGCCGAGCGGCGTCACCACCGAACAGGCGGTCGTCATCGGCGCTGTGACGGTGCCCCTTCTGACCAATATCGGGACCAGCGTGGGATCGACCTCCCTCCCCCTTCCAACGGGTTTTTCTGCCGCGCCGCGCCTCAGCGTGGGAACCGAAGCTGCCGAGCAGATCGCCCAGGGAATAAGCCCCGGATTATCGAGCCAGGCAAGCTTCACCCTGCTCGGCGATCCCGATCAGGTTGTGTCGATCAGCGTGCCGCAAACCGTCTCGCTGCTGCGCCTCAACGGTCAGGGTGAAGTGGAATTCAGCACCACCACCAGCATCACGGGTGGCGGCGGCACCCGGCTGGTCGCCTTCGGCAAGGACAGCGGCGCGCTCGCCTTCGACGTGGGCGGGGCACTTCAACCCAATGCCTCTGCGGAAGCGGGAAATTATGCCGGCGTCTTGGTGGTTGCGGTCCAATATAACTAGTATAAACCAAGCTTAGGGTTGGGCTACGGGCAGCGGGGATGCAGTTGGACAGGATGCAGGCCAGGCGACGGACAAAGGTGTCGCACCCGATCGCAGCCCTGTTGATGTCGGCCTGTCTCCTTCAGTCCGCTCCATCCTTCAGTCAGGCTGCCGAACCTGCGATCTCCGCTGGCGTGGCCAGCGTCAATCTCAATCCGAAGCGCGTGACCTTCGACCGTCTGGGCAAATCCGCAACGATCTCGGTGGCGAGCAGCAGCGGCACGGGGTCCTTCGATGTCGAGCTGATCGACCGCGTTATGCTGCCCGACGGACAGATCGTTCCTGCGAGCGACGCCGCCGGCAAGCCCGAATTCGAACGGCTCAAATCGGCCAGGGCCTATCTGGTCGCGACGCCACGTCGGATCAGGGTGGCGCAAGGGACCGGCCAGACGATCCGCATTCGCGCAGCATCGACGAGCGAGGTTCCGCCGGGCGAGTATCGCACGCATCTGACGGTAACCGGCATCCCGCCCGCCGACAGCGGGCTGACCGCCGAAGAGGCAGCCGGACGCAAGGAGGGCGAACTCTCCTTCCGGATCAATTCGGTGCTCGCTTTGTCGATCCCCGTCATCGTGCGCGTCGGCCCGGTCGATATCCGCGCCGCGATCGAGAAAGCGGCGATCAGCTTCGAGAATGTCTCGCCCGACGGGCAGGCGCCGGCGGTCCGCACCGCCATTTTGACACTGGATCTCGTGAGGCAGGGGGCCAATTCGCTGTACGGCGATATCGAGATAAAAGGGAGCAAGAAGCAGGGGGAGGAGCCGATCGGCGCAGTGCGCGGGATCGGCGTTTATCCGGAGATCGAGCGACGATATGTCCGGGTCCAGCTGACGCGCCTTCCAGCGCCAGGCGAGCGGATCGACATTGAGTTTCGCGATGACGATACGTCGCCGGGTAAAGTCCTCAGCAAGGCTTCCGTCGCCGCTCCGTGAGGCGACCGCCGACCACGGCGTGCTTGTCCCTGATGGCTGTCTCGTTGCTCGCTCCCGTGCCTGGGGAAGCGCAACCTGCCGGCTCAGCCACGCTCGTCGACTATATCGAGCCTGCCGGAAACCCGCTCGACGAGAATGACCTGCTGCTGGTCGAAGTCGTGCTCGATCGGCTCAACATCACCGACTCGCTGCCAGTCTATGCCTCACAGGTCGGTCTGCTGATCCCGGTCGGCGAATTGTCGCGATTGCTCGATGCCGATCTGAACGTGCAGCTGGGTGAGAAACGGATCGTCGGCACGATCGGTGAGGCCCGGCGCTCGGTCGTCGCGGATCTGCCCAGCGGGGTCGTCCGGGTCGACGGCAATCTGCAACTGCTGCTCGCCGGCGACATGGTGGTCGGCGCCAACGATATCTATGTCAGGGCGTCATTGCTCGAAAAGCTGCTGCCGGTGCGTGTCCGGCTGGATGAAGCGGCCCTGCGTCTGGAGCTTGTCGCGCGCGAACCGCTGCCGATCCAGTCACGCCTCGACCGGTTGGCAAAGCTCCGCGGGCTGCAGAGCGGAGGCAGCACGCCCGCCGACGTTTATCGCGTCGACTCTCCGCCTGCGCTGGTGACCCTGCCCAGCTTCGATGTGCTGGTCGAGGCTGGCGCGCAGGAGCGCCCGCCCCCCTACCCCTATCGCTACGATGTCCGCGCGGGCGGCGATCTTCTGTTCAGCAACTTTCAGGGCTATGTCGGATCGGATCAGAAGGGCCGCCCGGTCACCGCGCGGATGCTGCTCGAACGGCGCGATCCCGATGGCGAAGCGCTCGGACCGCTCGGTTTCACCCGCGCTTCGGCCGGCGACATCTTCACCCCGGCCCTGCCCCTCGGCGCGCGCAGCCTTGCCGGACGGGGCGTGTCGCTGAGCACCGCGCCGCTGACACAGACCAGCATTTTCGGCCGGGTCGACCTGCGCGGCGAACTCCCGCTCGGCTATGATGTCGAACTCTACGTCAACGACGTGTTGCGCAGCGGCCAGTCGACCCCGGTTCAGGGGCGCTACGAGTTTCGCGACGTACCTCTGCAGCGCGGTGTCAACATCATCCGAATCGTCGCTTATGGCCCGCGCGGCGAACGCACCGAGGACGTGCGGGTCGTGAATGTCGGCGGCGGCCAGCTCGAACCGGGCCAGTTCAACGTCGACCTCGGCGTCGCGCAACAGGAGCGGACGGTGATTCGCTTCCCGTCACGCGACTCCAACGTGATCGCCAGCCCCGGCGTCGGCGACATGCGGATTACCGCCAACATGGCCTATGGCCTGTCCGAGAATGTCACGCTCGCCGGCGGCGTCGCCAGCTATTCGCCCAGCGGCAGGGGCGAACGGCTGTTGGCCACCGCCGGGGTGCGCACCTCGATTGCCGGCGTCGCGACCCAGATCGACGGCGCGGCCGACGAGCGCGGCGGGACGGCGGTCGCGCTGGCCCTGGCCGGCGAATGGATGAAGATCTCGACGATCGTCCGCCATTCGGAATATGGCGGCGGCTTCGTCGACGAGACGATTCCCCGGGGCGGCGACGGCAGACCATTGCGGCGGTCGAGCGAGCTCAACCTCGACTGGCAGCTGCGCCCGTCGCGCGGTTTCTCCATTCCCTTCTCGTTCCGCATGACGCGCGACCAATTTGCCAATGGCGACCGCAACTGGGCCGGCCTGTTGCGCGCCTCTGCGCCTATCGGCGGCCTCTATGTGTCCACCGGTTTCGATTTCGAACGGACCGAACCGGTGCTGGGCAGCGCGATCAACCGCCTGTCAGGACTCATCAGCCTGTCCTCCTTCGCCCTGTTCCAATGGCAGCTTCGCGCCGCGGTCGACTATCAGCTGCTGCCCGACCTGCGCCTCGGCGCGCTCTCGATCGTCGCCGATCGCAACATCGGTGAAAGCACCGCCGTGCGCATCGGCCTGGGCCAGAGCTTTCAAGGCGACCGGGACAGCACGATTCAGGTCTCCGCGATCCGGCGCCTGCCCTTCGCCGACCTGTCGCTCGACGCGCAGTATAGCCGCCCGCGCAACGACTGGCGGCTGGGGCTCCAGCTGGCGTTCAGTCTGGTTCCCGATCCGCTCGGCGGCGGCTATCTGCCGCGCAGGCCGGGGGCAGCCTCGGGCGGCAACGCCGCGATCCAGGCGTTCCTCGACGATAATGGCAATGGCCGCTTCGACCGGGGCGAGGAGCCGGTTGCCGGTGTCGTGACCAGCGGCTCGAGCGGTGAGGAGATCGTCACCGACGACAAGGGCCGGGCGCTGGTCACCGGCCTCGGCTATGGCACGGTCGCGCAGGTCCGCACGAGCCTCGACAACGTCCAGCTCGACAATGTCGCGGGACCACCGCCGGTGGCCGAATTCACGCCTCGCGCCGGCACCGTTGCTGTTATACGCTATCCCATCCAGGCGAAGGGCGAGGTGATGATCACCATCACCGTCCGGCGCGGGGATCGGAAGGTGGGGCTTTCGGCTGTGATGCTGCGTGTCGTGAATGAGAATGGGGAAGCCCATGAGGGCCGGACAGAGTTCGACGGCAGCGCGCTGTTCGATGCGCTGCGACCGGGAACCTACCGGCTGGAGATCGAGGAGACGCAGGCACGCCGGCTGAACATGCGGCTGGCCGAACAGGTCAGCTTCACGATCGGCGCGCAAGGCGGGCCGGCGCCGGACGTTCAGGCGATGGTGGTTTTCGAATGAGCCGCAGTCACGTCCGGCTGGCGGTGCTCGGTCTCCTCGGCTTGGCATCCTTTCCAGGGCTGGCGCAGACCT
>JAIYAJ010000209.1 GCA_027489105.1 Zymomonas sp. | reverse complement strand
TCGACTCCGTCCGTGCCTTTCTCGCCGGTCACGCGCCCGATCTGGAGATCATCGATCAGGGCCGAAGCACGGCGACGGTCGCCGAGGCGGCCGAGACGCTTGGCGTATTGCCGGGTCAGATCGCCAAGACCCTGTCGGTCCGCGTGGGGGATCGCCGGCTGCTCGTCGTCGCGCGCGGCGACGCACGGCTCGACAATCGCAAGACGAAGGATGCCCTGGGCGGCCGCCCACGCATGCTGGAGGCTGACGAGGTCGAGGCGCTGACCGGCCATCCCGTGGGCGGCGTGTGCCCGTTCGGGCTCGCCACGCCGCTGCCGGTCTATTGCGATCTGTCGCTGCGCGAATTCGCTATCGTCTATCCGGCTGCCGGCTCACGGACCGCATCGGTCGCGCTGACACCCGAACGGCTCGCCGCGCTCACCCGTGCGATTTGGATCGATGTGTGTCAGTCGCCCGCTCTACCGGAAGACCGGGCATGAAATAAGCCGGCGAACATCGTCCGCCGGCTCCAATCTTCGTCTGGCTGAAAATCAGGCCTTGCAGCTCTGCGCAGCCTTGCCCGGCATGGCGATCTCGACCTGCGGGCCGTCGCCGCTGACCGAATATCCTTCGGCCGTGTAGGGCTTGCCGGCCGCTTCGGCCTTCAGCTGGGTACCGGCTTCCGCCTTGTCCTTCTTGAGCGTCGCACTGTTGTTGCTGAGGAAGTCGACATAGACGAGCGCGCCGTCGGCGCAGCGATAGGTGCGGCTGTGGGTGACCATCGGCGGCAGTTCGACCGGGGCAGCAGCGTTGAGCGCGTTCGCATCGGGGTCGGCCTCCCCTGCGGTGATGGTTTCGGGCTTTCCGCAAGCGGTCAGCATAAGCGCCGTTCCGAGGACGGCGGCGGTGATGAGGCGGGAATGGATTTGCATAGCGCTCTATCTCTTGCGGGTCTTGTGTGCGGTGCGTCAAGTAGAGCGATTGCATGAAGGGTGAGTGAACAGACATTTTTTATCTTTTGCGGGCCTGTCACGACATCATTGCTGCAGGCAGGCGTGCATCGCCATCCAGCGCTCGGTCTTCGTCGCCAGTGCCAGCGTATAGGCCGGACTGCTGGAGGGCAGGTCGAAAAGCCGGATTTCCGAGATTCCCGCCAGCAAATTTCGACCGATGCGCGCGGCAGTGCCGCCGTTGAAACCGACCCCACGCAGCTGCGGGAGTGTTCCGATCAACGCAACAAGATCATTCGCTCGATGATCCCGTATTGCAGCATCGAGGCTTCCGCAGCGCAGCGCATCCGCGACCACGTCCCACAGCCCGATACCGGCGTCGAGCAGCGATAAGAGCCGGTCTTCATAGGGACGCTCGTGCAGATCGGCGATGCCCGCTACGGCGCCCGCCAGTTTCCAGAACTGGTTCTGGGGATGGGCATAATAGCGGTCCGCCCGCAGCGACGCCTCGCCGGGCAGGCTGCCGAGAAGAAGCAGTTTCGTGTCGGCCCGGACCACGGGCGGGAAGCTGGCCTTGCGCGTCATGGCCTGAAGCTGGGCATGGGGGGACCGCAACACAAGCTATGTTGGCAATGGGCTGCGCACTCGGCTAGGCAGGCGGCATGCTACGCCAGACCATTGCCCCCGACGCCATCTCGCTGATCGGCAACACGCCGCTCGTCCGCCTCAAGGGCCCGAGCGAGGCGACCGGCTGCGACATCCTCGCCAAATGCGAGTTCATGAATCCGGGCGGGTCGGTCAAGGACCGCGCCGCGCTCGCTATCATAACCGATGCAGAGGAGCGTGGCCTGATCGCGCCGGGCGGGGTGATCGTCGAGGGCACCGCCGGCAATACCGGCATCGGCCTCGCTTTGGTCGGCAATGCGCGCGGCTACCGCACGATCATCGTGATGACCGACACCCAGAGCCAGGAGAAGCAGCAGACCCTGCGTGCGCTGGGCGCGGAGCTGGTGCTGGTCGCACCGACAGCTTACTCCAACCCCGCCCATTATGTGCACACTTCGCGCCGGATCGCCGAGGAGACACCGGGCGCGCTGTGGGCCAACCAGTTCGACAACACCGCCAACCGCCTCGCCCATATCCGCACCACCGCACCGGAAATCTGGGCGCAGACCGAGGGACGAATCGACGGTTTCACCTGCGCCGTTGGTACCGGCGGAACGCTGGCGGGCGTCGGCCTTGGCCTGAAGTCGTTCAACGAGGATATCGTGATCGGCCTGACCGATCCGCATGGCGCCGCGCTGTATAATTATTTCGCGCATGGCGAATTGAAGGCTGAAGGGTCGAGCGTCGCGGAGGGCATCGGCCAGAGCCGCATCACCGCCAATCTCGACGGCGCACCGATCGACACGCAGTTCCGCATCTCCGACGAACAGGGTCTCGAACAGGCGTTCGCACTGCTGGAGAATGAGGGGCTGTGCGTGGGGCTTTCGTCCGGCATCAACGTGGCGGGCGCGATGGCACTCGCGCGTGAATTGGGGCCCGGCAAACGTATCGTCACGATCCTGTGCGATCCGGGCATGCGCTACCTTTCCTCGCTGTTCAATCCGACCTGGCTCGAGTCCAAGGGACTGCCCGTTCCCGACCTGCTCCGCCGCTGAGGCGCGACATCAACAACGTCGGGCGGGCGTGGTGTCGCGGGCGTGGCGGGCCCCCTTATATTGCCGATTGACCTGCACGCCGGGCTGACCGAAAAAAGAGCCATGGGGAATAACGTCTGATGCATCGCGTGCGGATCGGCATCACCGGCCTCGCCGTGGTGTTCCTCATCGTCCTCTTCGCTGCTGCGATCGTCGGCTTCCGGTCCAGGGACAGGAGCGAGGAAGCCAATCTCGCCTCTGCCGCCAATAGCAGCGCCCCCTCGGGCGATCCCCTGGCCGAACTCGGCGTGGCCCCCGGCGGCACCAGCGGCGAGTCCCAGGCGACTCAACCGCAACCCGCCCGACCCTGACCGCGTAGCGGCCGGCGGCACGCCGACCGACCGGACATCACAGCCCGTTCCGGATCGTTACCGGGGCGGTACATGGCTTTTCCCTAAACTTATCCACAGGCTCATCCCGGGGCATTCCCCGCGGATTTCGGCGCTTTGCGCATTTTTCACCCGTTAGACGGCGGCAGACCATCCCCCACAATCCACAGCCAGAACCATGTGGAACCACAAAATGGTATAAAAACCCTTTGTCAAACCAGAGTGATCCAAGTACATCCCAATGGTGCAATGGGGTGGGGAGTATCGCCCTACGCATCGACGCCTCCCGCGGCCTTCTGGGCGGCATGGCGCAGCGGTTCTCCCCTCAGAAAACGGGGTTTGTTCGGTGGCGGCGGGTGGTGCGGTCTTCAATGACGTTCATATGAACGGCGTGGACCTGAAAGGGCGCGTTTCGCTCCCGGCTGCCTTTCGTCAGACCATCGAAATCCGTTGCGGATCGGGCAAGGTCGCCTCGGGTCTCGAAAAGACTTTGCGCATGACGCGCCACCCCACCCTTCCCTGCATCGAGGTCAGCGACGGCCTGCAGATCGCCGAGACCGAGGAGCAGATGACCGCGCATGCCGCGCGCCTGTCCGAACAGACCGGCGAACTGATGGGCGACATTCTCGACCGGCTCGAGGCCGAGGCCTTCCCGCTGATGAAGGACGTCAATTTCGACGCGGCCGGCCGGATGATCCTGCCCGAACGGCTGCGCACCAAGGCAAGCATCACCGGCGACGCCTTCTTCGTCGGTCGCGGCCGGCGCTTCCGCATCTGGAGCCCCGACGTCCTGCGCACCACCCCCGGCGGCGAGTCGGAGGAAGTCATCGAGGAGATGGAAGAGCTCTTCGCCAAGCGGAAGGAGCGCGCATGACCGCCGCCGCTCCCCATATCCCTGTCCTTCTGGACGAGGTCATTGCCGGCCTCACCCCGCAGTCGGACGAGATTCATGTCGACGGCACCTTCGGCGCCGGCGGCTATACGCGTGCAATCCTGGCCAAAGGCGCGCAGGTCTATGCGTTCGACCGCGATCCCGATGCGATCGCCGAAGGCCAGCCGCTCGTCGATGAGGCCGATGGCCGGCTGATGCTCGTTCCCGAGCGCTTCTCGCGCATGGCCGAGGCACTGGCCGAGCGCGGCGTGGGCCAGGTCGACGGGGTGACGCTCGACATCGGCGTGTCCTCGATGCAGCTCGATCGCGCCGAACGCGGCTTTTCCTTTCAGTCGGATGGCCCGCTCGACATGCGGATGGAGCAGGACGGCATGAGCGCCGCCGACTTCGTCAACACCGCCGACGAAGCCGAGATCGCCGACGTCCTGTACGAGCTTGGCGAAGAGCCCCGAGCCCGCCGGGTCGCGCGGGCGATCGTCCAGGCGCGCCCGCTGTCGCGGACCGGCGAACTGGCCGAAGTCGTGCGCCGCGCGCTGGGCCACCGTCCACATGAGAAGAAAGACCCGGCGACCCGGACCTTCCAGGCAATCCGCATCCACCTGAACGCCGAACTCGACGAACTCGAGCAGGGGCTTGCTGCGGCCGAGCGCGTGCTCAAGCCGGGCGGCCGGCTTGCCGTCGTTTCCTTTCATTCGATCGAGGACCGGATCGTCAAGCGCTTCCTGCGCGAGCGCAGCGGGGGCAATCCCGCCGGATCCCGTCACCTTCCAGATGCGCGCGCCGGGGGGCCGCGCCCAAGCTTCGAGGCCGTCGCCAAACCCGTCCGTGCGGGCGATGCGGAGATTGCCCGAAACCCCCGGTCCCGGTCGGCCACGCTTCGCGTCGCGCACCGGACCGAGGCCTCGCCATGGGGTCTCAGCGTAAAGAAAGAAGGACGTCAGGGATGATCACGACCCGCTTCAAGGAGGTGGTCTGGACCGGAGGCATTTGTGCTGCCGCCCTGACCTTCTACATGATCTCGCAGACCGTCGCCGCAAAGCGCGCCGAGCTGGCGAGCGTCGAGCGCAGGATCGCGATGACGCAGCAGGATATCCGCGAGCTGCGCACGCAGATCGATACGCGCGGCGGTCTCGCTCAGATCGAGCAGTGGAACCAGAACGTCTATGGTCTGCAGGCGCCGGGCCCCGAGCAGTTCGCAACCACCTCGGTACGGCTCGTGGCGATGACCCAGCCGCAGGGCCAGCCGGCGCTCCAGCTCGATCCGCAGATCGTCGCCAGCCGTGGCGCGGTCAGCAAGGTCAGCTTCGACAAGATCGAGGATGCTGGCGGTGCCACCGCGCCGTCGCAGGCAGCACCGGCTCCCGCCCCCGCTCCGGCGGTCGAACAGCCGCGCCTGCGGACGGCCAACTATGTCCAGGCCAAGGCCCCTGCGCTCGCCGAACAGACTCCCTCGCCGGTGCATGAGGTGGCGCTGCGCAAGGTGAGCAAGCCGGCGAGCCTCGGGGACGACTTCCTCGAAGGACTGAGCGACGACCGGTCCGCCCGCAGTCGCAAAGGCAAGCAATGAACGCGCCTGCGGTCGGGCTAAACCCACCGCGCGACCGCGCCCTCGTCAAGACCGGCCAGACGGTCCAGACCGCCCATGAGCGCCTGATGGTGCTGATGATGCTGTTCGGCCTGCTGATCGGCGTCATCGCACTTCGCCTGCTGTATCTCGCCATATTCGACGGGCCGGACCGTTCGGCAGTCGCAGCGACCAGCGGACGGCGTGGCGAGATCGTCGATCGCAACGGCAAGGTACTGGCCTCGACGATCCGCGGGATCAGCCTGGCCATCCGTCCGCCGCTGGTGATCGGCGACAAGGCCCATCTCGCGACCGAGCTGGCACGCCTCTTTCCCAGCCGCACCGCCGACTATTATCTTCGCATCCTCAGCGGGCGCCGCAAATTCGTCTATCTGGAGCGCGGCGCCACCCCCGCGATGATCCGCGCGGTGCGCCTGCTGGGTGAGCCCGGCATCGAGGAAGTACCCGAGCCGAAGCGCTTCTATCCGCAGGGCACGATGGCCGCGCAGGTGATCGGCTATATGGATATCGGCGGTGTGCCCGTCAGCGGCATGGAGGCCTATCTCGACAAGCGGCTGACCAGTGCCGGCGCGAACAACCAGCCGGTCGAACTGTCGATCGACAGCCGTGTCCAGGCGGCGCTGGAAAGCGCCATCCGTAAGCAGGCCGAAAAGCATTTCGCGGTCGGTGGCGCAGGCATCGTCCTCGACGTCCACACCGGCGAAGTGATCGCCATGGCCTCGCTGCCGGTGTTCAATCCGAACGCCCCCGGTCTCGTCCCCGTCGGCACCGATCCGCTGCGCCCCGACGCCCGCTATAATCGTGCGATCAGCTCGGTCTATGAACTGGGCTCAACCTTCAAGGTGCTGACGATGGCCAACGCCATCGAAAATGGGGTCATCACCGATTTCGGCCACCGCTATGACGCGACCGCCCCTCTGAAGGTCGGCGGCTTCACGATCCGCGACGACCATCCGCAGAAGCGCTGGATGTCGGTGCCCGACATTCTGATCCATTCGTCGAACATCGGTACCGCCCGCATTGCCGAGGAATTGGGGCCCGAGCGCACCCAGGCCTTCTTCCGCAAGCTCGGCTTCGACCGCGCCGCCGACCTCGAACTCGGCGCGCGCGGCAAGCCGCTCTGGCCCGGCTACTGGGCGCGGACGACCGTCATGACGGTCGCCTATGGCCATGGCATCGCCGTCAGCCAGCTGCACCTCGCCAATGCCTATGCGGCGATGGTCAACGGCGGCATCATGCGCCCCGCGACCTTGCTCAAGTTGGCGCCCGGCCAGGCTCCGAAGGGCGAGCGCGTGATCTCCGAGGAGACCAGCCGGCGGGTGCGCCAGCTGATGCGCCTCGTCGTCAAGGAAGGCACCGGGCGCGGCGCCGATATCCCCGGCCTGCGCGTCGGCGGCAAGACCGGCACTGCCGAGAAGAACCTCAATGGTCGCTATATCCACAACAGTCTGGTCACGACCTTTGCCACGGCCTTCCCGATGGACGCGCCGCGTTACGTCGTGATCGTCACGATGGACGAGCCGCAGGGCATTCCCGAGACCTATGGCTTCCG
>JAIYAJ010000336.1 GCA_027489105.1 Zymomonas sp. | reverse complement strand
TTCTACCGGCTGGCCGTGGTCCCGGTCCTGCTGCCGCCGCTGCGCGAACGGCGCGAGGATATCGGCGCGCTGGCGGCGCATCTGCTGGACCGGATCGCGCGGCAACTTGGCTTGCCGGCCCTCTCGCTCGACGGCGAGGCGCTGGCGCTGCTGCGGGACCATGACTGGCCCGGCAATGTCCGGCAATTGCACAACGCCTTGTTCCGCGCCGCGATCTTCTGCCAGGACGGGCTGCTGCGCGAGCGCGACTTCCCGCAGATCCGGCAAGCGCGGGCAGCCCCGCCAACTCCCCCCGCGAATGACGACATGCCGGTGGCCGCCGCGTCGCTGGCGTCATCGGTGCCCCTGCCGGTCCCGACCAGTCTGCCGCTGTTCGGGCCCGACGGCCATGTCCGACCGATCGAGGAGATCGAGGCAGACCTGATTCGCCTGGCGATCGGCCATTATCGTGGACGCATGACCGAGGTCGCGCGACGGCTGCGCATCGGGCGCTCGACCCTGTACCGCAAGCTCGGCGAACTGGGTATCGAACAGGCCAGCTGAGCGCCGCCCCTTCGGTCAGGACATAGTGCTGGCGCTTGTATCGGGCCGGGCGACGTGGGACATAGCGGCCATGCCGTGCGTTGCCTTTCCATGACCGCCCATATCCACGCCATCGGCACCGCCGTCCCACCGCACGCCATCCACCAGACCTTCGTCGACTGGGCGGCAGGTCGGCTCGAGGGCCGCGACCGGGCGCTCTTCCGCCGCATGGCCTCGCGATCCGCGATCGAGGAACGCTATACCGTCCTGCCGCCCTCGCCGCTCGGCGGGTCCCAGGTCGATCCCGGCGGCTTCTATGGTGCCGCCATGCCCTCCACCGCCGACCGCATGGCCTGCTATGCACGTGAAGCGCCCGCGCTGGCGCTGCGGGCGATCGACGACCTGTCATCGCGCGTGGACCTCGGCGATATCACCCATCTCGTGGTCGCAAGCTGCACCGGCTTCGTCGCACCCGGAATCGACCAGATCATTGCGCGGCGGCTGGGCCTGTCGGGCTCGATCGAGCGGACGCTGGTCGGCTTCATGGGCTGCTATGCGGCGGTCGCAGCATTGCGCGTCGCGCACCACATCGCACGGTCGGATGAAAAGGCGCGGGTTCTGGTCGTGACGGTCGAGCTCTGCTCGCTGCATATGCAGGACAGCGCGGATGTGGGGTCGCTGATGGCCCAGCTCCAGTTCGCCGACGGCGCCGCCGCAGCGATCGTCTCGGCCGAGCCGGCGGGCATTGCGGTCGACCGCTTCTTTGCGGCAACCCTGCCCGACAGCGACGAACTGATCCGCTGGGACATCGGTAATGAGGGCTTCGTCATGCACCTGTCGGGCGAGGTTCCGGTGCGGATCGCAGCGGCGCTGGCAGACCCGGCGCTGCGCCAGGCCATCCTCGGCGATCGCACACCCGGCACCCCCACCGACTGGGCGGTCCATGCCGGCGGCCGGTCGATCCTCGATGCGGTCCAGACGGGGTTCGATCTCCCCTCCGATGCACTGACTGTCTCGCGGGACATATTGCGCCGCTGGGGCAATATGTCGTCTTCCACGCTGATGTTCGTGCTCGCCGCCATGCTGGCCAAGGGAAAGCCCCTCGACGGACTGGCGGTCGCATTCGGCCCCGGCCTCGCCGCCGAGGGCTTTTCTTTGCGCAGCGCCTGATGCGCTCGCTCGCCAGCCCGGCGCGTGAAAGCGAGCAGATGGACGATGCCGATCTCGATCCGGCGACCTATGCCCGCGTCCTGACCGATCTCGCACGGATCAACCGCTGGACCCTGGCGGCGCGCCCCACGCTCGATTTCGTCGCCCGCGTCGTTGGGGACCGTGACCGCTTCACGCTGCTCGATGTCGGCTATGGCGATGGCGATCTGCTGCGCAAGATCGCACGCTGGGCGGAAAAACGGGGGAAGACGGGGGTGCTGACCGGTATCGATCTCAACCCGAAAAGCGCGCAGATCGCCTGGTCCGCCACGCCTGACCGCCATGACATCGAATTTCTGACCGGCGACTATAGCGAGCTTCTGGAGTCGGCCGAAGCGCGCGGCGGCTATGATCTGATCGTCAGCAGCCTTGTTGCCCACCATATGAGCCACGAACAGCTCGTCCATTTCCTGCGCGCGATGGAGCGCCATGCGCGGCTGGGCTGGCACATCAACGACCTTCACCGCCACCTTTTCGCCTATCTCGGCTATCCCCTGCTCGCGCGGGCGATGGGCTGGCACCGGATCGTGCGCGAGGACGGCCAGTTGTCGATCGCGCGCTCTTTCCGCCCATCCGAATGGCCGCCCGTCCTCGCCGAGGCCGGACTGCCGCCGGCGAGCGCCACCGTCCACACACGCTTCCCCTTCCGGCTATGCGTCGACCGGACGCGCTGATCGCGGGCGGCGGCCCGGCCGGGGCGGCCGTCGCGCTGCAGCTCGCCCGCGCGGGGCGACGCCCGCTGCTCGTCGACCGCCAGCGCGAACGGGGCGATCCCGTCTGCGGCGGCTTCATGGGCGGGGATGCGATCGCCTCGCTCGCTGCGCTCGGCATCGACGTGCAGGCGCTTGGCGCGCATCCGATCGGCCGCGCCCGCATCTTCGCCG
>JAIYAJ010000025.1 GCA_027489105.1 Zymomonas sp. | reverse complement strand
TCGATGACCAAGGTCGCGGTGTCCGAGGCGCTGATGCGCGTCGCCGATCGCTGCGTGCAGGTGATGGGCGGCAAGGGCGTCAGTGGCGACACCATCGTCGAGCAGGTGTTCCGCGAGATTCGGGCCTTCCGCATCTATGATGGGCCGACCGAGGTGCACAAATGGTCGCTGGCCAAGAAGATCCGGCGCGACTGGAAGGCCGCGCAGCCTTGAGCGCGGGCGTCGAGGCCGGCGAGGTCCGCGCCGCTCACCGCTTCGACGAGGCGGCGCTCGTCCGCTGGATGGAGGCGCATGTCGACGGCTTCGCCGGGCCGCTGACGATCGAGCAGTTCACAGGCGGGCAATCGAACCCGACCTATCGGCTGACCACGCCGGGGCGCCGCTATGTGCTGCGCCGCAAGCCGCCGGGGCCGCTCCTGAAGGGCGCGCACGCCATCGAGCGGGAGGCGCGGGTGATGACGGCGCTGCGCCAGACGGGCTTTCCCGTGCCGCAGGTGCATGGGCTGTGCCTCGACGAGACGGTCATCGGCACGCCCTTCTTCGTGATGGAGATGGTGGAGGGCCGCATCATCTGGGATGCGCGCTTTCCGGAGGTGCCACGCGCCGAGCGGCCGGCCTATTTCGACGCGATGGGCGCGACGCTTGCGCGCCTGCACCGAATCGATGCCACCGCGATCGGGCTTGGCGATTATGGCCGGCCGGGCAACTACTTCCACCGGCAGATCGCCCGCTGGTCCTCGCAATATCTCGAGGATGTCGAGGCGGGGCGCGATCCTGAGATGGACCGGCTGATCGCATGGCTGCCGGACCATGTGCCGCCCGGCGAGGACAGCGCCATCGTCCATGGCGATTTCCGCTGCGACAACATGATCTTCCACCCGTCCGAGCCGCGGGTCGTGGCGGTGCTGGACTGGGAGTTGTCGACGCTCGGCCACCCGCTGGCCGACTTCACCTATCACACCATGATGTACCGGATGCCGCCCGACATCGTCGCCGGGCTGGTAGGCGCCGATCTCGCGGCGCTGAACATCCCGAGCGAGTCGGAGGCGGTCGCAGCCTATTGCGCGCGCACGGGGCGGGCCTCGATCCCGGCTTATGACTTCTACGTCGCCTTCAATTTCTTCCGGATGGCGGCGATCTTCCACGGCATCAAGGGCAGGGCGCTGCGCGGCACGGCCTCCTCGGCCTCGGCGCGCGAGCGGGCCGAGCAGTTTCCCCGGCTGGCGAGGCTGGCGCGCGAAGCGATGGAGGCATGCGGATGAACCTTGGCGAGAAGCTGCGCGGCAGCCACGCCTTCATCACCGGCGCGTCCGGAGGGCTCGGCGCGCATTTCGCGCGGCTCTGCGCCGCTTCGGGCGCTGCCGTCACCATCGGCGCGCGCCGCCGGCAGAAGCTGGAGGCGCTGGTCGCGGAGCTGCAGTCGCTGGGCGCGCGCCATGCCCGCGCGGTCGATCTCGACGTGGCGGACGAGGCATCGATCGAGGCGGCCTGGGCGGCCGCCCATGAGGATGAGGCGCCGCCCGTGGACGTGCTCGTCAACAATGCGGGCATCTCCAGCGCCGGGCCCGCCATCGACACGCCGGCCGCCGAGTTCGACCGCGTGATGGGCACCAATCTGCGCGGCGTCTGGCTGATGTCGGGGGTCGCGGCGCGGGCCTGGCGGGAACGCGGCGAGGGCGGCGTGATCGTCAACATCGCCTCGATCCTCGGCCACCGCATCATCGGCGGCACCGCGCCCTACGTGATCTCGAAGGCCGGCGTCGTGCAGATGACGGAGGTTCTGGCGCTGGAATGGGCGCGCTTCGGCATCCGCGTCAACGCGCTGTGCCCGGGCTATGTCGTGACCGAGATGAACGCCGCGTATTTCGGCGGGGAGGCCGGCCTGCAGATGATCAGGCGCATCCCCATGCGGCGCATCGGCCAGCCCGAGGATCTCGACGGCGCCTTCCTGCTGCTCGCCACCGACGCCTCGGCCTGGATGACGGGGGCCTCGCTCGCGGTCGATGGCGGGCACCTCGTTTCGCCGCTCTGAGGCGCGCGCGGGCTATTTCGGCTGCACGATCCAGGCATGGGCCGGGTCGTTATGGAAGCGCCAGATGCGCTTCGGGCCCGCCATCACGTTGAGATACCACAGATCATAGCCATGGGCGGCGCCGACAGGGTGGTAGCCCTCCGGCACCAGCACCACGTCGCGGTCCTGCACGAGGATGGTTTCGTCGAGCGAGCGGTCATCGGTGTAGACGCGCTGCACCGCATATCCCTGCGCCGGCGAGAGGCGATGATAGTAGGTCTCCTCCAGCAGCGACTCCTCCGGCAGCGCGTCACGGTCGTGCTTGTGGGGCGGGTAGCTCGACCAGTTGCCGCCGGGGGTGATGACCTCGACCACCAGAAGGTTCTCGGCATGGGGCGAGGTGTCGGGCAGGATGTTGCGGACATGGCGGGTGTTCGAGCCCTTGCCGCGCGTTTCCTGGCCGATCTCGCCGGGCGGGATGAGCCTCGGCGGCAAGCGGCCTTCGGCCGGAGCCGAGCAGATGGCGATCTCGCAGGGGCCGATGGCGGTCAGATGCAGCGTCTTGCCGGGCGGTACGTAAAGCGCGGATGGATCGCCCTCGAAGGGGCCGGAGCGGCCGCCCATCGTCCCGAAATCCTCGCCGTCGACCTTGGCCCGCGCCGTGCCGGACACCATCACGGCGCAGAGCTCGCGGCCTTCGCCTGTGCGCGAGAGGCGCGCGCCCGGCGCGAGGTCGACGACCTCGAAGCCGACATGGGTCCAGCCCGCATTTTCGGGCGTCACGACATGGACGGACTGGCTGCCCGAAAGGGCAGGGCGGCGAAGCAGTATCGACATCACGCAAGCCCTGCCTGTTCGAGATAACGCCTGAGGTTGGCGACGCCCTTCTTCGCATAGGCGAGGGACGGGGCCTTTTTCGGGTCCTGCTCGGCTTCCACGATGACCCAGCCCTGATAGCCGGCCAGCTCCCGGAACACGGCCGGATAATCGACCATGCCATCGCCCGGCACGGTGTAGACGCCGAGTTCGTCGCCCTCGCCGAGAACGGCGTCGAGGAAGCTCCAGTTATCTGCAGCAGCCTTCCTCATGATCGGTTCACGCACATCCTTGGCGTGGACATGGGTGATGCGCGAGCGATAGGCGCGGGCCAGTTCGGCCGGATCGGCGCCGCCCCAGGTGGCGTGGCCGGTGTCGAGCAGCAGGTTCACCGACGGGCCGCAGCCATCCATGAAGCGGGCGATGTCGTCGCGGCTTTCGACGATGGTGCCCATATGGTGATGGTAGCAGAGCTTGAGGCCCTCGGCCGCCAGCCGGTCGGCCAGCTCCGTCATGCGTGCGCAGAAACGCGGCCAATCGGCGGCTTCCATCCGCGGCCGCTGCGACAGCGGCATCGTGCGGTCGCCATGGATGGCGTTCGAGGTTTCCGCCACGATGAAGACGTCCGTGCCCATCGCCTTCAGCAGCGCGCGGTGCGGGGCCGCGAGCGCGAACTCCTCGGCGGCATCCCGGCGCAGCAGCTCGACCGAATGCCAGCCGCCGACGCAGGCCATGCCGAAAGGCGCGAGGGCGGCCTTCAGCGCGCCGGGCTCACGCGAGAATTTGTGGCCCAGTTCCATGCCGACGAAGCCGGCCTCGCGCGCCTCTGCGAGACAGGTTTCGAGAGGCGTTTCGCCGCCGATCTCCTGAAGGTCGTCATTGGACCAGCCAATGGGGTTTGCCCCGATCCGGATCGCCATCGGCATCAATCTCCCAGCTTCTGCGCCTTGCGCGCCTTGTCGTACTGCGCGCGGGCCGCGAGCACGGATTTGCGCGGCGAGACCTCCGGCACCGCCACATCCCACCAGTGGCCGCCGGCCTCGGTGGACGCGAGGGGGTCGGTGTCGATGACGATGACCGTGGTCTTCTTCGCCTTCCGGGCCTTCTTCAGCGCGGCCTCGAGCTT
>JAIYAJ010000461.1 GCA_027489105.1 Zymomonas sp. | reverse complement strand
TCACCCAACGCATGGGGATCGCCATGGCATGGCGGGGGGAAAGATTGGGTTAATGGGGTATTGTAAGCGGACGGGGAAGTTGGCCCCGCAAGATCAGCAGGTCGTCCTCAACCGAGCGCAAGAGGACGTACGCCATGTAGCATCGGACGATGCACAAAGCCTGAAAGGGCGTTCTGGATATCGGGAAGAAATTGGCGCGCCCGGAACGATTCGAACGTCCGACCCTCAGATTCGTAGTCTGATGCTCTATCCAGCTGAGCTACGGGCGCGCTGTGGGAGGGGCATCTAGTGGGGGATTTCGTCGGGCGCAACCCCGTTGCGCAGATTTTCTGCGCGGCCTAGACCCGGCGCCATGTTCAGCCCCGCTTTTCGCCGTTTCCCGGCGCCGTCCGCGTCGGCCCTTCTGGCCGTGCTCGCGCTGTCCGCCTGCGCCGACCCGCGCAGCGGCTACCCGTCGCTCGCGCCCCGCCCGATCGAGCGGGAAGTGCTCAAGGCCGATCCGGTGCCGCCCGCGCCCGAATCGACGCCCGCGCCGCTGCCGGCCTCGGCCGATATCGCCGCGATCGTGGCTCGGGCCGACGCGGCCGATGCGGCGTTCCGGGACAGCCTTTCCAAGGAGGGGGCCGGAATCGCCTCGGGGCTGCAGCAGGAGGCAGGCAGCGAGGCCTGGGTCGCGGCGCAGCAACGCTATAGCAGTCTCGATTCGTCGCGGACGCCCGTTGCCGAGGCGATGGCCGAGCTCGACCGGCGTCGCGAGGCGGCGGTGACGGCGGGCAATGTCGCCGCAGCCGATGCGATCACCGAAGCGGCGGTGCGGCTCCAGGCCGTCTATGATGCCCAGCGTGCGGCGCTCGACGCGCTGATGCCGACCGGAGCCTGATGTCGATGCTGCCACCGCCCCCCGTCGCCGCACGGCGGCCGCACGCCTATACGCGGCACGGCCAGACGATCGAGGATCCCTGGTTCTGGCTGAAGGACCAGAAATATCCGGTGATCGACGATCCCGACGTGCTCTCCTATCTCCGCGAGGAGAATGCCTATTTCGAGGCGGCGATGCAGCCGCACGAGGCGCTGGTCGAGACGCTGTTCGCCGAGATGAAGGCGCGGCTGAAGGAAGACGATGCCAGCGTGCCGCAGAAGGATGGCGACTGGCTTTACTGGTGGGCCTTCCGTCCGGGTGGCCAATATCGCGTCTGGTATCGCAAGCCCGTCGCAGGTGGCGAGGAGCAGGTCATCCTCGACGAGCCGGCCGAAGCCGAGGGCCATGACTATTTCCGCCTGCAGGTGCTCAGCGTCAGCCCCGACGGGCGGCTGGCCGCCTGGTCGGCCGATCGCAGCGGCGCCGAGCGCTTCGAGCTGCGCATCCGCGATCTCGCGACGGGCGCCGATATCGAGACGGTCACGACTGTCGCCAACGGCGCAGTAGCCTGGGGCAATGACTCCCGCAGCCTGGTTTATACCGAGGTCAACGAAAATTGGCGGACCTATCGCGCACGGCTCCACCGGTTGGGCAGCGACCCTTCCGGGGCCGTCACCGTCTATGAGGAGACCGAGGAACTCGGCTTCAACGTTGGCGTCGGCAAGACGCAGGACGATCGCTGGATCGTGGTTGCGACCGGCGACAACCAGACGAGCGAGGTGCGCCTCGTCCCCGCCGACGATCCTGCGGCTGAGCCGCTGCTGGTCAGCCCGCGTCACGTGAAGCGCGAATATTCGGTCGACAGCGCCCATGGCTCGCTGTGGATCCTCACCAATGACGAGCATGTGAACTTCCGCGTCGCGAAGGCGGACCCCGCCGCACCCGGCGACTGGGAGACGGTCGTCGCCGGATCGGACGCGGTCTATATTCGCGGCATCACCGCCTTCGCCCGCCACCTGATGCTGGTCGAGCGGGTCGACGGGCTCGATCAGATCCGGCTGCGCGCCTATGACGGCAGCGAGCATCGCATCGCCTTTCCCGAGGCGAGCTATACCGTGTCGCCCGGCAGCAACCCCGAATATGATCCGCCCGCCTATCGGCTCGGCTATGCGTCGATGGTCACCCCGCAGACGGTCTATGATTATGATCCGGTCGTGCGGCAGCTGACGACGCTGAAGGTGCAGGACATACCGTCGGGCTATGATCCGTCGCTCTACGAGACCGAGCGGCTGATGGTGCCCGCGCGCGACGGGCGGAGCATCCCCGTCTCGGTGCTCTACCGCAAGGGCTTCCCGCGCGACCGATCGGGCAAGCTGTTCCTCTATGCCTATGGCGCCTATGGCCACGCCATTCCGCCGGGCTTCTCCACAGTGCGGCTGTCGCTGGTCGACCGCGGCTGGGCCTATGCCATCGCCCATATCCGCGGCGGCGACGACCTTGGCTATGACTGGTATCTGCAGGGCAAGGCCGAGCAGCGCTGGAACACCTTTCGCGACTTTTCCGATGCCGCACGAGGGCTGATCGACGCCGGACTGACAAGCGCGGGTCGAATCGCAATCAACGGCGGGTCGGCCGGGGGCGAGCTGATGGGCGTCGTTGCCAATACCGATCCCGACCTGTGGGGCGCAGTGGTGGCCGATGTGCCCTTCGTCGACGTGCTCAACACGATGCAGGACGAAAGCCTGCCGCTGACGCCGGGGGAATGGCCCGAATGGGGCAATCCGATCACCGATCCGGCGGCGTTCGAGCTGATCCGCAGCTACAGCCCCTATGACAATGGCGAGGCCAAAGCCTATCCGCCGCTGCTGATCACGGGCGGGCTCAACGACCCGCGCGTGACCTATTGGGAGCCGGCCAAATGGGCGGCGCGGCTCCGCGCGACCAAGACCGACGACAATCTGCTGCTGCTCAAGATCAACATGGGCGCGGGCCATGGCGGCAAGTCGGGCCGCTATGACTCGCTGCGCGAGGATGCCGAGGCCTATGCCTTCGTGTTGACCCAGGTCGGCGGGGCTTAGGGGGCGGGAGAAGCCGCCCCCCGGAGCGCGGATCAGGCAGGTCCGCTCCCTGGACGGGTCATGCTGCGCGTTTCCGGCTTTCGTCGCTTGCAAGCCCGATCGTCAGAGGCGCCGGACGCAACCCATCGAGGTGGCGCTGATGCGCGAGTTCATAGGCTCGCTCGATATTGCGCGTGAAGGCTTCCGTGTCGAACAGGGGTGCCGTTCGCCGTTTTTCGGCGATCTTCTGCTTGATGGCGGCGAGGCGATCGGGCTGTCGTGCAAGATCGATGGCCAGCCGGGCATAATCCGCCTCGGTCTCGGTGACGAGTTCGGGCAGTTCCAGCCCATGGAGCAGGCTGCCTGCGACGCGGGCGGCGAAGCTCTGGCCCAGCTTGGTGATGACCGGCAGGCCCGCCCACAAGGCATCGCTGGCGGTCGTATGGGCGTTGCAGTTGAAGCTGTCGAGAAAGATGTCGGCGCAGTGGTGGCGGGCCAGATGCTCCGTCACCGACAGCTTGTCGGAGAAGATCAGGCGGTCCGGACCCACGCCGCGCGCTGCGGCTTCGCGCTTCAGATTGGCCTCCACCCATGGGTTGTCCCTCAACAGCCACAGCACGCTGCCGTCGACCTGTCGCAGGATGTCCATCCAGATGGCGAACTCCGGCGGCCTGATCTTGTAGCTGCTGTTGAAGCTGCAGAAGACGACGCCCTCGGTCGGCAGGCCCTGTTCCGCGCGGGTGTGAAGGGATTCGGGCACCGTGCGACTGTCGTCGTTGACCTGATAGCAGCCGGGGAGGCGGATGATCTGCTCCGAGTAGAACTGGCTATGCGTTTCCGGGACCACGACCTCGTCGGCAATGAGATAATCCATGAAGCTGGCGCCAGTCGATCCCGGATAGCCGAGATAGGCGATCTGCACGGGCGCCGGGCGGTGGGAGAAAATGCCCAGCCGTGCCTCGTGGGTATGCCCTTTCAGGTCGACCGCGATGTCGATCTGCCGGTCCTTGGCAAATTGGGCGATGGCCCGATCGTCGAGGCCGCTGACGTCGTGGAACGCATCGACAGCCCGCGCGGCGCGATCGCTGAAACCGTCCTTGATCAGGCCGTAGGAAAAGGCGTGAATCTCGAAGCGGGATCGATCATGCCGCTCCAGCAGCTTCGCCATCAGGTGCATGGTGGCGTGGTTATGGAAGTCGGCCGAAAAATAGCCGATGCGGATGCGGGGATCGCTTGACCGCTTGCGCGGGAAACTGAGGCCGGGGCCTTTGACGTTCTTCCCGACCCAGGTCTTCGATCGCATCAGATGCCGTTCGGCATCATCCTCGATCGCCAGCATGGAGAAGGGCGGGATCGCATCGTCCGAGGCATTGATCACGGAGAGCGCCGCGCTGTCCTCGGCTTCGTCCCACGCGCACATCCGCGCGCGCTGGTAGAGCAGATGAGCCTGCGCCTCCGCATAGTCCGGCTTCAGCGCGACGGCTCTGCGATAGCACGCAACGGCCTCGTCGGCGCGATGGAGAAGATGCAGGACATTCGCGAGGTTGTAATGGCTCGTGGCGTCGTCTGGACGATGCTCCGCCACTTTGACGAAGCTTGGCAGCGCCTCTTCGAACCGGTGCAGCGCGATCAGCGCACTGCCGCGATTGACATGCGCATCGAGATGGTCTGGTTCGATCAGGATGGCGCGATCATAGCTCGATACGGCTTCTTCCAGGCGGTTCAGATCCTGCAGGATCGTCGCGTGGTTGTAGAGGATCGCGGCTGAATCGGGCTGGAGAGCTGCGGCCCGTGCGCAGCTTTCCAGCGCCTCGTCGCGTCGCTTCAGATCGCGCAGGACGATACCCCGATTGGAGTGAGCCTCCGAAAAGCCCGCATCGATTCCGATAGCGGCGTCGTAGCTCGCCAGCGCCTCGAATTGCAGACCCAGCTTCCGTTGGGCATTGCCGCGATTGCAATGGGCTGCCGCATAGCCTGGTCTCAGCTCGATCGCCGCGTCATAGCTGGCGATCGCTTCCTGGTGCTTGCCGAGATCCTGGAGCAGGTTGCCCCGATTGTAGCGAAGCTCGGCAGAATGCGGGTCGAGTTCGACGGCCCGTTCGTAGCCGGCGGCGGCTTCCGCCGAACGTCCCAGCAGCCGCAGCACCATGGCGCGGTTGGAATGAGCGCCTGCCGAACGCGGCGAGACTTTTATGGCGCGGTCGCTGGCCTCGGCGGCCTCCTCCAGACGGTGGAGGCGCAGAAGGGCGATGCTGCGGTTGGTATGCGCGTCCCCATCTGCGGGATTGATGCGAATGGCCTCGCCGTGGCTCGCCAGTGCATCCTCCCACAGGCCCAGGGCACCTTGAATGGCACCGGCCAGATTGTGAAGGTCGGAGCGCTTCGGAAACAGGTCGAGCATTGACCGGATGGCGTCTAGCGCCTCGGGCATGCGGCGCTGGTCATAGAGCGCAAGGACGGCTTCGAGACCTTGCTCGTAGGAGCAGGCGGCGAAGGGGTTCGACAGTTCGCGCAACCCCGCCAGCGCACGCTTGTTGGCGGGGAAGGCGGCCAGGATATCGCGGTAGATCTTTTCGGCCCCGGCGGTGTCGCCGGCGCGCGCTGACGAGAGCGCTTTGCGCAGATTCTGCTCGACATTGAATTTCATCGCATCTCTCGCAATTCCGCTCGCAGTGCGTCCGTCCGCTCTGGAGTCGTTGTCCGACAGCTTGTGGCTATCCTTCGCGACTTAAAAATCGATTAACCATTTTCCGGGGGAAAGGAGCAGGCGTTTCGGGCGCTGCTTATCGGTTTGTTAACCCTGTTTTGCTTAGCCACGGAAGTGGCCTGGGCGATCCCGATGCTCTCGTCTTCAAAGGCCGGCCGGGCCCGCACGCGCGGCGACAGACAGGGTGACGCGATGATTCCGAAGATCATGCATTTCATATGGGTCGGTGACGAAACGAAGCGCCCCGACAATTGCATAGACAGCTGGCGCGCGCGGCATCCCGACTGGCAGGTGCGTATCTGGGGCAACCGCGAGCTGCAGGATATCGAATGGATCAACCAGCGCCACATGGTCGACATGTACGAGCGTGAGCTCAACGGCGTCGCAGACCTCATGCGCTGGGAAATCCTGCACCGGCATGGCGGCATCGTCCTCGATGCCGATAGCGTCTGCGTGCGTCCGCTGGACGACCATCTGCTCGATTGCGAAGCCTTTGCCTGCTGGGAGAATGAGATAGCCAGGCCGGGTATGATCGCCGCCGGCTATTTCGGGAGCGAGGCCGGTACTGCCTTCCTCGGGCGGATCGTCGCGGACATCGCCGCCGAGCCCTCGGTCGTCGGCGACATGGCGTGGAAGACCGTCGGCCCGCAGCGGTTGACCGACGCCTACCGCAAATATCAATATTCGGCGCTGCGGATCTACCCCAGCCACTATTTCATCCCCCGGCATTTTTCGGGTGTGAGCTATGGCGGCAGCGACCCCGTCTACGCGCACCAGCTGTGGGGATCGACGCTCGACGCCTATGACGACATGCATCGCCAGGACGTCGTCGCCGTAGCCGATGGCGTGGTACCGAAACCCGCCGCGCCGAAGCCCGCTGCGACGCGAGCGCCTGAAGCACGCCGCGCGCCGGTGCGGCGGCAGGCCACTGGCGTGCCAGCCTGCGGGTCCCCGCTGGAGGCGCAACATTCGCCCTATTTCGTGCAGCGCGTGACCGTTAGCGAGGAGATCGCCGAACTCGGCCGGCTCGAGGTCTTTCGGTATCTGTGCGAGGGAAAGCGCGTCCTGCATATCGGTTGCGCCGACTGGCCGATTACCGATCCGGCAACGTCGCTTCATCTCGCGCTAGAGCCCTATTGCGCCATGCTCGACGGCTTCGACGTCCATGTCGAGGCCCTTGAACAGCTTGCGCCTTATGCCAAGGGCCGGCTCTTCTCGAGCTTCGATCAGATCGACCAGCGCTACGACGTCGTGCTCGTTCCCGAAGTCCTCGAGCATGTACCCAATGTCGCCGAGTTCATGGCACAGCTCCAGGCCATCGATGCGGATTGTTTCCTGATATCGGTGCCCGATGCCTATCAGTGCCAGACGCGTCATTTCGACTTCGTCAGTCAGTCACAGACATTCGTTGAAGTGGTCCATCCGGATCACAATGTCTGGTACCCGCCCTAGACCGTCGCGCACACGATCCAGAAGTACAGCGACCTGGCGATCGAGCGGATGTGGTTCTTCAACCGTATATCGTTGCTGGCATTGCTCTCGAAGCAGTCGGTGGCACTCGCCGCCTGAGCGGCCTGCCACCCAGCCTGGGTCGATCAGTCGCGCGCAGCGCGGAGCGCGGCGCCCGCCGCGAAGGGGGCGAGCGCGGTCAGCAGCAGCGCTGCGGCGCCGAGCAGCTTGAGTGCGCCCATGCCGTCGGGGCCGAGCGCGCCCGCGCCGAAGATGAGCAGCGGCACCGCGAGCGGCAGCATCAGCAGGCCCGCGAGTGCACCCGCGCCCCGCAGGCCCAGGATCAGCGCACTGGTCATCACCCCGAGAGCCGCGAGCGCGGGCGTGCCGATGGCGAGGCTGAGTTCGAGCCGCAGCAGCGTCGTGCCGTCGAGACGGAGCAGAGCTGCGGCGGGCAGGGCGGCCAGCAGCAGCGGCGGGCCGAAGCCCAGCCAGTGGGCGAGGATCTTGCCGGCGGCGATTGCCTCGTCTGAAAAGCCTCGCACGGCGAACTGGTCGAGCACGCCCTGTTCGGCGTCGGGGGCGATCAGCCGGTCGACCGGCAGCAGCGCCGCGAGCAGCGCCGCCATCCACAGCGCGCCGCCGCCGACCTTGGCGAGCAATGCGCCGTCGGGGCCGACCGCGAAGGGGAAAAGCGTTGCCACCAGCAGGAAGAAGACGAGCGGCAGCAGCGCGCCGCCACCCTGATAGGCGGTCCGCACGTCGCGCAGCACGATGGCCAGCCAGCCCTTCATGCCGTGGCCTTGCCCAGCTCGATCGGCAGCGCATCGGGCAGGTCGAGCGGCTGATGCGTCGCCAGCAGCACGATTCCGCCGCCCGCGCGATGATCGGCCATCGCGGCGGCGAGCCTGCCGAGCGAGGCGGTGTCGAGGCCGTTGCCCGGTTCGTCGAGCAGCCATATGTCGGCGCGCGCCGCGAGGATGCGGGCCAGCGTCGCGCGCTTGCGCTGTCCGGTCGACAGCATGTGCACCGGCACCTCGGCGAGGTTGGCGATCCCCATCCGGTCGAGCGCGCTGCGCACGGCGGTTTCGTCGCTGCCGTCGATGCCCGCCCAGAAGCCGAGCGCGCTTGCGAGCGGCAGGCGCATGTCGAGCGCGGGGGCTTCGCCGGCATGGGCGATCCGCCCTTCGTGATCGATCGTGCCGGCGGACAGGGGCAGGAGGCCCGCTGCCAGGCGCATCAGGCTCGACTTGCCCGCCCCGTTCGGCCCGGTCAGCAGCGCGGCGTCGCCCGCAGCCAGTGCGAAGCTCAGCCCCTCGAACAGCAGCCGGTCGCCGCGCAGGCAGGCGACCCGATCGAAGACGAGCCGCGCCGTCATCAGCCGGCCATCGCCTCCAGCGCTTCCATATCGGCATCGGACAGACCGAAATGATGTCCGATCTCGTGGATCACGACATGTGCGACAAGTGCCTCCAGCGAGACGTCGGTCTCGACCCATTCGTCGAGGATTGCGCGGCGATAGAGGTGGATCATGTCGGGCATGGTGCCCGAATGGTCGACTGACTTCGACCCCAGTGGCAGGCCGGTGTAAAGGCCGGTCAGTTCGAACGGATTTTCGATGCCCATCTCGTCGAGCGTGGCGTCGTCGGCAAATTCCTCCACCTTCAGCACGACATCGCCCAGATGACGGGCGAATTCGGCGGGCAGGCGCGCGATCGTGGCGCGCGCGATCGCCTCGATCCGGTCGGTGGTGGGCGGGAGGGTTTGACCTTCACTCATCTTGCGTCGACATAGAGGCGAGAAACCGAACACGCCAGCGGAGGATGATTTGTCGATCGAAGCCCTGAACGAAGCCGAACGTGCCGATGCGCTCGATGCATTGCCCGACTGGGACTATGACGAGTCGCGCGATGCGATCACCCGCCGCTTCACCTTCCCCGACTTTTCGGCCGCCTTCGCCTTCATGACGCGGGTTGCGCTCTATGCGGAGAAGAACGACCACCATCCCGAATGGTCGAATGTGTGGAACCGGGTCGACGTGCTGCTTACCACGCATGACGCGGGCGGCCTGTCGCATCGCGACATCGCCATGGCGGAGGCGATCGAGGCGCTGCTCGACTGAGCCCTTCGGCTCAGTCGCGGTGCCAGCGGGCGAAGATCGCGGTCGGCAACAGCAGGCCGCGCGCTTCCTCGCGCACCGCCATCTCGCCGACCTCGACCGCGCCGCCGAGATCGGCGGTGGCCTGGCGTAGCAGTTCGCCGATCGCGAGCGCCGACATGCGGATCGCATAGACGGTCAGTACGAGGAATTTCGACTTCTCGTCGAGCAGCGCGCGGCAGTCGGCGATCAGTGCCGGGAGATGCTCTTCCAGCCGCCAGGTCTCCCCATTGGGACCGCGTCCGAACTTGGGTGGATCGAGGAAGATGCCGTCGTAGCGGCGTTCGCGCCGAACCTCGCGCGCGGCGAACTTCGCGGCGTCGTCGACCATCCAGCGGATCGGGCGATCGGCCATGTCGGACAGGAAGGCGTTCGCCTTGGCAGCCTCGACAGACTTCTTCGATGCATCGACATGGGTCAGGCGGGCACCCTTGGCGGCGAGCGCGAGCGTGCCCACGCCTGTATAGCCGAACAGGTTCATCACCTCGTCGCCCTCGGCCGTACGATCGCGCATCCACGACCATTGCGGGGCCATGTCGGGGAAGAAGGCGAGGTGGCGGAAGGGGGTGTTCTGTGCGGTGAAGCGCACCTCTTCCCAGCGCATGTGCCAGCCGCCGCGCGGCACGTCGCGCGACAGGTGCCACTTGCCCCCGCCATCCTCGTCCGAAGCGCCGATGAAGTCGCCATCGGCTTCCCAGTTGGTCGAGGCGGGAGCCCACATCGCCTGTGGCTCGGGCCGGATGAAGCGGAAGCGGCCATAGCGTTCCAGCTTGCGGCCATGGCCGGAGTCGACCAGCCCGTAATCGGTCCAGGGTTCGGTGACGATCGTGGTCAGCTGCATGATATGTCCGTCTCGAAAGGCCTCGCCGCCGGTCGTGCCGGCCGCGCCATGGTCAGGCCGCCGCCTTGAGCGCCGGTCCCACCGTCGCCAGCGTTTCCGTGCCGCCGAGCATCCGGGTGCCCGCCGCCCGGACCTCGTCTAATGTGCAGGCGTTGACCTTGGCGACGATCGTCGCGGGATCGATCGGCGTGCCATGGACGAGTGTCTGGAAGCCCAGGCGGTCGGCGCGGCTCTGCACCGATTCGAGCGCCATCAGGATCGTCGCCCTGATCTGGGCCTTGGCGCGGTCGAGCTCGACCTGCGACAGGGTCACCGCAGTCTCCCGCAGCAGGTCGCGCGACAGATCCGTGGCATGTTGCGCCTCGCGCCGTGCGGTCGCCAGATAGACGGTCAGCATTCCGGTGTCGCGCCAGGCGGCGACCGATGTGCCGACCGAATAAGCAAGGCCCCGCTCTTCGCGGATCGCCTGGAACAGCCGTGAGGAGCTGCCTTCGCCGGCAGCCTGGCTGAACAACAGCAGGGGGTAATAAGCCGGGTCGAAATAGCTGACGCCTTCCCAGCCGAACAGGATATGCGCCGATTCGAGTCGCCGCCGTTCGACGAACAGCCCGCCCTGATAGGCGGCGTTCTCGGCCACCGGTCGCGGCGCCGGCTCCATGTCGCCGAAGCGGCGCTCGGCCAGGTCGACGAGTTGGTCGATGTCGATCTTGCCCGCCGCCGCCAGCACCATGCCCTGCGGCCGATAATGGGTACGCGTCCAGCCGTGGAGATCGTCGACGCCGATCGCGTCGATGCTCTGTTCCTCACCCAGGACCGGGCGGCCGAACGCCTGATCCGGCCAGGCGGTCGAATGGAAATGGTCGTTGATGATGTCGTCAGGCAGGTCGCGCGCTTCGCCCAGTTCCTGCAGCACGACGTCCTTCTCGCGGACGAGGTCGTTCGCCTCGAAATGCGGCTTGCGGACCAGATCGGCCACCAGCTCGACCCCCAGGTCGACATTCTCGGCCAGCAGGCGCGCCTGGAAGGCGGTCTGGTCGCGCGACGTATAGGCGTTCAGATAGCCGCCGACATTTTCGACCGCCTCGGATATCTGGCGCGCATTGCGACCGCCGGCGCCCTTGAACACCATATGCTCGAACAGATGCGCGAGGCCGTTGGTCCGCGCATCTTCATGCCGGGCGCCGCAATCGACATGCAGGCCGAGCGCCACCGTCTCGACGCCGATCATCGGTTCGGCGGCGATGGTGAAGCCGTTGGCCAGCCTGTGGATGTGCGGGCCGTCGGTCATGCTCAGGCGGTTGCCACCGACTGGTCGGCGACGAACTGTTCGATCGCGCCGATCTCTGCCGGCAGCACGACATAGCGCTCCTGCCGCTCGAACAGCTCACCGATCCG
The DNA here is from genome assembly GCA_027489105.1 of Zymomonas sp. The sequence continues at coordinate 695 of JAIYAJ010000461.1, read as the reverse complement.
CGCGGGCAGCGTCGGGCGTACGCCGGTGGCGCGCTCGACGGCGTCGCCGAACTTGGCCGGGTGGGCGGTCGCCAGCGTGACGATCGGCGTCGATGCATCGAGATCGGCGTCCTGCGCCGCGGCGAGGCCGATCGCGCTGTGCGGGTCGATCGTTTCGCCGGCGCGGTCATGCGCCCAGCGCATCGCCATCTGCATCCGGTCGGAATCGATCCGGGCGCTTGAGAACAGGCCTGCAGCCTCGCTTCGCATCGCGGCGGGAATGTCGAGCCGGCGACTGGACTCGAAGCCTTTCATCGTCGCATTCAGCGCGGTGCCGTCGCGGCCGTGCAGGTCGAACAGCAGCCGTTCGAAGTTGGAGCTGACCTGGATGTCCATCGAGGGAGCGGCGGTCGGCGTCACCGTGCCCACAGAATAGTCGCCGGCCGAAAGCGCGCGGTGGAGGATGTCGTTGACGTTGGTCGCGACGATCAGCTTCGCGACCGGCAGGCCCATGCGCGCGGCGACATAGCCGGCGAAGACGTCGCCGAAATTGCCGGTCGGGACCGAGAAGGCGACCGGGCGGTCGGGCGCGCCGAGTTGCACGCCCGCATAGAAATAATAGACGATCTGGGCCATCAGCCGCGCCCAGTTGATCGAATTGACCGCCGACAGCGCGAACCGCTTCGAGAAGGCGGCGTGGCAACAAGGATTCAGGG
>JAIYAJ010000553.1 GCA_027489105.1 Zymomonas sp. | reverse complement strand
GCCGCTTCACCGCAGCGGCGCGCAAGCGCCGCTCCCGAGGGATCGGGCGCGTAGCTCAGCGGGAGAGCACTACGTTGACATCGTAGGGGTCACAGGTTCGATCCCTGTCGCGCCCACCACTTTTTCTCAACAAGATCTAGGCCTTGAGGTGAGCTGATTATGCCGCTCACCCCCTTGGGGGACAGCTTTAGGGACAGGTTCACGCAACTAGCCTGCCCCTGACCCTAGCTCGTTCAGCACGACGGCCAACTCCAAACGCATCACGAGCCCCTTTCAGGTGATCCGGATGATGATGCAGGTAAGTCCTCTGGAGGACCTCCAGCGTCATACCGAGATACCCACAAGCCTCCATGGGATCGACGCCTAACTGCATCAGCCATGTCGCCGCTGTATGCCGCAGGGTATGCGGCGTGATGACCCGCTTGATGCCTGCAAGCTCGACGGCCGTGGCGAAGCCTTTCTTCACTGAAGCGACTGGCCTGCCATTCCACTCGACCAGATGATGGTCCGTGGTCTCGCCTGCAGCCTCGCGGGCGAGATTGCCCTTATGCCAGCGGCGCATATGAGACAGCAGCCCTGGAGGGATCGGCGCCGGCGGCTGACGCTTGTTGGTCTCCTTCTTGCCAATCGGGAGCCGGTAGAAGACGCCAGCGGCTAGATCGACGAATGACTTGCCTGGTGCACGGACTGTTGATGCGGAGGCGATCGTCCCTGCTCGCGAACCGGTATAGAGGCCGCACAGGATGAAGCGGGCGATGTGGCGCAGGGTGTGCCGTCCCTCAAATTTCGCCCTTGTTCCGCCCCCGGTGGTAGGTCTGGACCTCACGATAGCGCCAACAGACCCACAAGAGCGCTGCGGCCTCCGATCGGGTCAACCACTCCTGCCGGGGCGGGCTTTTGTCAGGAAGCCACACATTTACAAGCTCGCGGTGGAGATTGAGTTTGGCATGGTGGTTAATGGCGGCCCTGATATCCTCCAGGTCTCGCCGGGCTCCCGCACCCGACGGCTTGGCCGGCAGGTAGGCGGTCCCGGCAGAGCCGTCCTTCCGCACCCGGCCCGCACGGGGCTTACCGCCTTCCCTGATCCGACAGGCGACGTAAGCTTGGCAGGTTTTCTGGTTCACCTCCGAGAGCATCTTGCCGCCCCAGAATAGGGTTAGGTGCTCAATGCGATCGTCGAAGAGCGACTTGTTGGCCTGGTCTTCGCGGCGATCCTCGAAGTAGACAGCCAGAACGTCCGCAATGTCGATGGAATCGATATCGGGCGCCTGACGATGCGGCTGGTGCTTCCCGGTGATGTAGGCACTCAGTCGCTTTTCCGCTTCCGGTCTTGTTGCTTACTTGCATGTTCGTGCAGCCAGAACACGGTTGCTAGTACTGAAGCCGTGGGAACTTCCGCGTCTTCTGCCGCGAGCGACCACCGGGGATCCATCGCTATCCCGTGCCATGCACGCCACCAGGACATCCTCTTCATCTTCCCATTTTCCTCGGGTATCCTCGGTCAAGATATGCTCCGTTAGCCGTAATGCGCAGCGACAGCGCGATCGAGGGCATCGTGGCGTTCTGCAAGCCATTGAGGCCGCTGGTTGTAGAGGTTGGTGAGCGTCTGCTCCTTAAGCTTCACGGCGACCTCCAGGTTGTGGGCATGAACCGGTCCATATAGCGGCGCGGGGCCTCGTTGGGAGCTGCGGTGGGCGTGATCTCCGGCTCCCAGCTTCCCAGACAGATTGGGTAGAGCCAGGCGCGGCGGCGCTCATCCAATACCCTGGCCGCGGCTGCGATGCTGACAGAACGGGGATCGTTGGCACAGGCTGAGGCCGGTCGGCCTGGCGCGAGCGGGGTTGCCAGGGATGTCGAAGGCCCCGCCCTCTCCTTGAGCCTGCCAGCCTTGATCACCTCAGCCCCGGCGCTGGTCAGGTTACCATTGAACGTCACCGGCTGGCCGTCGGGGCGCTTCTCGCCAATCATCGAAGCATAGCATCGAGACCCGCACCGCATCGAAGGCTTCTACAACCAATCACACCGCCATTCGGCGCTGGGCTACCCGTCGCCGATCGAATACGAAAGGAAGCAATCTGAGCTCACCTGACCTGCTCAAGCGGCGAACTGTCTGCGGAAGCAGTTCAACGCCAACCCCAACTACAATTCCGTAGCCTGCCGACCGCTCACCTGCTGATCCGAGAATGAAGGATGGACTACAATGCCCACCGGCCGCACACGAGCCTTGGCGGCCTCTCCCCAACGAGTTTGCAACCCGGTCTTGGGCGGACCACATCGAGAACAGAGTCCAGCTATGAACGACGGCAAATAGGGGCAACGTCACCAGTGCCCGCCTACGGCCGTCACGGCGGCTCAACTGCAGTTTATCCTGCCGAGGCAAGCGAGAGAACTTGCTATAGCTGATAGCCACGCCCTCCCGGCTTAGGAGCCATGTAGACGGCGATAACTGCACCGTTGGCGTTCAGCGCCAGCGCGCGCGTCGTTCTCGAATTCCCGAGTTGTAACTTCGATGAGTTCAGCACTCGACTATCGTGGGTTCAATCCGGTACGTCGCACGTCCGCCGCTGGCTCACCTCGCCTTCCCGCTCAATAAAAGGGCAATTTGAATTCCGCATTCGAATTGTCAGAATTTGATCATAGGTGGTCAAGAATCTGCTCTGGAGACCGGTAAACGCCAAAGTCACAGCTGACATTGGCGCATGGAGCCCCCAATACCGGAGCAAACGCCATTTTCTTATTGCGGACAGCCCCCCAGTGTTCTGACCGCCTCAGCCCGGAAATTCACAAAAGGCCGATTTGTGCCCGATCCAATGTGGATTGTCCTTCCGACGCTTACTGACCAGGGCTTAGCTGGTGTTGCCTTCCCGTCCAATAACGCTGAGGTGGTCCCCATTCGGCGGACAGGTTGGCGGCTTTGCTAAGCTTGGTTCTGGTCTCCGTCACGCCGCCAGTTCAAGGCCGGCAGCGGTCGTATGGACCTCCGCCGGGGTTCGTCCGCCCAAGGCCGTGTGGGGCCGCGAGCCATTGTAGTAGGTGATCCACCGGCCGATGCCGGCGCGGGCCTCCGAGCCCGTCTCGAAGGCGTTGAGGTAGATGCACTCGTATTTGAGCAATCGCCAGAGCCGCTCGATGAACACGTTGTCGAGCCAGCGGCCATGCCCGTCCATGGAGATGCGCACGCCGGCCTCCATCAGCACTTCGGTGAAGCGCGGACTTGGTGAACTGGCTGCCCTGGTCGGTGTTGAAGATCGCCGGCCGCCCGAAGCGGGCCATCGCCTCTTGCAGCGCCTCGATGCAGAAGTCGGCGTCCATGGTGTTGGACATCCGCCAGGCTAGCACCCTGCGGCTAAACCAGTCCATGACGGCACCAGGTAGAGGAAGCCGCGCCGCATCGGAATGTAGGTGATGTCTGCGCACCACACCTGGTCAGGACGATCGATGACCAGACCACGCAGCAGATAGGGCCAGACCCGATGCTGGGGATGGCGCACCGTCGTCCTCGGCCGCTGATAGTCTGCCGCCAAGCCCATTCTTGCCATCAGCCGGCGCACGCGCTTGCGGCCGACCACATGGCCGTGACGCCGCAGATGCCGCGAGCCATACCACGGTGTCTCCATGAACTGCTCGTCGATGGCCCGCATCAACGTCAGGTTCTCGGCGCTCTCGACGCGGGGACCACCGTAGAACGCCGAGCGGCTGATGCCGACCAAGGCGCATTGACGCGTGACCGGCAGCGTCGGGTGGTTGGGTTCGATCATCTCCCGCCTCCGTCCGACGCTCATCGACCGGAGGCCCGCCGCAAAAAATCTCGTTCCACCACCAGTTGTCCGATCTTGGCGTGCAGCTGGTCGATCTCGCCTTCGCGCGCCGCCTCTACGGCCTCCGCCTTGCCGGAGAACACCCCAGACATGCCCTTGATCGCCGTCCTTCGGACCTACCAGGCGTTGATCATCGTTTGATGCACGCCATGCTTGGCCGCGAGCTGCGCTATCGTCTGATCGCCGCGGATCGCGTCAAGCGCCACCTTGGCCTTGAACTCGGCGGAATACCGCTTCGTCTTCTCCGTCATCGGGTTCGTCCTCTCGTCAGGGCGAACCAAGCTTAGCTGCCTGTCCGGGTTTCGGGGACCACCTCAATGTCTTAGGACGGACGGCTCACAACATGTCGGCCAGTTGCTTAGCTGCTGGTCCTCATCGCTGGCCAGCTATCGACGGTGTAGGCATGGCGATCACCTCCAGCACGGCCCGCAGGCCGGGCGCTAGCGTCATGGGCCGGCGGCTGGTCCTGTCGACATAGACATGGACGAAGAAGCCTTCCGCCGCGGCGGCCTGCGCATCGCCGCGGAACAGCCCGATCTCGTAGCGGACGGAGCTCGTGCCGATGCGAGCCACCCGGAGGCCGGCAGTGACGAGGTCGGGGAAGGCGAGTTCGCTGAAGTAGCGGCAGCCTGTCTCGACGACGAGGCCGATCTGCGCGCCGCCCAGCGGGTCGAGCGCGCCGTTCTCGATCAGCCACCCATTCACCGCCGTGTCGAACAGCGAGTAATGGACGACGTTGTTCATGTGGCCATAGACGTCGTTGTCCATCCAGCGGGTCTGGATAGGCCGGAACGCCGCGTAGGCCGAGCGCAAGGACGGGCCTG
>JAIYAJ010000197.1 GCA_027489105.1 Zymomonas sp. | reverse complement strand
CGGGATCGCGCAGGCGCCTGTCGATCTCTTCATAGGGTCGGGTGGTCGCGTGCCGTTCGACATTGCGCTCATAATCCTGCGCTGACGAGCGATTCCACTGCACCCGCACCTGCCGCCCTGCCAGCCGCTTCGCGAGATGGTCGAGCGACCAGAGACGACGCGCCGGCCAGTGGTCGGTCAGACCGCGCAAAACCGCCGGGCGGTTCGCGACATAATGATCGCGATGGAATGCCCTGAGCGCATCGGCCGACAGAACCGGCAGCGTCAGCTGGTCGGGGTCGCCCGACCCCAACCGCGCCTGATTCTCCATGACCCAGCGCCACTTTCCGAGGCGCCAGCGCAACTGCCTGGCACCCCGAAAATAGGGGCTCTTCACGGCGCGCGAGACCTCGGCCTCGGCGATCGCGAGCGGATGGCCCAGAGACGAGATGCGGCGCGCCACCGCATCGGGCGCCATGCCGTCGAGCAGCAGGGCTGCGATCTCCTCGCGAAGCTCGTCGTTCATCGCCGGCCGCGCAGGCCCGCCTTTCTTCCCTGACGCCATAGTCCGCCGCGACCTTCCTTCCGAAGAACCCGGCCTTCGTCCGCTATTGTTACAGCAGCATTTCAGTTGCGCGCCATTTGCCCCGCAAGAGAATCGGACATATGGTGAAGGCTGTTGTTCAGGGGGCGTAGTGTGATTGCGATGCTTATGTGCGGCGGGAGCATGCTCCTCGCCCTTGCTATAATGATATCTTCCTTCCATTTCGGACGACCGGGCCGGCCGATCGCGGCGATGGCGGCGCTCATCGCGCTGATCATCCTCGCGCTGGCATTCCGGATCATCGAATTCGTCGAAGCCAGCAACGCCGTTCGCGACGACAGCCGCCAACTTGCGGCAACCGCGCGCTCGGTCGAGACAGACCTTCGCCGTCTCGCGCTGGCAGAAGGCGTACCGGCGGCAGGCAATTCGCAGCAACTGCTCATCCAGCTTATCGCGCGCCGCGCGGAACGCGAACTGGCAGCCCAGAATGCCGTAGCGGGGTCCGAGGCGTCTCCCTCCGGCGATGTCCTTCGGCCGTCTCAGCTATCGAGGGCGGACGTGCTGGAGCGCCTCGGCCGCATCTATCTCGCCAAGTCGACCGGCACCGATATCGACGGTGCGGCAGCGCCCGCAGCCTGGGTCAACGAACAGCTTGAAAGCTATGGCTTCGACTGGCGGGTCAAGGAGGGCGGCAGCGGCAAATATCAGGTGATCGCCGCGCCGGCGCCCGCCGAGACGCTGATCGCACCCAGCGGCCTTCAGTCCCGCGCCGGCCTGTGAAGGGGCTTGCGCTGGCCGTTCAGCAATGGCTAATTTCTGTCTGTCATCATGACGTTACCGGATGAGGAGACGGAACGAGGGTGAACGGCACGGCTGAATGGCCATTCCTATCGCGCCTGGGCGGGGCCTGTCTCGCCGCCCTGCCCCTCATGCTCGCATCCTGCAGCTCTGCAGCAGACGAGGACAAAGGCCGCAACGCCTCCCAGCTTCCCCGTCCGATATTGGCCGAACGCAGTGCCGCTACTCGCGCGGCAGGGCCCGTTTTCGTCAGCCTGGCTCCCATTCCGCCGAGCGCGGCGAGCAGGCTCGACCGGACCATCGCCCGCCTCGGCCGAAGCTTCGCCGGTGATGTCGGCATAGCGGTCCGTGACGTCCAGACGGGCTGGACCTCGGATCATCGCGGGCTCGACCCGTTCCCGCAGCAGAGCGTGTCCAAGCTGTGGGTCGCGCTGACCGCCTTCGACCAGGTGGACCGCGGCACGCTGTCGCTCGATCGGGAGGTGAGCCTGACGAGAGCCGACCTCACCCTGTTCCACCAGCCCGTCCGCGCGCTCGCGCTCCGCCCTGGCGGCTATCGCACCTATGCGCGCGATCTGGTCGTCCGTGCGCTGACGCAGAGCGACAATAGCGCTAACGACCGGATGCTTCGCGAGGTGGGCGGGCCGGGAAGCATTAGGGCGACGCTCGCCGCCAAGGCAATCGCCGGTATCCGCTTCGGGCCTGGCGAGCGCGCGCTCCAGGCGAAGGTCGCGGGTCTCGACTGGAAAGCCGATTATGCGGTCGGCAACCGCTTCTACGAGGCCCGGGACGCGCTCCCCCGGCCGGCGCGCCGCGCGGCCTTCGACGCCTATACCGCCGATCCGATGGACGGCGCATCGCCGCTTGGCATCGTCGACGCGCTGGCGAGGCTGAAACAGGGGCGGCTGCTCTCACAGCGCTCGACCGACGAGATGCTCGATATCATGAGCCACACGCGCACCGGCGCCAACCGGCTCAAGGGCGGGCTGAAACCGGGCTGGACGCTGGCGCACAAGACCGGCACCGGGCAGATCCTGGAGGGCGAGCAGGCCGGCTATAACGATGTCGGCATCCTCACCTCGCCAGAGGGTCGCTCCTATGCCGTGGCGGTGATGATCGGTCGCACGGATCGGCCTCTCGTCCAGAGAATGGCGCTGATGCAGAAGGTCGTCACCGCGACGATCGACTATGACCGGGACCTCGCCCGCCAGCGGGAAGAGGCTCCGCCAACGCCCGCCACACCGCTGCCGACAGATGGTCCGGACTAGGGCGCGACGATCGGCGCCCAGCCGCCGGACCGATCCGGCGCCTTCGCGATGGCTAACCGGAAATTAACCTCTCGCTGCGACCTGTCCCCGTTCGAACCGCAACGACGGGAAGCAGGGGCCATGTGGAAAAAGTCGAAAGAAGATATTCAGCCGACACTTGAGAACCGGACTGCCGAGGCGATGTTCCGCCAGTCGCCCGATGCCATGCTGCTGCTCTCGCAAGGCCGCTTTATCGAATGCAATGCTGCGGCGGAGCGGGTCTATGACCGGCCGCGTTCGGCGATCATCGGCCGCGACCCCGGCGCCTTCTCCGCGCCGACGCAGGCCGATGGCCGCCCGGCCGCCGAACAGGTGAAGCTGCGCGTCGCGCAGGCGCTGCGCGAAGGTCATGCGCGGTTCGAATGGTGGAATCTCGACCGCAACGACAAGGTGATCCGGGTGATGGTCACTCTGATCCCGGCAGCGGTCGAGGCGTCGGACGATCTGCTCGTCATCGTCCAGAACCAGAATCACACCATGACCGTCGTCGACACGCTGCGCGACCGGCTGGCGACGCTCGCCAAGGGCGACCTGACCTGCCGGATCGACGGTGCCTTCGCGCCCGATTATGAGCCGCTGCGCCACAGCTTCAACGCGGCAATCGAAACGCTCGGCTCCTCCTTCGCCTCGGTCGCGACCGCCGCCGACCGGATGGGCATCGGCGTCGAAGAAATCAGCAAGGCCGCCGACGATCTCTCGCGCCGGACCGAACAGCAGGCCGCCTCGCTCGAGGAGACCGCCGCCGCGCTGCAGGAAATCACCAGTACGGTCCGCGAGACCGCCGCCGGGAGCGCCAAGGCCGCCGAAGTCGCCAGCGAGGCACGCGCCGACGCCGCCGACAGCAGCGACGTCGTCCGCCGCGCGATCGACGCGATGGGCGGAATCGAGCGCACCTCGAACGAGATTTCGGACATCATCGCCGTGATCGACGGCATCTCCTTCCAGACCAACCTTCTCGCGCTGAACGCCGGTGTGGAAGCCGCGCGCGCTGGCGATGCGGGCAAGGGCTTCGCGGTCGTCGCCAGCGAAGTCCGCGCGCTCGCGCAGCGCTCGGCGGACGCCGCCAAGGACATCAAGAACCGTATCGGTGCGTCGGCCGAGCAGGTCCGCTCGGGCGTCGAACATGTCAACGCGGCCGGCAGCGCGCTCGACCGGATCGCCCGTCAGGTCACCGAAATGGGCGAACTGATCGCCGACATCGCCGATGCCTCGCGCCAGCAGGCGTCGGGGCTGGGGCAGATCAACTCCGCCATGTCGGAACTCGACATCGTCACCCAGCAGAACGCAGCCATGGTCGAAGAAGCGACCGCCGCCGCGCGCAGCCTGGCCGGCGAGGCCGCCGACATGACCGAGCAGGTCGGCCGCTTCCGCCATCAGGAGGGATCGGCTACGCCGCGCGCAGGCGCATCGCGCATGACGGGCTGGCGCGCTGCCTGATCGTCAGACCGCACGGCAACTCCGCCTCGCCGGTGATCCGACATCGTCCTGCGGATCACCCAGGATCAGCGTTCCCCTGCAGCCTGCAAGCTGCGGGGGTGCCAGCGCTCCCTGGCTTCCTCAGCGGGATCGAGGCAGCGAAAGCGTGGCGGAACATGCGATGCCGGTTGGCCTCGTGGCAAAAGGCCGACGCCAATTGCTCCTCACGCACGCCGGCTCTTACATGCCACCCGCGCCGGTAAAGCGAAAACCTTTCGATATCGCCCAGACGAGTAGCACTATCACCACCAGGCCGATTGCCGCGCGCACCGGTGACCAGCGCACGTCATCGACATCTTCGCCCGACTGACGATCGCGTCGTCCTGTGATCATCGGGAGGAGAAGGTCGCGCCCGACGAGCCCCTGGTAGAACATGATAGCGCTGATATGGAGTCCG
>JAIYAJ010000451.1 GCA_027489105.1 Zymomonas sp. | reverse complement strand
GACCAGAACGAACCCGGCAGCGACCGCGGCCGCGCCGGCGACAAGCCCGGCGAACGCGCCGACCAGCTTCAGCGCGACCAGCAGGATCGCGCGCAATGCGGACGCGGCGATCGAGCCAGCGCGGCGAATGCCCCGCATCGCGGTCCCGAGCAACAGGACGCTGCGGCTCGACTTCTTGGACTGTGCGCCCAGCTTGCCGACGCCGACGGCCGCGACAGAAGCCGATGCTCCGGCAGCCTTCAGCGGGTTCGTCGATGCGACGATGTTCTTCTTGGCTTTGTCGAATTCTTTGGCCGCGACCTTGAGCTTCGCCAGCCCCTCGACATCAAAGCCGAGTTTGGCGACGAGTTCCTCAATGACGGCCATGAATTGCTACCTTCGAATGCAGAATATCGTCGGGGTCTGTTCGATCCGCTTGGCTTCGCACTTGACCGAGTTGGTCTGCTCGTCGTTGACGACCCCCGCGACGATGTGGCGGGCTAGGTTGTCCAGCTGCGCGATGTCACGCTCGGGGACCATAAGTTCTCGCTGGATTGATCGCCCGTAGGCCGCAGCAACGGCCCAATTGTTCGGCTGGAAATCAACGCCAAAAAGCTCGACCACCCTGCCTTTCCCTAAGACCAGCGTCACGCTGATGTCGTGCTCGGCAGATCGGAATGAACAGACCTCCTTCACGCATTCTTCTTCGGCGAGCGCTGGGCGGATGACATCCGTCAGGCTCTTCTTCGCAGTCTGGTAATCGACGCCAAAGTCACCGGCGCATGCCATGCCGGCCGCCACCATCATTCCCGCCACGATCAAAGCGCGCATCTTGACCTCCATTTCGTTGAGGTGAAGATGATGATGGCCGGCCCTATTGTCGAGTGGTCATCGCCCCGGCCGCTTGGCAACCTCCGCGGCCTTCGCCGCAAGGTGATCCTCAAGGTCGAGGATCTCGTGCATGTCGAAGAGGTCGTCGAGGTTGTAGATCGTCCGCAGGTCGTGCCGGCTCGCCAGCGGCGGCTCGGATCGGGTCGGCCGCCAGAGAAAGAGGTCGGACGCGACGTTGGGGGCGATGGCGCGGATCTGCGAGGCCGAAAGGCTCACGCCCCCGGCTTCACCTTCTGGAGGACCGAGCCCGCCCCCTCGCCGAAAAAATGGCCGAACTCCGTCTGAAGCGCGAACATCGCGACCGCGAGCAGTTCCTGCAGGTCCATAATGCCGGGCACGGCCGGGTCGCCGTCGATGTGGCAGTGCTTCACCATGTCCATGATGAGCGAGAACACGGCGTCGCTGTCCATCTCGGACGTGAACGACGTGATCGCCTGGAGCGCCAGCATATCGCGCCGGGCTTCGTCTTCAGCCGCGATCGCTTCGATCAGGCCGGAGGCCGGGCCGAGCACCTTGAGAACGCGAAGGAGCATCTTCAGCCCCTCGTCGGCGGGCAGGCGGTCGTAGCGGACCGTGCGGCCGCTGATCTTCTTTTCAGCCATGGGGCTTCCTGCGGGTGATGGAACGGATGCGGTCGGACTCGGCGACCTTGGCGGCAATGTGCTCTGCGGCTCTCCGGGCCTCGCTGGCGGCTTCCGTGAGCCGGCCGGCGCGCAGGGACCGCATCGCGCTCGATGCCGCCTGGCGGGCCGCTACGCAGCGGGAGCATGCCATGGCGTTATCCTTCCCCGGCCCTATTGCGCCGAAACGCAAGATCGGGTTCAAATGCCCAGATGTCAGCCCCGAAGACGCCCGACGACCAGATCCTTGCCGCGATCAAGGATCTCGGCGAGCGCATGTCCAAGCTGGAAGTGCTCGCGCATGAACTCGTCATCGGCCAGGCAGAGAATGCCGCGCTGATCGAGGCGTTGATCGCCGCGATCGAGAAGGCGCCCGAGGCCATATTCGGCGGCCTCAAGGTCGAGGCACCCGCCGACCTGGATCTCAACTCCTGGATGGAAGCCCAGAAGAAGAAGGATCAGGCGGCCGGGTTGTAGGTGATGTCGTTCTCCTGCCAGCAATTGCAGAAGAGCACCCATTCACGCTCGGTCGCGTTGGCGCCGAACGACTTGCTCGGCTCCTTGGTGATGAGCGCCGAAGAGCAGCCGCCACCCTCGCCCGTGCCGGTGTCGACGACGCCGATCGTGATGAGGCGCTGCGACCCCATCCGCATCGCCTTCACGCGGCCTTCGAGGTACTGGTTCATGGCGCTGTTGGCCATCAGCTTGAGCGTGACGGTCGCGGTCTGGTCGGCCGTGATCGAGACGACGGACGCGCCGTCGGCGCCGGTGAGCGGCGTGCCGATGTCGGTCGGGCGCTCGATGACGACGGCGTCGTCGCCCTCCCAGAGGCCGATCACCTGGCGGCCGTCGATCGTGACGGCGACGTTCATCATGCTGTAGAGGGTCAGCGGGGGGCAGTTCACGGCCATGGGTCAGGCTCCTGCGGGGTGCGGTTGATCAGAAGCGAAGCGTGATGCTGGCGCTGGCGTAGTGGATGGCCCCGGCGTAGCGGAAATCGACCTGGATGTCGGGCGCGATCCGGTTGCGGCGCTGGCTGACCGGGACGTTCTCGACCCGATCGACCGCGATGGTGAATTCCGGCACGATCTCGGTGTCATCGTCACCGAAGTCCGCCGCGACGATTCCGGCAGCGACAGCGCGGTTCATGACGCCCCGGACCGTGTTGCAGAGGATGGCGACGCCAGGGTTGGTGAAGGGCACTCGGGCATTGTTGGCCAGCGTCGAGAGCAGCGCCTCGCGCATCCGGGCGACGATCCAGTCCGAAGCATGGATCTCGTCGATGAAGGCGCCGGAGCCGACCGAGCCCTCGACGACCATCGGCAGGCCGCCGATGTCGACGTAGGTGTTGGCGCGGTGGCCCTGCGCGGCGTCGATGCCGAGCCCCGGCACGAAGCCGGTGATGGCCTGGATGATGGCGCTGCCCTTGTCGAGCACGGTGATGCCGACCAGGCGCTTGAACTTGGCGGTGTAGGCGTTGCCCGAGTTGATGTCGCCGCGCTGCGCCGCGAGCAGATTGCCGCGGTCGAGATCGCGGGTCGCGCAGTAGGCCATCAGCGCCAGCGCCGGGTAGAGCGCGGCGTCGGTGTGGTAGAACACGAAGGAGCGGTCATAGCCGACGCTCTCGATGTATTCGGCAATCGAGCCGCCATACTGCGGCGAGGTCGCGGTGTGCGTGCCTGACTGCGTGCCGCTCGTGTTGATCGCCGTGCCGCCGGCCGTGGCCGCAAACTGGAACGTGCCCGCAGCCTGGTTGACGACATAGTAGAGCGTGCCAGCGACGATGCCGGTCGGCAGAGCGCCCGTCGTCGTGAAGCGGACCTGATCACCATTGACCAGCGTGTGCCCGGCCCAGGAGACGACGCCAGGCGAGGCGATCGTGATCGTGACCGTGGCGGTCTTGTCGGCGACAGCGGCGGCCGTCTCGGTCGAGGCGTCGTTGCTTTCGAGGCCCATCAGAACCGACTTGCTCTCGGCCCAGTCGGCCGCAAGCTGCTGGTTGATGGTGTCGCGGATCTCGGAGGTGAACCCGATCCAATAAAAATCCGGGTCGGCCGCGTAGATCAGGTCGAGCTCGCTCGTGATCGAGTTCGCGGTGTTGCGGTAGCCGATCTTGATCTGGCGGGGGCGCGGGTTCTGCGCGAACATCGCGGACGCGGCGATGTAGGCCGGGTCGGCCGGCTGGAAGTCGACCGCGACCTCGGTCATGTCGCTGTAGAGCTTCGT
>JAIYAJ010000272.1 GCA_027489105.1 Zymomonas sp. | reverse complement strand
TTCACCGGCTCCTCGCCCGCGCCCATCAGCGAGCGGATCGCGGTCGGGGCGGTGTAGAAGATGTTGACCTTGTGCTTGTCGATGACTTCCCAGAACCGCGACACGGTCGGGTAGTTCGGCACGCCCTCGAACATCAGCGTCGTCGCGCCGTTCGCGAGCGGACCATAGACGATATAGCTGTGCCCGGTGACCCAGCCGATGTCGGCCGCGCACCAGTAGATCTGCCCCGGACGATAGTCGAAGCACATCTCGTGCGTCAGGCTGGCCCAGAGCAGATAGCCGCCGGTCGTGTGCAGCACGCCCTTCGGCTTGCCGGTCGATCCCGAGGTGTAGAGGATGAACAGCGGATCCTCGGCGTCCATCGTCTCGGCCGGGCAGTCGGCGGACACCCCTTCGGCCAGTTCATGATACCAGGCGTCGCGCCCGGCGGTCATCGGCACGTCGCTGCCGGTTGCGCGGATCACGATCACCTTGCCCAGGCTGGGGGCGTGGGCGGCGGCCGCATCGACATTGGTCTTGAGCGGCACCAGCTTGCCGCCGCGCCGGCCGCAATCGGCGGTGATCACGACCGAGCTGTCGCAATCCTGGATGCGTCCCGCCAGCGCCTCGGGCGAGAAGCCGCCGAACACGACCGAATGGATCGCCCCGATCCGCGCGCAGGCGAGCAGCGCGAAGGCCGCCTCGGGGATCATCGGCAGATAGACGGTAACGCGGTCGCCCTTCTTCACCCCCTGCGCCTTCAGCACATTGGCGAAGCGGCACACCTCCGCATGGACCTGGGCATAGGTGAAGCGGCGCGGCTCCTCGGTCGGGACGTCGGGTTCCCAGATGATCGCGGTCTGCTCGCCACGCTCGGCCAGGTGCCGGTCGAGGCAGTTGGCGGCGACGTTGAGCTGGCCATCGGCGAACCAGCGGACCTGGAAATCGGCCTCGTCGAACGAGCTTTCATCGGTCTTCGTGGGAAAGCGCACCCAGTCGAGCCGCTTCGCCTGCTCCAGCCAGAAGATATGCGAGTCTTCGATCGACCGCGCATAGTCCGCCGCATAGGAGGCCTTGGTCACCTTCGCCTTGGCGGCCCATTCGGCGGGAACGGGGTAAAGATCGGTCATGCGCCCTCTCGCTGTTCTTCGAATCGTCGGCCGGGACTATTGGTGCAGCCTGCTTATGGCTTCAAGCGCCGATGGCGATTCGATCCTGCGCAAATCGGTGCGGCTGGGGCTTCACATCGCGCGGTTTCGTTGCGCTGCGAAATCCTCTATCGGCGCGCGATGCTGAACTTCTCGAATCTCACCGTCCGTCTCGGTGGCCGCACCATCCTCGACCGCGCTTCGGCCGCGCTGCCACCGCGTGCGCGGGTTGGCCTGATCGGGCGCAACGGCGCCGGCAAGTCGACGCTGATGAAGGTGATGATCGGTTCGCTCGAGGCCGATGACGGCGATCTGGACAAGCCGCGCGATCTGCGCATCGGTTATATCGCGCAGGAAGCGCCCAGCGGCACCTCGACCCCGATCGAAACGGTGCTTGCCGCCGACAAGGAACGCGCCGCGCTGCTGATCGAGAGCGAGACCTGCGAGGATCCCGACCGGCTGGGCGAGGTCTATGAGCGGCTGCTCGCGATCGACGCCTATACCGCGCCCGCGCGTGCCTCGACCATCCTCGTCGGTCTCGGTTTCGACGAGGAGATGCAGCAGCGCCCGCTCGACAGCTATTCGGGCGGCTGGAAGATGCGTGTCGCGCTGGCGTCGCTGCTCTTTTCCGAGCCCGACCTGCTGCTGCTTGACGAGCCGTCGAACCACCTCGACCTCGAAGCGACGTTGTGGCTGGAGAATTTCCTGAAGAGCTACCCGGCGATGATCGTGATCATCAGCCACGAGCGCGACCTGCTCAACAATGTCGTCGACCATATCCTCCATCTGGAGGGCGGCAAGACCACCCTCTACACCGGCGGCTATGACAGCTTCGAGCGGCAGCGTGCCGAGCGCGCCGCGCAGATCGCTGCGGCCAAGGCGTCGCAGGACGCGCAGCGCGCCAAGCTGCAGGACTATATCGCCCGCAACAGCGCGCGCGCCTCGACCGCCAAGCAGGCACAGTCGCGCGCCAAGGCGCTGGCGAAGATGCAGCCGATCGTCGCCATGGCCGAGGATCCCAGCCTGTCGATGGATTTCCCGTCGCCCGCCGACGGGCTGAAGCCGCCGCTGGTCACGCTCGACATGGCCGCCGTCGGCTATGTCGCGGAGAAGCCGATCCTCCAGCGGCTCAACCTGCGGCTCGACCCCGACGATCGCATCGCGCTGCTCGGCCGCAACGGCAACGGCAAGACCACGCTCGCCCGCCTGATCGCATCGCAGCTCAAGCCGATGGATGGCGCTATGAACGCGGCGGGCAAGATGCGCGTCGGCTATTTCACCCAGTATCAGGTCGAGGAACTCGACGTCGACGATACCCCGCTCGAACATATGACGCGGATCATGCCGGGCAAGACGCCCGCAGCTGTCCGTGCCCAGCTCGGGCGTTTCGGCTTTTCGGGCGACCGCGCGACGCAGAAGGTCGGCAAGCTGTCGGGCGGCGAGCGCGCCCGGCTCGCGCTGGCGCTGATCACCCGCGACGCGCCGCATATGCTGATCCTCGACGAACCGACCAACCACCTGGACGTCGACGCCCGCGAGGCGCTGGCCCAGGCGCTCAACGCCTATGAGGGCGCGGTCGTGATCGTCAGCCACGATCGCCACATGATCGAACTCGCCGCCGATCGGCTGGTGCTGGTCGACAGCGGTACCGCCAGGGAGTTCGGCGGCACGCTCGACGACTATACCGACCTGATCCTGGGCCGGAACCAGCCCAAGGGCGACGGCGCGGCGGGCGGCGGCAAGGGCGGCAAAAAGGACAAGAAGGCCGCAGCTGCAGCGCGGGAGCAGCTGGCCACGCTGCGCAAGAGTGTCCGCGATATGGAGGAGCGGATCGCGAAGCTCACCGCGCGCCGCAGCGAGATTGACCGCGCCATGTTCGATCCCAAATCTGCCAGCCCCGCCGACGCGAAGCGCACGACCGGCGACCTGATGAAGCTCCGCGCCGACGTCGAGCGCGAGCTGGAAGCGGTCGAGGCGGAGTGGCTGGAGGCGAACGAGGCTCTCGAAGCGGCGGCCTGATCGGGGCGGGCGGGACGGAGGGCCCGCGCCAGGCGGGATCGAGACATAAGCCTCGGTCGAGCACGCCCGCCATCATTGTCGGGCACGCCCGCCATTACTGGCACCAAATAGGTGATCGATGGCGGGATGATCTCCACAATGTGATGATGGGCGGGCCGACGGCGCGGTTGTACTAGGCCGGTATGCGGTCGCTATTGCGTCGCCGCTGGGAGTGTCGGCTGTCCGGGGGGCGGCGCAGCGGATGGCGACTTCGGCGACGGCGATGACAAAGCACCCATCACGAACAGCGCTTCATCGATTTTATCCCAGGCAGTACGATAGACTTGTGCGTCCAAGATGGGTTTGTCATTGCGCGATTGCTGACCGTATGCTGCCGACTGGTTTTTCGAGTTAACGAAGTTGAGACGCACCCGAGTGTATCCGCTGGGCATCTGTTGTATGAACGCAGTCATCATCGTGTTGCCGGATGCCGTAACTCCAGCCATTGCCTCAAGAAAGCCGGTCTTGTTCTCAGTCGGGCTAGCTGCCGTTATAAAGCCTGAGCCCATGTCGGCGGATTGGACAGTGTAACCTAAATCTTGGATCACCGTCATCACTGCGCCAAAGGCAGCCTCTTTGTTGGTTTCAAATTCTTTTGACTGGATCGCCTGCAACTCCATGGGGGTGAGTTGCGGTTTTTTCGCCGCAGTTGCTGGATGACTAAGCGGCAATATAATTGCTGCTATCATGATTAAAGTCTTTTTCATCGTGGCCCCCGTTTAAAAATCGCTGGTTCGGCTTCTGAAATCCGAGACAATGTCACGCTCATTAAACTTTATTATCAAAGTCATCGTGCGGGATGTCTGCGAAAATCCGGAGGCGGACTGCCCGCCTCCGGCCAATAAAATTGTCCAATAATTACTGGAGGAAGTAGATTGAGATACCGTGGCGTAGCGTTGATAGCTCCAGGTTTCTGCCCCTGATGCGTCGCGAGTCGTGATATTTGGTGCGCCGAAGGCCTCAAGTACGTTTGCTTTGGTGGTTTCCCCAACGCGGAGATTTAGCTGCACATTACCTTGGGTTAGCGCGCTGTTCCGGTTGTCGACCGGTCCCGGTGTGGTTGCGCAACCAGTTAACAGGGTAAAGCTAGCTACCGCCGCAATTAGACCCCTCATAGCAGTCCTCCTCTTTGGAAATTCGATCGCTCGTAGTTTACGCTGTTACTTCTTACCGCAGATTACCGCAGAGCTTCGTTGCCACTTCTAAGTATGCTCGCATGGAGGGCATTCTTCGCCGGATCGGTACACTATGCCCTGCCAAGCGAAATTTGTCGCCGCTCTTTTCCTCTACGGCTCTCTTTGCGGGCCTCTGCTCACCGGTCAACGCGAGTGGGTGGCTCAGTCATCCAGAAATGCGTCCATTTTGGAGCATTTCAGTCCGAAGGTGACAGGTTCTGATATATTGTCGTGGCCGCGCGGATGCATGGAGGAACAAGGTCTGGGCCGTGAGCGCTTACCGGGCAAGTTCGATGGCGACGTCTATCTCAAGTTCCGCCCAAACCCCATCCGTGGTCAGCGCAATCGCATTCAATTCAGCTGCAAGAGCAAGGCACGCTCTGTCGCCGAAGGAAAGGCCCCTGGACTTGGTGGCATTGCGCAACGCGCCAGCGCGCAACGCTTGCGGCATATCGAAGTCGCGGACATCCAGGTCCAGATCCGC
>JAIYAJ010000475.1 GCA_027489105.1 Zymomonas sp. | reverse complement strand
CGGATGTTGTAGGCCACGCCCTGCCACAGGATCCTGTCCCGCGGGTCGATGTCGCGGCGGTTCCAGATGGTGAAGAGGACCACGAAGGTCGCCGCCATCCGGTCCTCGGTCATGCTCTCTCGGCCAGACTTGGCGATGACATTCGCCCAGACGCAGGGGGTCGTCGGATAGTCCACCCAGGTCTGCAATTGCCCACCGTAGCCATCCTGCGCCGCGGTGAACCGCTGCAGCGTGATGTGCTGGTCCATGGCGCCGATCGACTTCATGTCGGCCATATCCGCTGCGCCTTGATCAGATACTGCGAACTGATCGGCACTTCCAAAACGCTGGCTTCGGTGCCATCCGAACGGCGCTCGAACATCTCGGCAGCCATCAGGAAGGCGGCGGCCGCAAGGTCTTCCGGCGGCGTTAGCGGGCCGACCGTGTAGGTGATGCTGACAGGATAGCCGCCGAGCACGACGCTGGGCCAGGTGTCTGTCGGCACCATCCTTGCGGGCGATGACCCGATGACCTCATAGGCCGCGAATGCGACCCCGCTGATCGTCATCGCGGTGACAGTTGCCGGGCCTCCGGGCAGCACAAGGGGAATGCGCCCCGATGGCAGGCAGGCCAGCCGCAGGACGGCCTGACGCCGCACCAGAACGCGCTGCGCCTGTTTCTCCACCTGCAGGGTCGCGGCAAGCGCCATGCGCTGCAGAAGGGCTGTTTCCTCGGTCGAAGTCACTCGGCAATGGGCCTGCAGATCGGGCAGGCTGATCGCGGGCGTGCTGGTGTCCGCAATTGTCCAAATCTGTTTCGGTGCCATTGCCGGGTGCTCCTGACTTACTCAGCCGCCGGTGCTTCTGCGGCGGGTTGCCAAGCGGTCGCAGCGCCGATCTCGATCAGCCGCGCCGCTTCTTCCGCGTCGGTTTCCAGCACGTCGCCCGGTCCGGGCGTGTGTTCCAGGCCGGAATAGATGCAATTCAGCACGACCTTGACCGCGCCGGTCTTTTCAGATTTCGCCATGTCGTTTTCTCCAAGGGTGGTGGGGGTGGGCATTGTGAATGGGGCGAGCGAACCCGCCCCATCTGGCAATGACCGCCGATCAGGTGGCCGCGTTCACGAAGATGCGGACCTTGTTGGCATCGATCAGGTTGCCGCCGGTGCGCATCAGCGCCAGGAAGCCGACCTGCCCGTTGCGGGCGAAGGCCGAGTCCGTGAAGCGATACATCTCCATCGCCATGACATCGCGGATGTAGTAGCCGCTCAGGTCGCCGAAGAGGATCGAGCGGGCGTTCGCCGCCATGTTGGCAACGTCCTGGTTGACCACGATGGGCGAACCGAGCAACCGATCAGGCGAACCGCCCGGTGCGCCGGTCTCGTAGCCGGGAACGAAGATCGGGCGCTGTTGGCTGTCCCGAATCTTGCGGATTTCCCGCAGGGTGGTGTCGTTGAACATCCACGAACCGCGCGCCCGATAGGCCGGATCGACGGAATGCTGCAGGTTCACAAGGCTGTCATAGATGACGGCGGTGACCTGCGAGGTGCCGTTGGCAGCGGTCACGCCGACGGTCGAGGCGGTCGCGATGCCGTTCGGCTGGCCGGTGCCGGTGCCGGTGGTAAACATCTGGTTGGTGATGCGGCCGATCCGGGTGACCAGGCGATCCTGCACGAAGCCCTCGATGTCCACGTTGCTGTCCTGCAGAAGTTCCAGCGGAACCGCCACGTCGAGCGACGAGAACTTGAAGACCGGCAGGGACACCGTGCCGAACACGAGTGACTGACGCGCGACGGTCGCGTTTTCCGCCACGATCTCGCCGACTTCCGAGGTGCCGTCCGAAGTCGGGAAGGACAGCACACCGTGGCCGGCGGTCGCGATAATGGTCGAGACAGCGCGCATCCCGCCGAAATCACGCAGACGGTCGATGACCATCGTGGCGACTTCGGTATCCACCGAGAAACCACCCTGCGAGCCCGTCGTGGTGGACATGGTGTTGCGGATTGACGCCCAGTCGTCGGCGTTCAGCGCTGCGTCGCCGCCGCGCAGCCACTTGGCATAGGCCGAAAGGCCCTTCTTGCCGGTGTTGCGGGCCGCACGTTCGGCACCTTCCACCATGCTGGCGGTCGATGCCTCTTCGACGATCTTGGCATTCGTGTCCTGAATGCGCTTGATCGCGGCGTCGATCTTGTCGATGTCGGCCATCGAGTTGTCATAGGTGGCCTGGTCGTCTGCGGTGAAGTCGTCCTTTTTCACCAGTTCCTGAAGCGCAGCCGCAATCGTGCCGCGCTTCTCGCGAAGAGCCTGAATGGACATGATGTCCCTTTCTTTGATGATGCCGCTTTCGCGGCGGTGGTCTGGCGCGGCGCGCTCAGATTCGTGTGGCGACCAGCCGGGCGGCAAGCTGCCGCTGACGAATGGCGCGCGTGTCGGGCTGAACCGGGGGCACGACTTCCTGCTTCGGCTCAGGCTGTTCCTTGGGTGCCTCGGCAATGACCGGGGCCTTGGCATAGGCGGTCAGATCCCACTTTGCCTGCGGGCGCTGGTTGTTCGTGGCGATCACTTCGTCCGCCAGTCCGGCTGCCACCGCTTCCTCTGCCGTGAACCACGTTTCCGCCGCCATCAGCGCAAGGTATTCCTCCTTGTCGCCTTCGGCGCGGCGGGCGTAGGTTTCGGCAATCTGGCCGTCGATCTTGGCCAGCAGGTCAGCGGTTTCCCGCATGTCCTGTTCGTTGCCCAGGGCCATGCCCCAGGCGCGGTGGATCATCAGCATGGCACCGGGTGCCATCCTCATCGTGGCAGCTTCGCAGGCAATGACGCTGGCCGCGCTGGCGGCAAGGCTGTCAACCTGCACTGTGATCGGCTCGGCATGGGCGCGCATGGCAGCGACCATCGCTTGCGCGCCAAACACAGACCCGCCGGGACTGTTGACCCGGATAGTCACCGGCCCGGTCGTCGCCTCAAGGGCCGCGATGAATTGCCGGGGCGAGATGCCGCCAAACCAGTCAGCCTCGAGGTCGTCGCTGGCGATGACATCGTAAAGCCAGATCGTGCCATCCTCGGCCCGGAACTCGCCCGCGCCACGGTTGGCCATCCGCATTTTCAGATAGGGCGTGTTCACTGCATCACCTCGGTTTGTGCGGGCGCGGGCGGTGCGCCGTCCATTTCAGCGGGCAGCCGCAACATGCGCCGCCCCTCGGCCTGGCTCAGGATCGCCGGTTCACCGGCACGCCCGAGCCCGATCCGCACCGCCTCGAACATCGACTTGATGTCGCCGCGTTCCAGGTCGAACGTGTCGAACTCGGCGCGCATCCGCGAAGTCTTGAAGAACTTGCGGTTGATCTCGTTGTTGAAGGTGTTCAAGTGATCCCGCAGCGTGTAGCGGACAAAGCACGCGCCCATCGCTTCGACCCCCGTTCCCCAGCTCGAGGTCTTTTCCGTGTGGCCGATCATGAAGGGCGGCACGTTGAACGCCCGCGCCACCTCCTCGACCTGGAATTTGCGCGTTTCGAGAAGCTGCATCTCTTCCAGCGGCATGGTCAGTTCCTTGATGTCCAGGCCGCCTTCAAGGATCATCGGTCGGCCCGAGTTCTGCGGCCCCATGTGCTCCGCAAGCCGGTCGCGCAGCTGGTCGAACTGCTCGTCGGTCAGGTTGTCCGCCGTCTTCAGCGCAAAGTCTGGCCGCGCCGCGTTCTGCAGGAAGTTGCTGCTGAAGTCCTGCGCCGCGATGGCAAGCCGCCCGCTGGTCCGCAAGGAGTTCCGAAGGGCCGACATGCCATTCAGTCCGTTGAAGCCGAAGCCGGGCACATGCAGGATGTCGTCTTGGTCCAGCACGCGCGTGGCCGAAACCTCCGGTGAGCGGTTGCGCGTGATGCTGGGGTCCGGCTGCACCTCGTAAAGCAAGCGGCTGCCGTCCGGCGTTGCCACCACCTTGACCCTCTGGGGGTGCAGCGGCACAAGCCCCTTCACATCGCCATTACGCCCGCGAAGGATTTCCGCAAAGCCATCGCCGTGCAGAAGCTTCGATGCGGTCAGATAGGACCAGCCAGCCGAAGCAGACCATCGCGGGCAGAACTCTTCGTTCAGAACCCACCAGTAGGCGTGGTTATAGTCCTGCGACAGGTCGCCATTGGTCGACCGCCGGTAGATGTTCATCGGCATGGCCGCGATGGCACCCGAGATCAGCGACACGCAGGCACTGACCGCCGTGACAGCCATGGCCTCGGACTCGCCGGGTGCGCCGGATGCGCCGCCGGTGAACGCTTCCCAAACCCCATCACCGCGCCGGATCGACGCGCTGTCCACCGTCTGGCCCATCGCCTTTGGCCGGAAGTAATCCAGAACGCGGTCAAGGATGCTCATATCTGCCGAATCCTTGCCATGGGCTTATGCGCGACCACTGGGTTCCGGCTCATCAGCATGAAGGCGTTGAACATGGCGATCAGGGGGTCGATCTTCGCCTTGCCCGCCGTCTCTTTCGTGATCAGCACGGCGTTTCCTTTCTGTTCAGCCTTCGCGTT
>JAIYAJ010000062.1 GCA_027489105.1 Zymomonas sp. | reverse complement strand
GGGTCGTAGGTTCGAGCCCTACATCACCCACCACGAACTCCCAATAAGATCGGGCACTTACGGCGTTCGACAATCTGACGATCCCGGGTCACATTGGCCCCAGGTCACATCTGGGTCACAGATGTTAAGAGTATTCGGAGAGCGTAGGCGCTAATCCCGACGAAAACGGCCGTTGATGCGCTCCAACCGCGGCTTTCGACCGCAGCTCCGCTAGATAAGCCGCAGCGTCTCGTCATTGATCTCCAGCCACGAATCTTAAAGGCAGTCCTCCGGCGCCTGCGAAGTATGTCCGCAGCGCATGGGAGGTGTAGGGGATGTCGACCGACCGCTGCCCCGCTAATGACCAACCTGCCAAGGTGCTAGAGCAGGCGCGCATTTGGCGTCACGCGCTAGGCCGTAAATCGCGATGGCTTGCCGACAATGACCGGAGGCTCTGAGATCCTAATCCATTGTCCCTTGACCCGGAAGATATTGAGTTGCCTCAATCGACGTCTGGGCAGGAGGCGAACTCCTGGTTGGCCAACCATCAAGCGCAGGCCGTGATGGCGAACGCTGGAGTAACGGGGGCGTTTGGAGAGCAAGGCCGTGATGGCGACACGATAGAGTTCAGGAAACCGGGCCGGCCGATTTTCATGTCATCAACACGGAATGTCGCTGTATCCTCGAAATGTCCGCCGTTGAGGACGCATCGCGATCTGACGCACCGCGTCGGCGCCGGTTGCGCGGGGGCGATCGAACGTTATGCCTATCGGTGCCGTGGCGGCTGATCGGCGAGCTTGTCCGGGTACTGTCGGCAACGAGATCGTGCGCATCTACTATTGCGGGCGCGAGGTCGCCGTCCATGCCTAGTTAGTTGGTGCTATGAGCGCATCGTCGACGATGCCCATCTAGCCGGGCTTGTGGGAAGGCGCGAGCGGCCGGTTCATATGGCGCCGCTGAGATCGCCGCCAGCACCGGCTGTGTTGCTGCGTCCGCTGGCGGAGTACGAGGCGATTGTCGGGCGAGGCTACTGATGAACGACCATGATCATTTGACCGCCTTGCTCGGCTGGTTGAAGCGGACGGCGCTGCACGATCAGCTCGACAACCTCAATTCACAAGGCCGGTCGCCACGAACCGCTTAACGGCCGTATAGGCGCAGGTGTAGCCGCGCTCGTGCAACTCCCGCATCAGGCGGGTCGCAGTAAGTTCGTGAAAGGCTACGATCTGCTCGCGCACATAATCGAGATAGGGTGTGATCTTGTTAGGCCGGCCACCTGGCGCGGCCCGTAGGGCGGGCAGCTCCAAGCCTCGCTCGATGTGCTTTCGGATCGTCTTGGGATCGCGCGCCGTGTGACTTGCGATCGCCGTCAAGGACAGGGCCTGGCGGTCAAGCTCCAAAACCGCCAGCGGCTCGCCCGGGCGAGATGCGCCAAAAGCAGAACTCCGCGCCTAAACCAAAAGCGGACATCACCCTGACACTTGAACTGGCTGCCGATTGCCTCAGTAGGACTAAGAAGTAATTGAGAAATGAGCATTCCCCAATCATCTGCTGCCGACGTCAGTTGACGGGCCAGACCTCGCGCAACGTTGCGTAGAAGGCCATCGCAGCCGGCCCCAACGCTCCGCCGGCACGGCGCAAGATCCCGATCCTGCGGCTGAGGACCGGGTTTAAAAGCGGTCTGAAAGCAATTTGTGGGTTGTGGTTAAGCCGCATGAGCAAGGTCGAGACCACGCTGATGCCAAGTCCGGCTTCGACCAGAGGCAGCGAACTGCTCAGATGTTGCACCTCGTAGAGCCAGTCTGGAGCGGCTTTGCCACGCGACAGGCTCAGATCGATCAGAAGCCGGTTGCCATTGTTGCTCCCGGCCCGGATGAAGGGGTAGGGCTGGAGTTCGCTCCAGTCGACATGGCTGTTTCGCGCCAGCGGATGGTGGGGAGGACAGGCCAAGACATAAGGGTCTTCCATCAGCAGGTCGAAGCTGATGTCGTCTCCGAGATTGCGGCCGAATGCCAGCCCGAGATCGGCGTCTCCGGACAGGACCGAGGTCAGTACGACATTGGCCGGTTCATCGACGATCTTGAATTTGATGTGTGGAAACCTGGCGCTGTAGGCCGCCAGGGCCTTGGGCAGGAAGTAGTGCGCCGCGGTGGGAACCGAGGCGATCGTGATCTGGCCTGTCGTTCGCTGCGCCATGCCCGAGATCGAAAGCAGCGAAGCGTCGAACTCCTCCAGCAGGGCGTGCGCCTTCGGCAGGAATTCGCGTCCCACGGCCGTTAACGTGACGCTGCGCGTCGTGCGGTCGAACAGTTGAACGCCGAGCATCTCCTCGATCTTCTGGATCCGGCGCGTCAGCGCGGGCTGAGAGCAAGCCAGTGCCAACGACGCATGATGGAAATTGCCGCTGTGCGCGAGCGTGACGAAACTTCGCAGGTCCGGAAATGAGATGTTCATGGCCCACTCATTGATGCGTTTGCTGCATCAATTTCTTGAATCATTTCATTTTACAAGCCCGTCCGCACCGCGCAGAAATTTGCCCGTCTCAAGGTCGTCACCGACTTTGCCAGGGCGCGCTTCCCGGTCCGAAGGCGCAAGAACAGCGCGGGTTCACCAAGAACCCGGCACGGATAGGGAGGAAATCAGATGAGAGTGCTCGCAAAACTGGCCGCTATGGCGCTTCTGGCGCTGGACATTGTGGCGCCTGCCGCCGCAGAAGACTGGGTGCCAAGGAAAACCGTCTCGGTCGTGGTCCATACGGGTCCAGGCGCGGGTTCGGACGTTTTCGCGCGGGCAGTCATCAACATCATCGAGAAGGAAAAGCTGGCGCCGGTTCGCTTTGTGGTCGTCAACAAGACCGGCGGCGGCAGCACCAACGCGATGAATTTCACGACTGGTAAGGACGGCGACGACTATACGCTTGCGGTCTATGCCAGCAACTGGACGACGGACTACCTCGTCCAGAAGGACGCCACGAACTCCCTCCGGAACCTGACACCGATCGCCAACCTGATCTTCGAACCGGCTTTGATCATGGTTCGCACGGATTCACCGTTCAAGACGCTGAAGGACTTCGTCGATGCGGCGACGGCGGCGCCGAACATGCGCAAGCAGGCCGGTGGAACGCCTCTGGGCCGCGATGCGATGCTGCGTCATGTCCTGGTTGCCCATACGGGCGCGCAATGGCCATTGATCTCCTTCCCCGGCGGCGGCGAGCGTCTGTCGGCACTGCTGGGCGGCCATGTCGATACGCTCGTGCTGGACGGCTCGGAAATCGGCGATTTCATCGAATCCGGCAAGCTCCGGGCGTTGGCGCAGGTGGCCGATAAGCGTGTCGACTCCTTCCCGGCCGACGTGCCGACCATCCGTGAATCCGGGTACGACATCCAGATTCCCCTGCAGCCCCGAGGGGTGATGGGGCCGCCCAACATGTCGACGCCAGCCGCCGACTACTACCGCAAGCTCCTGGCGCGTATGGTCGAAACGGCTGGTTGGAAGCAGTATGTCCGCGAGGCGCGACTGGAGAGCTCGTATATTGCGGCCGATGATCTCGCCAGCTTCCTCGCCAGCTTCGCGGAGCGGACCAAATCGACGCTGAAGAGCGCCAATATCGAAACCGTTCGCTGAACGCCGCGCCCTTCCGCAGGTCTCGCCTGTGGAGTTTCCAACAGCCTGAACAAAACGGCTCGACGGAGCGCCCATGCCG
>JAIYAJ010000428.1 GCA_027489105.1 Zymomonas sp. | reverse complement strand
CGTGGACGCGGTAGCCGAACTTGAGGGTGCGGCCATAATTGGCAGCCCGCGCCTTGAGGTCGGCGATGTTCTCGCGGACCTTGTCCATCGTGTCGGGCCACATCAGGTAGACGTCCGCTGCCTAGGCAGCACACTCGCGCCCTTCGTGGCTGAGGCCGCCGAAGTAGAACGGCGGGCACTTGCCATTGAGGGTGGTGATGCGCGGCGGATCGAGCTTGAGCTTGTAGAACTCGCCCTCATGATCGAGCGACTGCCCATTGAGCAGCGTGCGGACGATCTTCATCACCTCGGTCGCACGGGCATAGCGCGCCTTGCCCGGCAGCGCCTCGCCCGGCATGTCGGACGAGATGATGTTGACGTTCAGCCGCCCGCCGGTGCCGGCGGCATTGGGGCCCAGGATGCGGTCGAGCGTGGCGATGCGGCGCGCCAGCTGCGGCGGCCAGTCCTCGCCGATGCGGGTTGCCCAGAGCAGCTTGATGCGGCGCACCTGCGTTGCGACCGCCGCCGCGAAGGCGGTGGTGTCGAGGCCGAGCTGGTAGCCCGAGGGGAGCAGGATATTGTCGAATCCGCCCTTCTCGGCCTGCAGCACGATGTTGCGGCAATGCTCCCAGCTCGACTGCAGCCGGCTGTCGGGCACGCCAAGAAATTCATAATCGTCGTCACACAGCGCGGAGAACCACGCCACTTCGCATTGCTGCGTCATCTTCGCCTCCCGGGCCTATCCTTGAACAACCGGCTGCTCAGGGCAGCCTTTCTCCGCGTGCGGCCACCAGCACCGCATACCAGTCCTCGCGCGACCAGCGGACGTCGCGGGCCTTCGAGCCCTCGGCGATCCGCTCGGGCTGCTGCGACCCAATGATCGGGACGATGCCCGCCGGATGCGCCATCAGCCAGGCATAAGCCGCCACCGTCAGCGACACGCCCTGCTCGGTCGCCACCTTGGCCAGCGCCTCGACCACCGCCTTGTCGCGCTGCGTTTCGGGGTTGGCCAGGCGACCGCCGCCGAGCGGCGACCAGGCCATCGGCACGAGGCCGAGCATCATCGCCTGGTCCAGTTCGCCATTTTCGAAGCAGGTGATGCGCAGCGGGCTGATCTCGGGCTGGGTCGTCACCAGCTTGTTGCCCAGGAACTGCTGCAGCGCTGCGGTCTGGTGGATGGTGAAGTTGGACACGCCGATGGTGCGGATCTTGCCGGCGGCGACGGCATCGTCGAGCGCGCGGGCGACTTCCTGCGGATGGGCGAGGATGTCGGGGCGGTGGACCTGCCACAGCTCGACGCCGTCGACCTTCAGGCGGCGCAGCGAGGCGTCGATCGCCTCGGCCAGATAGGCCTTGCTCTGGTCATAGGGCAAAGGCGGGCGGATGCCGCCCTTGGTCGCAAGCACCATGCGGCCGCGCAGCGCCGGTTCGGCGGCCAGCACCTCGCCCAGCATCGCCTCGGCATCGCCGAAGCCGTGGGTGCCGTCGAAGCCATAGATGTCGGCGGTGTCGAGCAGGGTGATGCCGGCGTCGAGCGCGGCATGGACCAGGCGCGCGGCTTCCGACACGGTGCGGCCGTCCTCGGCGAGGCGCCACATGCCCCAGGCAATGGAGGAAATCTCGATGCCGCTGGCGCCCAGGGTGCGGGTGGCCGGCGGCTGGGGAAGAAGACTCATGAACATGTCCTGCGTGGCGGCGCGACGGAGCCGCGCTCGATCAGTTGGTGGGGAAGACGGCGGTGGGCGATGTCGCCCCCCGCGATGAGGATCTCCGTGGCGGTGTGCGCCAGGTCGAACATCGGCTGGTGGATGGTGGTGAGCGGCGGCCAGACGGTCCGAGCCAGCGTGGTGTCGTCGAAGCCGGCCACCGACAGGTCGCCGGGCAGATCGAGGCCCCGGTCGTGCGCGACCGCGAGCACGCCCGCCGCCATGTCGTCGTTGGAGGCGAAGATCGCGGTCGGCGGCTCGGCCATGTCGAGAAAGGCGGCACCGGCCGTCACGCCGCTGTCGAAGTCGAACTCGCCGCTCGCGACCAGCTGCGGCTCATAGGATATGCCCGCCCGGTCGAGCGCGCGGCGATAGCCGAACAGGCGGTCGTCCGATGCCATGTGGTTGGGATGGCCCTTGATGAACCCGATCCGCCGATGCCCCATGTTGACGAGATGGGTCGTCATGTCGTCGGCGGCCTGCGCGTCGTCCATATAGACCGAGCTCGTCAGCGCATGGTTGGTGCCCGGCGAGATGCGGACGAAGGGTATGTCCATCGCCTCCAGCGCGCGCAGCACCTCATCGCAGTCGGTGACCGGCGACGACAGGATGATCCCGTCGACATGGGTTTCGGTGACGAGGCCGCGCACCTGATCGCCGACATTGGGTGCTGCGACGTCGACCGGCTGGGCGAGCAGGCGGATGCCGTCGGCCTGGCAGCGCGACCAGCAGCCATTCTGGATCTGGAACATATAATAGGGGCTGTGATTGTCGTAGATCAGCGCGATCTGGTTCGACTTGGCGCCCGACAGGATGCGCGCGGCGATGCTCGGCCGGAAATCGAGCTCGCGCATCGCCAGCTGCACGCGCGCCCTGGTTTCCGCGCTGACATAAGGATGGTCGTTGAGTACCCGGCTGACGGTCTTGACCGCCACCCCCGCACGCGCCGCGACATCCCTGATGTTCGATCTTTCGCTCACCCCTGCAACACCCCCGGCAAGGCCGCGAACAGCCCCCCAAATGCGCTGTCGGGCCGATAGAAGACCGGTGGCCGGCCGATCGGCGCGTCCACCCTGTGGAGCCCCGGCTGAAGATCCTCGCCGCTCCACACCGACCGCCAGGGCGAAGAGCCGGGCAGGACGACGTGGCGCGACGTGGCGCCTTCTTCGATCACGGGGGCCACCAGCAGGTCGGCACCGTAGAGGAACTGGTCCTGCACGGTCCACAAGTCGCGCTGGTCGGGATGGTGGAGAAACAGCGGGCGCTGGGCGGGCAGGCCGGTGGCGACGGCTTCGTCGCACAGCGTGCGGACATAGGGCGCCAGATGGGCATGGACCCGGCTCCACCGCGCGAAGCAGGCCATCAGCTCCGCATCGCTGTCATATTGCAGATTGTCGTCGGGCCGGTTGCCCTCATGGCTGCGCATGATGGGGGCGAAGGCTGCCAGTTCGCACCAGCGCTCGAGCAGTTCGCGCGTCCGGACATTGCCGTGGAGCGAAGTGTAACCGCCGCAATCCGAATGGCTGTAGGCGTTGCCGACGAGGCCCGAGGAGAGCGCCCCGGCCAGCACCGTCCCGATCCCGTCATGGCGGGTGAAGTCGACCGACTGGTCGCCTGCCCAGAGCAGCGGACAATGACGCTGCACACCCGAGAAGCCGGCGCGCATGAAGAACAGCGCGTCGCCGGTGCGACCGCGCGAGGCGAGCGCCATGGCGTTGACCTCGGCCCACAGCACCGGCCAGAGATTATGCGCCTCCATCGGGTCCGATCCGTCGGCCAGGCGAAGGTCGACGGGCAGATATTCACCGAAATCGGCCATCCAGCCGTCGATACCCTTGTCGAGCATCTCCTCGCCCAACACCCGCTCGGCGAACCAGGCGCGGCTCTCGGCGCGGGTGAAGTCGACCACGCCGCAGTCGAACTCGCCGAAGTCGACCAGATAGGGCTCGTCGCGGTCGAGGCGCAGTGCGAAATGGCCGCCCGCCGCCGCCTCGGCATAGAGTTCGCCGTCCACCGCCAGATAGGGGTTGGCATAGGCGAGGAAGCGGATGCCGCGCGCCTTCAATCCGGCGATGCGCTGTTCGAGGCCGGGATAGCGCTCAGCGCTGCGCTCGGCGACATGCCAGTCCCAGAACAGCCTTCGACCGAAGCTGGTCTCGCGAATGCCGGCCCAGTCCTCACACCACAGGCCCGAAACCGCCGTGCCCGCCTCGATGAACCGCTCCATCCGGTCGAAGCTGCTCGCACCCGACTTGAGGCCAAGGATCGCGCCGCCGATCGCCCAGTCGGGCAGCGGTGGCTGGCGGCCGAAACGATCGGACAGCAGTCCGACCAGTTCGACCGGGCCGTCGGCCGCGAAGAATTCGAGTGCGGCGCTGTCTTTCCAGATTTCGACGCGGTGAAAGGCCGGGTCGCTGAAATCGAGCACGCTGTAACAGCTCTCGTCGAGATGGGTGGCGATCCAGCGCGAGGTCAGGAAGGTCGGCTGCGGGTAGTTGCTGTTCCAGTAATCGCCGCCCGCCATGCCCTGCTCGTCCATGATGCGGGTCAGTTCGGTGCTCTTGTCGCGGCCGACGCCGGGCTCGCTGGTCCAGATCGGGAAGCGGCGCCCGTTGAGCGCGACATAGCTCATCTGCTCGCCGCCGCCCCAGACGCACTCCTCGGCATCTGCGAAGAGCGACAGCGTCAGGCGGTCATAGCCGGGCAGCAGCGCTGCGATGGTCAGTCGATGGCCTTCGATCGCGAGAGTAGCCACGGCCTTGCCGCCGTCGAGCAGCGTCACGTGCTGATCAGTCAGCTCGAAGTCGGCCGGCGCGACCTTTTGCGCGGGCGCATCCTCGATCCGGAAATTGCCGCGGTACATCTCGATCGCGGGATTGCCCTGCGCCATGGCAAGCGCTGGACAGTCGCAGCGGTGCGACAACAGGGTGCGACCCCCGATCAGGAGGTCGAAACCATCGGAATTCGAGACGAATTCGAGCTTCAAGACGCGTATATCCTCTGGTCGCGGGCCTTGTTGCAGAATTGCCGCACCATGGCCCGTCTCGTGTGACACCGCTTGACATATCGTCGCTTCCGCCGCAACACAAGGGCCGCAAGCGGTGATGCCAAACAGGTGAGCCGCTCCAGAAACGTTCGCAGCGGGGCGCAAAGTCCCGGACTAAAAGGGGAGGAAAACCCGTGAAATCGTTGCTCCGTGCCTCGTCCGCCATGGCTTTGGCGGCCATTTCCATTGGCTATGCCGCACCGGCCTTCGCCCAGACACCGGCCGAAGCCGAGGAGTCGGTCGCCGAGATCGTGGTCACCGCGCAGAAGCGCTCCGAAAATCTCCAGAGCGTGCCCGTGGCCGTCTCGGTCCTGTCGGGCCAGGCGCTCGCCACCACCGCGCGTCCGAGCATCGAGAGCGCAGCGCAACTCGTCCCGTCGTTGAACTTCCTCAAGTCGGGCACGACGCTCAACCAGACGATCTTCCTGCGCGGCGTCGGTACCGCCACCTTCTCGATCGCCGGTGAACCCTCGGTGTCGACCGTGGTCGACGGCGTCGTCTATGCCCGCTCGGGCGAGGCCTTCAACGATCTCGTCGATGTTGCCCAGATGGAAGTGCTGCGCGGCCCGCAGGGCACGCTGTTCGGCAAGAATGCATCGGCCGGCGTCATCAACATCACGACCCAGATGCCGAAGAACGAGTTTTCCGGCACGGTCGACGCCAGCTATTTCGATCGCCAGGAATATCGCCTCAAGGGCTCGGTCAACGTGCCGCTGGGCGAGGATCTCGCTGCGCGCTTCACCGGCTTCTATGGCGAATATGACGGCAACATCCGCAACCTGACGACCGGCGACCATGTCAATGGCTACAAGCATCGTGGCGTGCGCGGGCAGGTCCTGTACAATCCTTCGGACGCGCTGCGCATCTATATCGCGGCCGACTATTACAAGAATGACGATGATTGCTGCGCCGAAGTGATCGGCACCGGCCCGCTGACCGGCGCCGGCGCCCCCTCGACCAGCCTCGCCTTCAACGCATTGCCCACCCCGCGTGGTGCCAACACACGGGAGATCCGCCAGAATCTCGTCACGTCGACGAAGGAAGAGGGCTGGGGCGTGTCTGGGCAGGTTGACCTCGAGGTCGGCACCCACACGCTGACGAGCATCACCGCCTATCGCAGCTGGGACAATACCGAGATCCGCGACGGCGACTGGCTCGACCGCGCCTATGTCGGCTTCAACCAGCTGCATGACTCGGGTCCGCAGACGAGCCACACCTTCACCCAGGAGTTCCGCCTCGCCTCGCCGACCGATCAGACGGTCAGCTATGTGCTCGGCACCTTCTATTCGAACGCCAAGTCGCGCCGCATCTTCCGCCGCGACGATATCGTCTGCACGGCGGCAGCCGGCGCTCCGACCAACGTGCTGATCCCCTGCGGCAGCGCGAACGCCAATCCGTCGACCTTCCCGACCGGCGTCGCCGACTTCGGTTCGACCTTCCTCAACTATGCCGCCTTCGGCCAGGCGACCTGGAACATCAGCGAGGACCTGCGCCTCGTCGGCGGCCTGCGCTACAGCTATGACAAGCTGAAGGTGTTCCACAGCCGCAACACGACGCTGACCGGCCCCGGCATCCAGCCGAGCTTCCCGACGACCGCGACCGGCACCGGCCAGCCCGCGACCGTCTTCCGCGCCAAGACCGACAATGACGATCTGTCGGGCAAGGCATCGGTCCAGTACGACATCAGCCGCCGGATCATGGCCTATGGCAGCTACACGCGCGGCTATAAGGGCCCGGCGTACAACGTCTTCTTCAACCTGACCGCGACCGGAACCAATTCGATCGCGCCGGAAACCTCGGACGCGTTCGAGGCGGGTCTGAAGAACACGCTGTTCAACGGCCGCATGACCCTGAACATCGCGGGCTTCTACGCCAAGTACAAGAATTTCCAGGCGAACAACCCGGATCTCGTGGCAGGCGTCGTGGTCACTCGCTTCACCAACGCCGGTACGGTTTCGACCCGCGGTTTCGAGGCCGACCTCAACTGGTTCCCGGTCGACGACCTGACGATCAGCGGCGGCATCGCCTATACCGATGCCAAGGTCGATCGCTTCCGCGTTGCGCCCGGCGCGGCGGCCACCGCCGTCATTCCGGCCGGTTCGCCGCTGGCCTATGCGCCGAAGTGGAAGGGGTCGCTCTCGGCCGACTATCGCTGGCGGACCGGTGGCGCGTTCGATGTCTTCTTCGGCGCCCAGGGCAATTACCAGACGAAGCAGCTGTCGATCTTCACGCCCAACGTCGTGCAGACCCGGCTGGGCACGATCCCGTCCTATGGCCTGGTCAACGTCAAGCTGGGCGTCGGCGATGCCGATGATCGCTATCGCCTGACCTTCCAGGTCCGCAATCTGTTCGACAAGTCCTATATCGCCGCGATCCAGAGCGGCGGTCCGGGCGGTTCCTACCGCTACCAGATCCCGCGCGACGCCGATCGCTACTGGGGCCTGACGGGCACCGCGAACTTCTAAGTTTCTCCAGTTATCTCCTACTGGGGCCTCCGGTTCTGCCGGGGGCCCCTTTTTTATGGCTGGGCACCGAAGGTCGAGGGAAGCTCGAGCCCTGAGCCCCGAGCCCAACCTGACTGCGTGCTCGCGCTGAGCCTTGTTGCGTCAGTGCCTTCTCGCTCTGCCGCGCCCGTCCGGCGGCGGCTGGCGTGAGCCAACGGCCTGTCCGAGCGACAATTCCAGGGTGCTTTGCTGGTAGGAGCCTGGGCCGCGGAGCGGCGCCTCGCACCGACTATGCTCGCCGGTCGCTGTTCATGCTCGGAGTGGTGCGGGCGAACCTCGGCTGCCCGCCTTGGACCGATCCGGCACCGGTGCGGCGGGATCAAGCCCGTTGCGATCAGGCCTGCGCGAGTTCCAGCTTGGGCTGCATCAGGTGGATGAACAGTAGCGCGGCCAGATAGGCGCCGCCGCAGATCCCGAACATCGGCCAATAGCCATGGCCGTTGTCGAGCGACCAGCCCGCCAGTTCGATGATCGCGGTGCCCGACAAATTGCCGGCGACCGCGCCCAGGGCGACGACGCTGGCGACGCGCACGCCGGGAACGATGTCGGCGGTCATGCCGAAGATGTTGGTCGAGAAGCCCTGATGCGCGAACAGACCGCAGCCGATCAGCAGTGCCGCGATCCATGGGTTCTGTGCCATCAGGGCCAGCGGCATGGCGAGCACGACGAGCGCGAAGAACAGCATCGAGGTCTTGCGCGCCGCATTGACCGAGAAGCCTCGACCCAGCAGCAGCGGGTAGAAGGCCCCCGAGCTGATCGCGCCCAGCGCCGCCATGGCGAAGATGACGGCGATCGGGCCGCCCAGGTCGCCCTGCGCCATGCCGAACTGGCGCGAGAAGAAGTCGGGCATCCAGAACAGCACGAACCACCAGACGCAATCGGTGAAGGCCTTGGCGCCCACCACCGTCCAGCTGCGCCGGTCGCTGAGCAGCACACCCCATTTCACCGGCGCCCGCTCGGGTATGTTGCCGACGGGGACGAGCTTGCGCGTGCCGAAGATCCACCCGACCAGCCACAGGAAACCAAGAGCTCCGGTCAGGACGAAGGCGGCTTTCCAGCCAAAGGCCAGCGCCAACGGCGGGATCAGCAGCGGGGTCAGGATCGCGCCGATATTGGGCGCG
>JAIYAJ010000294.1 GCA_027489105.1 Zymomonas sp. | reverse complement strand
GGGCGGTTGATGCTGGCGAAGGCGCCGCCGCTCGGCTTCTCCCAGGTCCAGACGCTGGGCGGGACATAGCCCGGGGGGAAGTTGTTCGCGGGGTCCTGATCGGCCATCGTCGTTCCTTGGGAGATTTGGTGTTGGGCAAGGCCAAAGCGGAGGCTATGGCCGGGGGCAAGCAGACATGATCGCAAAGATCGTATCGCGGCCAGAAAGTTCAACCACCGGAGGCGCCGCGCACAGGGAAGAGGATGCACCATGCGGGTCAACGCTCTCGACCATGTCAACATCGTCACCGACGACCTCGACGGCACGGCGCGCTTCTATGCCGAGCTTCTGTCGCTGGAGCGCCGCGACGGTCCGGCGCCTTTGCGGCCCGAGCATGTGCAATGGATGTATGATGCCGGCGGCCGCCCGATCCTCCACCTCAACAGCATGGACTGCCCGCGCTTCTATGACCGCCCGGTCGAAGCGGGGCCGACCGGGCCGATCCACCATGTCGCGCTCAATTGCTCGGGATTCGAGGAGGTGCGCGGGCGGCTCGACGCGATGGGCGCCGATTACCGAACCAACAGCGCGGATTCGATCGGGCTGAAACAGATTTTCACCCAGGACCCCAATGGCGTTCTGCTCGAACTCAACTTCTTCGAGGGGCCTGCGTCCGCTTAGGGGCGGACTGCGGCCGGGTCAGCACCTCCGCCTTGGCGAGGCATTCGCGCCACTCGCTCGCTTCGCCCGAGTCTGCGACGACGCCCGACCCGATGCCATAGCGGGCGAAGGGCGCACCGGTCGGCCAGTCGAGGGTGCGGATAGCGACGTTGAACTCGGCCGATCCGTCAGGTGCGAACCAGCCGATCGAACCGGTGTAGATTCCGCGCGCTTCGGGTTCGACCGCCAGGATCGCCTCGGTCGCGCGGATCTTGGGCGCGCCGGTGATCGAGCCGCAGGGGAACAGCGCGCGCAACAGGGCTTCGGCGCCGATGCCTTCGCGCAGGGTTCCGGTGACAGTCGAGGTCATCTGGTGGATCGTAGGATAGGTCTCGACGTCGAACAGGCGCGGGACCGAGACGCTGCCGGGCTGGCAGATGCGCGCGATGTCGTTGCGCAACAGATCGACGATCATCAGATTCTCGGCCTGCTGCTTGGGATCGTCCGACAGCGCCGCGACGGCGAGCCGGTCCTTCTCCGCACTGGCGCCCCGCGTCGCGGTGCCCTTCATCGGCCGGCATTCGATCGCCTGCCCGTCGCGGCGGAAGAACAGCTCGGGCGAGAAGGACAGGATCGACCGGTCGGCGGTCCGGACAATGCCGCCATGCGGCGCGCGGGCCTGGTCGCGCAGCGCCGCATAGAGCGCCACAGGATCGCCACTCACTGGCACGCGGCAGGGAAAGGTCAGGTTGATCTGATAGACGTCGCCGGCCGCGATGAGACGCTGGACCTCGGCGAAGGCGGCCGCATAGGCCTGTCGTTCGATCAGGGGGGCGGCGGTGCCGACGGCGCTCGCTTCGGCTTCCAACTCAGCCGTCCAGTCTTCGGGCAGATCGGTGAAGCCGTCGAACAATCCGAACCACAGCAGCGGTCCGCGTTCGGGCGGCAGCGGTCGCGCCAGCGCCGTCAGCCGGGGCTCGAGCGCCAGACCCGCCTCGAAGGTCAGATAGCCCGCCGCGTGCAGCCCGCTCGCCAGTGCCCGATCGAGCCGGGTCAGCGCTTCGCCGACCTCTTCGCCCGTCCGGGCGACGATGCTGTCGACCGGCTTCGCATAAAGCCGGTCCCTGCCCGATGCGGCGAGGACAGCGAATGTGCCCGACAGATCGGGAGCCGGAGCCATGGATCGGATCAGGCGCCCCGCGCCAGCGCGATGGTCGAGCGCGCGACGCCATTGGGCAGCGCGCCAGGCTTCGCGACCGAAATCTCGGCGCGCATCACGCGCGGATCGGCGAGCAGCGCCTCGCCGAGCTGGCGCGCGAAATTCTCGATCAGGCCGATGCTCCGGTCGGCCAGCCGCCGGCATTCCTCGACGATGCGGTTATAGTCGATCGTATCGTCGATCGTGTCGGCCTCGGGCGGCAGTATGTCGAGCTGGACCGCGACGATCAGCGACTGACGCCGGTTCTTCTCATGGCTGTGCACGCCGATGAACGCCTCGACGCGGATGTCGTCGACGCAGACGCGCTGGTGGAGGACGACCGGGGCCGAGCGGCTGCGCCGATAGGGTGCGGTCGGTTCGAGCGATCCGTCCACCGGGGCCCGGTCGATCATGCGCTTGCCTTGTGTCATGCGTCTTTCCCTGCAGGCCCGGATCACCCGGCTAGACTATCGCGGTCGGTTCGGCGAGGTGGCCGGGAGTCCAGGCTGTCGGGCCCCGCTTCGCGCGGCGGCTCCGTCGGATCACGACCTCCCCAGTCCGATTCGCCGATTGCCATCGCTGGGCCGCGAAGGCAATGCGAAGCCATGAGACTGCGATCGCTCCTGTTCGTGCCCGGCGACCGGCCGGAGCGTTTTCCCAAGGCCGCCGCCAGCGGCGCGGACGCGCTGATCCTCGACTTGGAGGACTCGGTCGCGCCCGCAGCCAAGGCCGGCGCGCGCGCGGCGATCGTCGAATGGCTGCGCTCGACGCCCCCGGTGCCGAGCTTCGTCCGCATCAACCCGCTCGACTCCGAGCATGTCGGCGCGGACCTGCGCGCGATCATGGCGGCGGGGCCGGCGGGGGTCGTGCTGCCCAAGGCGGAAGGGCAGGGCTCGGTCGCGCGGCTGGTCGAACTGGCCGGTGCCGATTGTCCGCCGATCCTGCCGATCGCGACCGAGACGCCTGCCGCGATCTTCGCGCTGGGCAGCTACCGCGCCTATGCCGAACGCCTGGTCGGCCTGACCTGGGGCGCGGAGGATCTGCCGGCGGCGATCGGCGCGGCCAGTTCGCGTGAGGAGGACGGGCGCTACACCCCGCCCTATGAGATGGTCCGCGCGCTGACCCTGTTCGGTGCCCATGCCGCCGGCGTCGCCGCGATCGAGACGGTCTATCCGAACATCGCGGACAGCGAAGGCCTCGCCGCCTATGTCGCGCGCGGCCGGCGCGACGGCTTCACCGGCATGATGGCGATCCACCCGTCGCAGGTCGAAACGATCAATCGCGGCTTCAGCCCGAGCGAAGCCGAGATTGCCCATGCCCGCGCGGTCGTCGCGCTCTTCGCCGCCCATCCGGGGGTGGGAGCCCTCAAACTCGACGGCAAGATGGTCGACCGGCCTCATTTGAAACAAGCCGAAGCGCTCCTGGCCCGCGCGGGCAGGCTTTAGGCCGTAAAGGTAAAGATGGCCGCTTTCGGCCGCTGGATCGCGCGGCCGAGATGGGGTGGGAAGCCGCCTTTCCGCTATTGCAACAGTTGAGCGGTGGGCGGACACTCCATGAGGAAATGGCGACGTGGGGAGGAGTGTGGTGATCAGAGAAAAACTCGCCTTCGCTGGATGCGCTTTACTGGCGGCGTTGCCTTCCCACGCACAATCAACAACCTCGTTGGTCGAGGCGAAGCTGACCCACGTCGAGGACATATCTTCGCTGCCGGAAGCCCCGCGCATCTGTCTCGATGAGAAATGCGAGATGATCATAGACGGTTCATTACGTACGACCTTTACAATCACGCGCAGGCTCGTCGGACCAAAAACTCCAGCAACGGTTTCCACCATGCAGGCTTCCGCAAGGCCTCGCATGGGGCTCAGCTACTATCTCGTTGTCACAGCGTCGAAGGATGGGCCTCGGATTGAATGGGCAGGCCTAGCGACGGGAGGTTTGTGCTTGGACGTGACGGAAGCAGACCGATGGGGCTTGCGCGCTGCCCTAACTCGCTTTCCATGCACGAAGAAATGACCATAAATGGAGCCTGAGGCGACTTAAGACATCGGACCTGAACAATCGGCAGCTTTCAGAGCACACGCCTTTGTCGCGCTATGACTGGCATTGGGTCGGTACTCGGCAGGCTGCTTTTTTTCACCCTGCGACCTAAGCCGCAGGCTTCCGCCGTAGCAGCGCAGATCGCAGGCATTCGCACACGACCTCGTCGCGCTGGTTCAGCAGGCGGTGGCGGAAGGTGACGATGCCGGCGTCGGGGCGCGACCGGGACTCGCGCAGTTCGACGATCTCGGTCTCGGCGCGCATGGTGTCGCCGATGAACACCGGCTTCGGCATGACCAGCTTGTCATAGCCGAGATTGGCGACGAGCGTGCCCAGCGTCGTGTCGCCGACGGACAGACCGACCATCAGCGCGAAGGTGAATGTGCCGTTGACGAGGATCTGCCCGAACTCGCTCTGACGCGCGGCCTCGGCATCGAGGTGCAGCGGCTGCGGATTGTGGGTCATCGTCGAGAAGAGGAGATTGTCGGTCTCGGTCACCGTCCGGCGGATGTCGTGCGTCAGCCGATCCCCCACCGTCCATTCGTCGAACCAGCGTCCCGCCATCGCGGCCTCCTTCTGCTTGGGCTGTCGCGAGGATAGAAGGCGCGGCGCGCCCGGCAAAATCGAAACATTGCCCAGCGGCACATAGACGCGACCTATGGCCGGCGTCGCTTCAACTTGCTCTGGCCATGTCCGTACATCGTCCATATCATGTCAAAACATTGCCATGTTCCGAGGTGCAATCTTTTGCAGGGCAGGGCGGTTGACGCACTCGCGGTGCCCCCATACCTGATTTGCATCCGTCCCGATGAGGAAGACCGTGACGTCCAGTACCATCCTGTTGGTTGAAGACGATCCCTCGCTCCGGGTCCTGACCGCGCGGGCGCTTCAGGAAAATGGCTATACGGTCCGTCCGGCCTCGACCG
>JAIYAJ010000030.1 GCA_027489105.1 Zymomonas sp. | reverse complement strand
GCTATACCGCGATGTGGCAGGCCGATCGCACCGCCGAGGCGGCAGGACGGCTGGAAAACCTCAACGAACTCGTCCGCGCCCAGTTCCAGACGCGCGAGTTCGAGGACCGCTTCATTGCGATCGGCTTGCCCTATCGCATCGTCGGCGGCTTCCGCTTCTACGAGCGCGCCGAGATTCGTGATGCTCTCGCCTATCTGCGGGTGATCAGCCAGCCGGCGGACGACCTCGCATTCGAGCGGATCGTCAACACGCCCAAGCGCGGGTTGGGCGACAAGGCGGTCGCCAAAGTCCACCAGCTGGCGCGGATCGAGGGCATTCCGATGACGCTCGCCGCCGCGCGCATCCTGGGCACCGTCGAATTGACCCCGCAGGCGCGGCGCGCGCTCGGCAATCTGGTCGGCGACATCGCCCGCTGGCGCGATCTGCTGTCGCAGCTGCCGCATGCCGAACTGACCCGGCAGGTGCTGGAGGAGTCGGGCTATGTCGCGATGCTGCAGAACGAGAAGTCCACCGAGGCCGAGGGTCGGCTCGAAAATCTGAGCGAACTCACGCGGGCGATGGAGGATTATGCCACGCTCGGCGATTTCCTCGAACATGTCAGCCTCGTCATGGACAATGACGCCGACGCCGACAGCGCGAAGGTGACGATCATGACGATCCACGCCGCCAAAGGGCTGGAGTTCGACACGGTCTTCCTGCCCGGATGGGAGGAGGGGGTGTTCCCGTCGCAGCGTTCGCTCGACGAAGGCGGGCTCGCCAGTCTCGAGGAAGAGCGGCGGCTCGGCTATGTCGCGATCACCCGCGCGCGGCGGCGCTGCACGATCCTCCACGCCGCGAACCGGCGAATCTACGGGCAATGGACCTCGTCGATCCCGTCGCGCTTCATCGCCGAACTGCCGGCGGCGCATCTCGAATCCGAGACGACCATGTCGGGCGGGGAATCGCTGTGGCGGGCGCAGTGGTCCGAACATGCCGATCCCTTCGCGCATGTTGGGCGCAGTCAGGGCAGGGGCCCCGGATGGCAGCGGGCAACCGCCGCCGGCGGGCTCGGCGCTCCGCAGACGGGTGCGCGGGTGGTCGAGGCGCGCGCCTCGGCGGTCAGCTTCGCCCAGCCGGCGCGCAAGGACATCGCGCTCGGCCAGCGCGTGTTCCACACGAAGTTCGGCTATGGCGCGGTGGTCGAGATCGAGGGCAACAAGCTGGAGATCGACTTCGAGCATTCGGGCCGCAAGCGGGTGCTCGACAGCTTCGTTTCGCCGGCCGAGAAATAATTTCTAGCATATCAGTAGAAATTGCATGCGCCGCCGCCCGAGCCTGTTGCGGTCGATCGATCCCAGCGCCTAGAGAGAGCCATGGCCATGCGCGAGTCTCCCTTCTCCATTCCGGCCTACCGCCATTTTTGGCTGGCCCGCTTCACCTCGACGATCGCGCTCAACGGCATGGTCGTGATCATCGGCTGGCAGGTCTATGACGTCGCCCGGCGAACGATGGCTCCGCGAGAGGCTGCGCTCCAGCTCGGCCTGATCGGCGTCGCGCAGTTCCTGCCGCTGATGTTGCTGACGCTGGTGACCGGGCTTGCCGCCGACCGCTTCGACCGTCGCTGGATCGCCCGCGCAACGACGGCCCTCGAACTCGTCTGCGCGGTCGCGCTCGGCTATCTGACCTGGACCGACCGGATCAGCCTGCCGGCTTTGTTCACGATCGCTGCGCTGCTCGGCGTCGCGCGGGCCTTCGCCGCGCCGGCGCTCCAGGCGCTGTCGCCCAATCTGGTGCCGCGCCCGCTGCTGCCCCAGGCGATCGCGATGAGTTCCTTTGCGTGGCAGGTCGGTGCCATCGCCGGGCCGCCCGTCGGCGGCTATCTCTATGCGATCGATCCACCGCTCGCTTATGCGGTGGCGGCGGTGTTGCTCGGTTTTGCTACGCTGATGCTGTTCCTGATCGGCCCCGTGCCGCGCACGGTGCTCGCGCGCGGGGGCAAGCCCTGGGAGCAGATGCTCGAGGGCTTCTCCTATCTGCGGCGCAACCGGCTGGTGCTCGGCGCGATCTCGCTCGACCTGTTCGCGGTGCTGCTCGGGGGCGCCACCGCGATGCTGCCTATCTATGCGCGCGACATATTGCACATCGGATCGTCGGGGCTCGGCCATCTGCGGGCGGCCCCTGCGGTCGGCGCGGCGCTCACCGCCTTCTGGCTGGGACGGTTCCCGCTGCGCAGCAATGTCGGGCTTAAGCTGCTGATCGCGGTCGCCGTCTTCGGCGTCGGCACGATCGCCTTCGGTCTGTCCTATCGCGCAACCGATCCGATGGCCGTCGCGCTGGCCTGTCTCGCCCTGCTCGGTGCCGCCGACATGGTGTCGGTCTATGTGCGCCAGTCGCTGATCCAGCTCTACACGCCCGACGCGATGCGCGGGCGGGTGGGCGCGGTGTCGACCCTGTTCATTTCCGGTTCGAACGAGCTGGGCGAAGCGGAATCGGGTTTCCTCGCTGCGCTCGTCGGCCCGGTCGCAGCGGTCGTCGCTGGAGGGATCGGCACGATCCTCGTGGCGGCCTTGTGGGCGCGCCTCTTTCCCGAGATATTGCGGGCAAGGACCCTCGATGCGCCCGCATCGTTAGATGATGTTCCAGGCCAGGAGAAGGCAGCATGACCAGATTTGCATCGATCTTGGAAACGATCGGCGGAACCCCGCACGTTCGCGTCAACCGGCTGTTCGGCGACGCCGAAGTGTGGATCAAGTCCGAGCGGAGCAACCCCGGCGGCTCGATCAAGGACCGCATCGCGCTGGCGATGATCGAGGATGCCGAGCGCAGCGGCAAGCTCAAGCCCGGCGGCACGATCATCGAGCCGACCAGCGGCAACACCGGCATCGGCCTCGCGCTCGTCGCGGCGGTCAAGGGCTACAAGCTCGTCCTCGTCATGCCGGAGAGCATGTCGCTCGAACGCCGCCGGCTGATGCTCGCCTATGGCGCGAGCTTCGACCTGACCCCGCGCGAAAAGGGCATGAAGGGCGCGATCGAGCGCGCGCTGGAACTGCAGGCGGAGACGCCGGGCGCCTGGATCCCGCAGCAGTTCGAGAACCCGGCCAATATCGAGGTGCATGTCCGCACCACCGCAGAGGAAATCTACGCCGATTTCAAGGATGAGCCGATCGACCTCATGATCACCGGCGTCGGCACGGGCGGTCACATCACCGGCGCAGCCCAGGTTCTCAAGGCGCGCTGGCCCGACCTCAAGGTGTTCGCGGTCGAGCCGACCCTCTCGCCGGTCATCTCGGGCGGCCAGCCCGGTCCGCACCCGATCCAGGGCATCGGCGCCGGCTTCGTTCCCGCCAATCTCCACACCCAGCTGCTCGACGGCGTGGTCCAGGTCGATCCCGCCCATGCCAAAGACTATGCCCGCCGCTCGGCGCGCGAGGAAGGCATGCTCGTCGGGATCAGTTCGGGTGCGACGCTCGCCGCCATTGCGCAGAAGCTGAAGGAATTTCCGGGCAAGCGCGTGCTCGGTTTCAACTACGACACCGGCGAGCGCTATCTGTCGGTGCCCGACTTCCTGCCCGAATGACGATTGCGATGCCGTCCACCCGACCATGGCGGGCGGCATCGTTCCCGTGACAATATAGTCGGATTGTAGGGATGTTCCGGTGCGGCCGGACGCCCTAGACAGCGGTCCCATGGATCGCACCGGCCATCATCTGCCCGCTTCGCATCTGCTGCTCGCTTTGGCGATCGTCGCGGTGTGGGGCACCAATTTCGTGGTGATCCGGCTGGCGCTCGACGAACTGCCGCCGCTGCTGTTCGCAACGCTGCGCTTCACCTTCGCCTTCCTGCCGGCCGCCTTCTTCATCCGACGTCCGGCTGTGCGCTGGCGGTCGCTCGCCGCCTACGGCGTGCTGATCGGTTTCGGCCAGTTCGGCCTGCTCTATATCGCGATGCGCGGCCATATTTCGCCGGGGCTCGCCTCGCTGGTGGTGCAGAGCCAGGTCTTCTTCACCATCGGGCTGGCGATGCTGGTCAACCGCGAACGGATGCGCGCTTATCAGGGGCTGGCGCTGCTGATCGCGACCAGCGGCATCGCGCTTATCATCCTGCACGGCGATGCCAGCGCGACCCCGCTCGGCTTGCTCCTGACGCTCATCGCCTCGCTCAGCTGGGGCTGCGGCAACCATATCGCCAAGGCGAGCGGTACCAGCGACATGCTGGGGTTCGTCGTCTGGGCGAGCCTTTTCTCGATCCCACCGCTGTTCGCTGCCTCGCTGGTGATGGAAGGCTGGCCCGCCATGACGCAGGCGATCTCCCACGCCGGTAGCGGCGCCTGGGCGGCGGTGCTGTGGCAGTCGGTCGGCAACACGCTGTTCGGCTATGCCGCCTGGGGCTGGCTGCTGTCGCGCCATCCGGCGGCTAGCATCTCGCCGACCGCTTTGCTCGTCCCGATCTTCGGCATGGGCACCTCGGCGCTGGTGCTGGGCGAGGCGCTGCCCGGCTGGAAGATCGGCGCGGCTGCGCTGGTGATCGGGGGGCTGGCGATCAATACGCTGTGGCCGATGATAGAGCGCCGCAAGCCGGTCGTCTAAAGCGGCCAACTCGGGACGGTGTCCGATCGGGGATAGCGTAGCGTCTGCACGACCAGCGCGAAGGCCGGCGATTGCTGGCGGCGGCTCGGATAATAGAGATGATAGCCGGTGAAGGGCGGGATCCGTCGGTCGGCGGCCTGATCTTCCGCCGCCGCGCGCTGGCGGGCTCGCTGATCGGAGGCATCGCCGAGACGCAGGAGATGCTCGACTTATGCCGCGACCATGGGACCACCGCCGACATCGAGACGATCCCGATGGAGGCGATCGACGAGGCCTATGACCGCATGGTGCGGAGCGACGTCAAATATCGCTTCGTGATCGACATGCAGTGCTGAAGGACGAAGTCGCCGCCTGAGCCTCGAATGAAGAAGGGGGCGGGCG
The DNA here is from genome assembly GCA_027489105.1 of Zymomonas sp. Next base: position 4,373 of record JAIYAJ010000030.1, on the reverse strand, counting down.
ACCGTCCCCCTTTTTGAACAGTGAGGCAGTCCTTCGTTACAGGCGGTTTCAGAAGATTTCGGGTCTGACGACGGCGCGCAAGACCGGCGTGGCAGGAGGGGGCATCCTTATGGAGCACAGCCCGATGCCGACCCTCGAACTGATCGCCGCCCGCAGCATCCTCGGCCTGTTGGCGCTGTTCGACGCGCTGCTGCTGGCCTTTGCGGCCGTGCCCACCGCCTGATCCTCCAACCCGGCTTGACTCGCTGTCGGGAGAAGGAGGATAAGAACATAACAAGAACAAATATCATGAGCGAGTCGTCTCCCTTCCTGGCCGACCTTCGGGCGCGCATTGCCGCGATCGAGGGCCCGAAGCCCGTCGAAAGCGTGCTCTTCCCCCTGGGTAGCGTTTCCCTCGACGTGCAGCTGGGTGGGGGCCTGCCGAAGGGCCGGTTGCACGAACTCTTCGCCGCCGAGCCGGACGACCGCGCGGCGCTCGCCGGTGCGGGGCTGATGCTGGCGATGCGCGCGGGGACGGGGCCGCTGCTCTGGCTGCGGCAGGACGGGTCGGTACGGGCGGGGGGATGTCTCTATGGTCCGGGGCTGGCCGAATTGGGCTTCGATCCGGCGCGCCTGATCGAGATCGTCGCCCCCGACGAGGCGGCGTTGCTCCGCGCGGCGGGGGACGCGGTGCGCTGCGCACAGCTGTCGGTCCTCTTGATCGAGCCATGGAAGGCGGCGCGGGGGCTGGATCTGACCGCCACAAGGCGGCTGGCGGTCGCGGCGGAGAAATCGGGGGTGACCGTGCTGCTGCTGCGGGCGGAGGGGGAGCCGGTGCCGAGCGCGGCCTATAGCCGCTGGCGGGTCCGCTCATCGGCCTCGGCGCCGCTGGAGGCGGGGGCGCCCGGCCATCCCGCCATCGAAATCCAATTGTTGCGCCATCGCGGAGGGCTGGAAGGCATGCGCATGTTGCTGGAGTGGAATCGTGACGAACACCATTTCCGCGAAGCGCCGCTATCTGGCGCTGGTCTTCCCGCTGCTCGCGAGCGAGCGACTGGCGCGGGCGATCCGGAGCGGACAGGCGCGGCCCGGCTTTCCGCCTGATGCGCCCTTCGTCCTCGTCGAAAAGCAGAAAGGCGCGATCCGGCTCGTCGCGTCGAGCCGGGCCGCGCTCGACCTGGGGCTGGTGCCCGGCCTGTCGCTCGCCGATGCCCGCGCGCGTCATCCCGATCTGGGCGTCGTCGATGCCGATCCGGCCGAGGATGCGCGCCTGATCGAGGCGATCGCCGACGGGTGCGACCGCTATACGCCGATGGTGGCGATCGACCCGCCCGACGGCCTATTGCTCGACATCAGCGGCTGCGCGCATCTGTTCGGCGGCGAGGAGGGCTTGCTCGCAGACCTGCGCGCGCGGCTGGAGCGGCTGGGGCTGACCACGCGCAGCGCGCTGGCGGACACCCCCGACGCCGCCCATGCGCTGGCCCGCCACGCGCGGTCGGGGGAGGCGCCCATCGAAAGCCTGCCGGTCGAAGCGCTCGAGCTTGGCGGAGAGGAGGCGGTCGCCTTGCGCCGCGCCGGGCTCAAGCGGATCGGCGACCTGCGCGCGCGGCCCTCGCAATTGCTGTCCGCGCGCTTCGGCGAGGCCGCCGCCGACCGGCTGGCCCGCGTCGCCGGTGGCCGCGACCTGCGCATTACCCCGCGCCGTCCAGAGGCGGCCTTGCAGCTCGAACGCCGCTTCGCCGAGCCGATCGGCCGCACCGAGGCGGCGCTCGCCGCGATCGGCGAGTTGATGGCAGGGGCCGCGCGGCGGATGGAGGAGGCGCATCGCGGCGGGCGCCGCTTCGAGGCGCAGCTCTATCGCACCGATGGCCTCGTCCGGCGGCTGCGCGTCGAAACCGGCCTGCCGGTGCGCGACCCCGCGACGATCATGCGGTTGTTCGACGAACGCCTTGCCGCGCTGGCCGATCCGGTCGATCCGGGCTTCGGCTTCGATCTGGTGCGCCTGGCGGTGCCTGTGTTCGAGACGATGGCGCCGATCCAGCTGCCGCTCGAGGGCGGCGCGCTGGCCGAGGGTGAACTGGCGCAACTGCTCGACCGCCTCTCCACCCGGCTCGGCCGCAACCGGGTCAGGCGGCTGGCACCGCGCGACAGCCACATTCCCGAACAGGCGGCCTTCGCCTTTCCTGCCATCGAGGCCGGGCCCGCCGGCCCCTGGCCCGAGCCTGAGCGGGGCGAGCCGCCGCTGCGCCCGACCTATCTTTTTGACCCGCCCCAGCCGATCGAGGTGGTGGCGGGCGTTCCCGACGGGCCGCCCCAGCGCTTCCGCTGGCGGCGCGAGCTGCACGAGGTGACGCTGGCCGAAGGGCCCGAGCGGATCGGTTCGCTGTGGTGGAAGCGCGCCGACAATGCCGGGCTCAGTCGCGATTATTACCGCGTGGAAGACGGCAAGGGGCGGCGCTTCTGGCTGTTCCGCCTGGGCCTTTACGAGCGCGAGGCGAACAGCCCCGCCTGGTATATCCATGGCCTGTTCGCATGAGCCGCCGACCCGATCCGGTCTTTGCCGAGATGGTGGCGGCGAGCAATTACAGCTTCCTGCGCGGGGCCTCGCCGGCCGAGGCCATGGTGGCCGCAGCGATTGCCGCCGGTCATGTCGGCCTCGGCATCGCCGATCGCAACAGCGTGGCCGGCGTGGTCCGCGCGTGGAAGGCGCTGCGTGACGCGCGCGAGAAGGCTGCCGAAGAGGGCCTTCCGGATTTCCCCTTCAAGCTGGCCACCGGGGCGCGCCTCGTCTTTGTCGACGGCACCCCCGACATCGTCGCCTATCCTGCGACCCGCCATGGCTGGGGGCGGCTGACCCGCCTTCTCACGGTCGGCAACCGGCGCGCGATCAAGGGCGACTGTATCCTGTTCCTCGCCGACCTGCTCGACCATCTCGACGATCTGCTGCTGGTGGTGATCCCCGATGGCGAAGGGCTGGTGCTGGGAGGGGAGGGCGCCCGGCCACACCCGAGCTGGCAGGGACTCCATCCCGAGGCGACCACGCAATCCGTGGAGGAGAGCAGCGAAGGGCGGCCTCCTCTGGCGCTTGCGACGGTCGACGGGGTCAGGCTCGCACCATCGACCGTGCCTCCTGCGGACGGACGGCAGGACCGGTTGCGGCAGGTGCTGGCCCTTCTGAACCGCGCGGCGCCCGACCGGCTCTGGCTCGGCGTCACCATGCGCTATGCAGGTCGCGATCGCCGCCGCATCGCCGGGCTGGCGCGGCTCGCGGGCGAATTGTCGGTTCCGCTGCTCGCGACCAATGACGCGCTCTACGCCACCCCGGCGCAACGCCAGCTGCACGACATCGTCACCTGCATCAGGCTGGGCCTGAAGATCGAGGAGGCGGGGAGGCGGCTCGCCGCCAATGCCGAGCGCCATCTGAAGCCCGGGCGTGAAATGGCGCGGCTTTTCGTCGACCATCCGCAGGCGGTGGGCGAAGGCGCACGTCTGCTCGAGCGAGTCGGTTTCGACCTCGAGCAGCTCAGTTATGTCTATCCGCACGAGCCGGTGCCCGAGGGCTGGACCCCGCAGGCCTGGCTCGAGAAGCTCGTCGCCGACGGGGTGCGCTGGCGCTATGGCGAGGCGCCCGGCCACAAGGTGCTGGACCTTGTCGAGACCGAGCTGAAGCTCGTCCGCAAGGAGCAATATGCCTATTATTTCCTGACGGTGCACGACATCGTCCGCTTTGCGCGCGAGCGGAAGATCCTGTGCCAGGGGCGAGGATCGGCGGCCAATTCGGTGATCTGCTACGTGCTCGGCATCACCGAGGTCGACCCGGTCGCGAACAAGCTCCTCTTCTCGCGCTTCATCTCCGAGGACCGCAAGGAACCGCCCGACATCGACGTCGACTTCGAGCATGAGCGGCGCGAGGAGGTGATGCAATATATCTATGGCCGCTATGGCCGCGACCGCGCCGGCATCGCCGCGACCGTCATCCATTACCGGCCGCGCAGCGCGGTGCGCGAGGTCGCCAAGGTGCTGGGCCTCAGCGAGGATGTCGCGGCCCGGCTTACCTCGACCATATGGGGCAGCTTTTCATCGAGCATGGAGGAGAAGCGCTTCCATGAGACCGGCTTCGACCCTGCCAATGTCGAGATCGGACGGCTCAACATGCTGGTCGCGCAGCTGCTGACCTTTCCGCGCCATTTGTCGCAGCATGTCGGCGGCTTCATCCTGACCGAGGATCGGCTCGACGAGACCGTCCCGATCCACAATGCGGCGATGGACGACCGCACCTTCATCGAATGGGACAAGGACGATATCGACGCGCTGAAGCTGATGAAGGTCGATATCCTGGCGCTGGGCATGCTGACCTGCATCGCCAAGGCCTTCGCGATGATCGAGACGCACAT